>DFAP01000106.1 GCA_002365855.1 Pelotomaculum sp. UBA3103 | reverse complement strand
AGAAACTGCATAACTACTGTATGTAATATAAGCTGTAGCTATTAGGGGCAAACTATTTCAGGCACAAGTTTTTAAGGCCGGAAAAACAACCAGGGGGCTTAGCTGTTGTTTGACGTTATAATTATCGGAACGGGACCCGCCGGTATGACTGCGGCTGTTTACGCTGCACGCAAAAAAATGAAAACCATACTTATTGGCAGTGAATATGGCGGACAGGTGGCGACCACCAGCGAAGTTGAAAACTACATGGGGTTTCATTACGTTACCGGGTGGGAATTGATGAAAAAGTTTGAGGAGCAGGTCAAACAGTATCCGGTCGATATTTTTGAGGACGAGGTCATCTCAGTTGGGGGGACAGACGGGCATTTTACGGCTGCCACCAAAAGCGGAAATCATTATAGTGCCAGGACACTGATTGTGGCTGCCGGAAAACAGCCGCGGCGCCTGAATGTGCCGGGCGAGACAGAGTTTTCCGGCAGGGGGGTAAGCTACTGCTCTGTTTGCGACGCCCCACTGTTTCAGGATAAAAAGGTGGCGGTAGTAGGAGGAGGAAATTCTGCCATTACAGCAGCCTATGATCTTCTCAAAATAGCTCTCCACGTACATGTTATTTCCCTGGAGGAGTGGACCAGTGACCCCGTATTAAACGAAAAGGTAGAGAGATCTTCAAACCTGACCAGGATGACAGGCTATCAGGTTGTAAGTATCAACGGGGAGCATGCGGTGAGGAGCATCACAATTAAATCCGTTCAAGAACCTTTTGAGGAGTCTACTATTGAAGTTGACGGCGTGTTCATAGAGATCGGAACGATACCGACAACGGATTTTGCAGAAGGCTTTTTGGAGTTGAATGAAGCAGGTGAAATCATTGTTGACTGCAGCGGCAGTACCTCGGTGCCGGGTGTTTTTGCAGCCGGAGATGTCACCTCCATACCTGAAAAACAGGTTATCGTTGCCGCAGGGGAAGGGGCTAAAGCTGCCCTGAGCGCTTACAGGCACCTCTTAAAAAAATAAATATTGCCAACATAATTATTATCTCATTTTGAAAAGATATAAAGAGTATAATCTTCTCCTTGCAAAGGAGGTATCAGATTGGAAAACGATTTGATGGTAATTAAGCAAGAAGCGCCGGACCTGATTAAAAATATTTCAACAGGAATGATACCTAAGGAATTGAAGCCATATGTAGGTCCTGCATTACAGGAGTTCAAAAATGAAATGGCCGCTGAACTGGGGCTGTCCGATTACGAGTACATGGACAAGGGCGATCTGCCTTCCAGGCTCAACGGCAATGTGGGTGGCAACATGACCAATAAAATGATTAAATTTGCGGAGGCTGTGCTGGCCTGGAATTATAAGAACCGGTTATTGTTAAAAGAATAGGATATGCCTAAGAAATCCAGGAAAAGCTGTATGAAAAAAATTTAAAAGAGATCTTTATTAAAGACAACGGGGATGCAAAGGCGCACCCCGTTTCTTAGTTTGTCTCATTGGAGGCAGGTAAATGAGTTTTTTTCTTGAACAAATATTAAAAAAAGAGAAGTATGAGGTTGGTAAGTTGTCCAAGCTTTCCTGGTTGAAAAAGGAAACAGAGCGATGGGTAAGCAGGGAAATCATCAGAAGCGATCAGGCAGATGATATTTTGGGCTTGTATCCAGCCGAAAACAAAAACAGGCTGATTTCCGCTTTGCTGCTGTTGGGCGCTATTTTAGTAGGCGCGGGTATTATATTGTTTTTTGCCTCAAATTGGCAGTACATTCCCAAGTGGGGCAAGGTAAGCCTGGTTTTAGCGCCTTTGGTTTTGTTTCACCTTGCCTCACATCTTACTTATGACAGTCTTCCCGGGCTGAGCCGGGCGCTTTCGCTGCTTGGCTGCATCATGTTTGGTTCAGGCATCTGGCTTATTGCGCAGGTCTTTCACATCAACGCTCATTTCCCCAACGGCATTCTTTTCTGGCTGCTAGGTGTTTTGCCCGTGGCTTTTCTTTTGAAAGAGGAACTGCCTCTTGGTCTTGGTTCGCTGCTGCTGGGGGCCTGGGTCCTGGCGGAGCAGTCTTCTGCGCCGGCCGTTGTTATGATTGCGCTGCTGTTGTTTGGAGCTGTATTTTATTTGACATATGCTTTGAAGTCGCCTTTTGCGCTAATTGTAACCCTAATCAGTTCGATAGTGTTTGTCAATACTGAAGTTCTTTTAATCCTTTTGGATAACTACAATTTTGTCTCGGCTGCGTTTATCATTCCTTTCGTCTCGATGCTGACAGGTTTTTCAATGGTCTTTATGTCTGTTCACCCGGTCAACAAAATTAAACATTTTCCTTTTATCTACAGCTTCCTTGGAATAGTGGTGACAGGAATATCTTTATTTATCATGTCTCTTGAGTCATTCTCCCGTCACTTCGTGACGTTGTACCAGAACCCCGGGGCTTTGGTTTTTCTCTGGGTTTTATACGCCGCCGCCGCAGTTTTTGGGGCATACGCGCTCAGCAGGACGACCCGTGATTTTAAGACTATGGCTAGGGAAAACACGCCCTGGCTGATCCTTGACACGCTTGCGTTTGTTATGCTGCTAATACCGTTTGGTGAATTTTCGTTAACGGTTCTTTTAAACCTGGTCATGTTTTTATGGGCACTGTCAGTCATAGTCACGGGTTTCATGACCCAGAACAGTTTATATTTCTCATTGGGAATGATTGCTTTTAATTTATATATTGTCGGCGAATACTTTAACTTCTTCTGGAAGATGTTATCCAAATCCCTGTTTTTTATCGCCGGTGGCGTCGTGCTGATCGCCAGCGGGGCTATCATGGAACGCCAGAGACGGAAGGTTATCCTTTCCTGGGGCAAGGGCGAGGTGACAGTAAATGAAGAGAAACCATAAAATTGTAATAATTGTTTTGATTCAAGTACTGTTTCTTTTCGGTATGATTGGCTTCAAACAATATACTCTGAGTTTTGGTACGCCCGTGTTATTGAAGTCTGCCCCAGTAGACCCGTGGGACATTTTCAGGGGTGAGTATGCAAGGCTCAGCTTTGATATATCCAGGATCAAGTGCGGGGATCTGGATGCTGAGAGTTATCAGCGAGGCGGCACAACGGTTTTCGTTGTCCTGGAACGGGGAGAGAAGTACTGGGACGCGGTTAGTATCAGTCTGGAAAAGCCCGGTGTGAGAGCCAATCAGGTATTCATCAAGGGTAAGCTTGAATATTACAACAGCGAAAACCAGGAGTGCCGGGTGGCTTACGGCATAGAAACGTTTTATGTCGAAGAGGGGAGAGGCAGTGACATTGAACGGCTGAGAAACATGGACGTTTTGGTTAGAATAGACAGGTTTGGTAATGCTGTTATTGAAAAATTGTTGTAACAACTCAAAGACAGGTTGAGCTAAAATGAGCGTATTTAAACATAAACTGCTGGCAGTCATGCAGCATTTAGTAATTATTCGCCAGGGAAAGGTACTGCTGCTTCAATACTCGGCTTACCGGGGTAAAGGGGTGGAAGGATTGTGGGGACTGCCCGGAGGTCACTACATATCCGGGAACCCGCTGCAGGACCTTTTTAGGGAGGTATGGGAGGAGACAGGTCTAAGGCTTGATGTTCCGGTCAAATTGTTAAGGACATACGTTGTAACATTTCCGGACGGAATAGACAGGTTCGGAGTATTTTACCTGCATAATATGAGGGCTCCTGTCAGCCCGGAGATTAAACTCAGTTCGGAACACAACGCCTTTGCCTGGGTGACCCGCAGTGAGCTCAAAGACAAACCTTTTATTGGGCCCTATCATAAAAGCGTTGTCGAAGATGTCCTCAAAAGTATTAATCCAGGTTTATAAGGGCAAAAAGGTAATAGATATTTAAGCTTTGAGAAAGAAAATATTAAATATTTTTGGGTAAGATATTTTTGTTAATATGTAATTTGCAAAAGAAGGCTAAACGATTAAAGGAGATGATAGGTATGCCCGATTTTGGAACAGCTTTCTCTGGTCTGAAAAATGAGCGCAAGCTGACTCACGAGGAATTAGTCCGTGCCATCAGGTTCATGGTTGCCGCGGAGTATGAAGCAGTGCAGATCTACACACAGCTTGCTGAATCGATTGATAATGAGTTGGCGGCAAAGGTTTTGCAGGAGATAGCCGAGGAAGAAATCGTCCATGCGGGGGAATTTTTGCGGCTCCTAAAAGAGCTGGCGCCTGATGAGGAAAAATATTATGCTGAAGGCGCTTCGGAAGTCGAAGAGTTAATAGAGGAAATGAAAAAATAGTGTGTTGAATAAATTGATTTAGGGGGTGTTTATATGCTTCGCAAGCAATGGATGCTGCGCCAGGTTTCACACTGTAAGGGCGGATGCTGAATTTTGTCCTGGGCATGACTTTAAACTGCCCGTTTATCTATACCAAAACAATTCCCCAAAGGAGGCGCGGGGATGCCCTGGTTAAAAAGGTTTCATAAAGACCACATGGTTTTGGTTGGTGTTTTGTCCAAGTTGGAGGGAAACCTGAAAGATATTGAGCATGGCGAACTCTCGGAAAACATAGTCTGGGAATTGGATGAGTTTGCCCATTTAATTAAAAACGTGATCATGCCGCACTTCAAAGAAGAAGATGAGGTTGTTTATCCGAAAGCTTCAAGTGCCGGTGAAGATGCCGAAGCATTTATCAGCGGCATGTATGAAGAGCACAGGGTTCTTGGCGAGGCTTTTGAAGGATTTGTGCGCTCTCTTGCAAGAGTACCGGATGAAATTAAAAGTGCAGACCAGCTAAAAAGAGTGGCCCAACTCATTAAATTCTCCAGGAACATAGGCATGGTTGAAGCGCCTAAGGACCCGGACAGGATAGTGCCGAAAAATTCTCTGGATAGATTGATAAATAAAGATGAAGTTCTCAAACATGGTAACAAAATCGTCAAAATGTTGGGTGAGCATATTGAAAAAGAAGAATCCAGGGTAGTTGAATTAGTTAGATTAGCAGATAAATTATAGGCGTAAAAGAGAAAGGAGCTAGCGCTCCTTTCTAAAACTCCTCTGGTGGATGCTCCAGCAAGTCGATGGCGCCAAGTACAATATGCGCCAGGCCAAAACCGGCTATACCCCAACCAACAACGGGGTTCGTGTTGCGCAGTGCCAGGCCCGCAGCGGTAACAGCGGTACCTAGAACAGCAGGTATTAACCCCTCACGCGGCAACATAATTCCCCCTTTCATAGAGTTATTATATTTTTTGGTTAAACACCCGGTTATATGTATGTAATTAAATGTAAGGTTTTAAGCTGCCGCTAATGGCTTGCTCAATTAAACAACAGGGTGCTGTTACCCTTTTGTGTTATCATCGGGTAACCTGCCAGTTCTTTAACAAGTTTGAACATGGCTAGGTCTTTCTTTTTGGCTTCTACCATCACGTCGATATCCCTGTTCAACTCTCTTGCCTGTTTTAGAAACGGATACAGGTCATCTGCATTTACAAAATCGTGATGGCTTCTGAAGTCCTCTTTACTTCTGGGACTGGAAATATGGACCTTCGGAGGTAAACCTGACCCTTCCCAGGTTGTGAATATGAGCGGCAGTATGATTTCAATTTTTTCGCCCTCGTTATTGCAGTTAAAATGATGGATATCGAAGACCATAGGTATGGATAAAATCTTGCATATAGAGAGGACCTCGACTGCGGTAAATGTTTTATCATCGTTTTCCAGGGACAGCCTGCCGGTAATATTAGAGGGAACAAGCCTCCAATTAATTAAAAACCTCTCCATCGACCCAGTTTTATCTCCGTAGCCCCCTCCTACATGGGTGACAAGTTTTGCCCTGCTGCTCAGACCCATAGCTTCCAGTATTCTGCAGTGATGCTCCAGGTCTATTAATGAGGAGCGCAGCACTTCCTCCCTGGGAGAATTAATCAAAGTATAATGGTCGGGATGGAAGGTAACCCTGAAATTATTTTTTTTAACAAAATTGCCTATCAGGAGAAACTTTTCACTCAGGTCATTAATATAGTCCCATTCTGAGAGCAGGGGGTGTGTGGCCAGAGGCATTATTTTTGAAGAAAACCGGTATACTTCAACACCGCTGGCCTTGTTATGCCTGAGCAGGCGCATTGTATTATCAAGATTCTCAGATGCCACACGACGGACTTTATCCAGCGCGGCGCCTGGATCTCTGTCAGCGAGCCGGCTGTAACTTTTTACTGTAATGGTTTTTGAAGGTGAAGCATTTTTAAGTTCTACGGACATAGCTACATAGCCGAACCGTATCTTCATATCAAAACACCTGTCTCATATTTAGTTTTATTCCTCAGTATAAAAGAGGTATTAATTTTACTTTTTCCGAAAAGTAAACGTTAAATGTCATAGTTACTATTCCCTGCGAGATATTTTTTGCTTTTTATGGTCCTATTTTGTTAAAATATTATTGATATGATGCAGAAAAACAGTTACAATAGCAATCAATTATAAATCTAAATATTGGGAGGATTAATAATGAACAAGGCTGAACTAGTCCAAAGCGTTGCAGCCAAAACGGAATTGACCAAGAAAAAAACTGATGAAGTAGTTAATGCGGTATTGGAGAGCATTAAAGAAGCTCTTGCCGAAGGTGACAAAGTCATGTTAGTCGGTTTCGGCGCTTTTAGCGTCAGGAAGCGCGCAGGCCGTAAAGCCAGGAACCCCAGAAATGGTGAGGAAATACAGATACCACCCTCAGTAGTTCCTGTATTCAAGGCAGGCAAAGGGCTAAAAAGTTCAGTTTAATGATTTTTAATTGCTATATTGTTAAAACCCCGGAAGTCCCAACAAATTTCCGGGGTTAAGTATATTTCCATTATTAATAATAATAAATTGTTAGATGTTAGAAACTTACTAAAAAAACTTAATAGTTGGGCGAATTATAATTTTCTTATCTAGAAGTTCTAATTTATTAACTTCTAGATTTTTCAATATAAAGCCCAGCTTTTTATGAAGTGCCTGGTTAAAACCAGGAATTTTGTTAAAATCTAATATAATCTTGTCTTCTTTTATACTTAAAAACTGAAAAAGGCTGATTAAACCCTCCGGCGCACCGTATCTTTGCCCTAATTCGTGGTCAAATTCAGCTTCCAGCTTTGCCCTGATGGTTACTCCATACACAGATATTAATACCGGGCCGGGTACGTTAAGCTCCAAATACCGGTTTAAGCGGTTAAACACGAAGTCGCCCAAAGACATCTCCAGTTTAATATGGACAGTCGTATCATCGCCTGCCCGGATGTCTGCCACTGCATTAATTAGGCCTTCACTTATAGATACCTCGAGCTCACTGACGAATTTATTTTCCGCGATGCTTTCCTTTATGAACTTGTTAATAAATTCCTGATGAATGGCCAGGTCACCGTGTATAAGATAATCCAGAATGCTCATCTTGCACAAAAATCTCCTTAATTTTTCTCCCTTAAAAGTCAGTATTTACCAATTCTTATACTTCTCAGAATTCTTTTCCACATCCCCCTTTAAGACGCGGGTGAGCCAGACGATCCGGCAGACATTCTCCAGGCTTGAAGTATACTGGTAGGCTTCCTCCAGAACCTGGCCTACCGCAAAGCTGCCGTGGCCGCGTACCATCACGACCTTATACTCTCTTAGCAAATACGGCAGTCTCTCCTCCAATTCCCTGGAGCCTATGGTATGCTCAGCGCTAAGCACTGGAATCTTGTGAAGAAGGTATGCTCCTTCTGAGTCAATAGGTATAATTTCGTTATCCTGTAATGAAAGCGCGGTGGCGTGAACTGGATGGGCGTGGACAATGGCCAGGGCGGAGGTCCCTTTATAGATCGCTCTGTGTACACCGATTTCCGTTGAAGCCAGGATGATCTTAGAGTCATTTTTATGCAAACCGGTTTCAATTAAATCACGCTGCTCCAGGTGCCCCAGCATAGAGCCCCGCCTTGTAACCAGGATACGATCCCCAAAACGGACACTGAGGTTGCCGCTGTGCGAACTGTTCAGCCCTGTCAGGAATAGGTCACTTCCTGTGCGTTGAAATTCTTTTAACATAAAGCATCCTCCAGAGACAATTCCTTTAGTTTTGAGGAGGAGGGAAGGCCGTTTGCGCTCCAGCCCCTGAAGCGGTAATATTCCGACATCATTGGATCGAGATCTACCACAACTCCTCGGGAAGGGCCGTGCAATACTGGTTCTTTCAATAATCTGGGTGGCAGGGTATCAAAAGAGGAATCCAATCCTGCACGGAGGTTGTAGAGACGCTCCAGGTTCCAGATGCGCTCGCCAATATGGTGCAAATCCTGCGACTGGCACTCAAACCCGGTTGCAGCGGAAAAAATCCTGGCAAAGTATTCTTCGGTTACAGCCAAATTGATAAAGCGGCAAACAATCAGGCTATCCAATGCCGCATTAATATTTTGCTGGGTGATGACCAGTCCAGCCTTGCCCCCGGTGCTGAAACGATCAACCATCTTAGGAACCCCAAGTGCTTCCGGACCAGCCATATAGGCGCGCATGTGACAGCCTCCCCTGTTGGATGTGGCAAAACTCAGGCCCATGCCCTGAAGGCCACGGGGATCGTAGGCCGGCAGTTCCAGGCCTTTGACCTGCATGGCAAGCGATGGCGCCCCGCATTTTTCAGCCAGGTATCTGGAGCCCTCAGCCATCAGGCTGCCTGTACCCTCCCGGTAGGCGATTTGAGCTATAACCCTTAAAAGCCCCTCCTCATCGCCAAACCTAAGCCCCGTTTGGAACAGCCCTTTTTCTTCAAGCTCCATGGCGCAGCCTATAGTTACCCCTGTGGAAATGGTGTCTATACCCATTAGGTTGCAAAGGTTATTTGCCGCAACTATAACATCAAGGCTGCCGATGCCGCACTGCGGCCCTAACGCCCAAACGGACTCGTACTCTGGTCCCCTGGTTATACCGTCCTTTGATTTAACAAGTCTTTTACACTTAACCGGGCAGCGGTAGCAGCCGCGGCGCATGGGTGTAAGCGTTTCGGAAATCGCTTCTCCGGAGATTCCCCGCGCACCTGGGAACTGTGAACTCTGAAAATTCCTGGCAGGGAAAACACCCATTTCATTAAAGAGGTTGACAAGTACTGCAGTGCCAAATTCCGGCAGACCCTGAGAGGTGATGGGGTTGGCTTTTAACCATTTAACGGCCTCGTAAACATAGAACTCCAGTTTTTCCGGGTCGGCCGCTTTGACCTTTTTCGAGCCGCGCACAGCTACAGCTTTCAGCTTTTTAGCCCCCATAACGGCGCCAAGACCGCCACGCCCAAGCGCATGGCTGCCATCGATGATGATAGAAGCATATTTCACCAGATTTTCTCCGGCCGGCCCAATGCTGGCAACACTTGAGCCTCTACCAAGGCTTTTTTGAATCATTACAGAAGACTGTTTGGTATCTTTCCCCCAAAGATCTCCCGCCGGGCAAATTTCAGCGTGTCCGTCATCAATTTTCAGGTATACTGGTTCAGAGGATTCTCCCTCGACTATAAGCGCGTCATAACCGGACCTTTTCAGCATTAAACCCCATGTTCCACCGGCGTTTGAATCAATCAAGGTACCGGTAAGCGGAGATTTTGCCGAAGCGCTGAACCGGCTAACGCCTGGTATATTCATACCCGTCAGAGGACCTGAGGCAAAAACCAGTTTATTTTCCGGACCAAGGGCATCGCAGCGGGCAGGCACTTCCGCGTCTACTATACAGGCGCCAAGACCGCGGCCTCCGAGCCAGCCGGTCAGGATATCCTGTCCTATTTGTTCTTCGAACACCGCTCGTGATTTTAGGTTTACACGGAGGGTTTTTCCATACCAACCACAATAAGCCACATTAAAGCCTCCTAAATAAAATGCTTCATAAAGGAATTCTTTATTCCCCAGAGCATCACCTTTAGGGGTATAAGGTTTTTAGTATATTTTTTCCGGCCTGACCGATACTAAATGATATGTTTTTTATTATTTATATATCTAGGCAGTTTTAATATATTTAGGCAGGAAAGAGCCATCCACCGTATAAACATATAAGTAGATAAACAGTTATGGCAAACAGCTCTTACGAGGTGTGTATTATGGCCAATCCAAACCCCATTGGGTTTTTTGATTCAGGTGTAGGGGGGTTGTCGGTGATGAAAGAAGTGCGCCGTATTCTCCCCGGGGAAAATTTTATTTATTTTGCCGACTCGGCTTATTGTCCATACGGAGTCAAGCCACAACAAATAATCCTGGCCCGGGCTTTTGCGATCAGTGATTTTCTTTTGTCTATGGGCGCCAAACTCATCGTGATTGCCAGTAACACTACCTCAATAGTTGCGCTGGATGCCGTGAGGCAGCGCTTGAGCGTCCCTGTTGTCGGCATAGAGCCTGCAGTTAAACCGGCTGCATCCGTTACCCGCAATGGCAAAATTGGTATTCTGGCCACAGGAGTCACACTTGCGGGAAAACGATTCAATTCTCTGGTTGAACGTTTCGGGGATAACGTTGAGGTTTATACCCAACCCTGCCCCGGCCTGGTAGAACTTGTTGAATCGGGAGCAGTCGATTTGCCTGAAGCTGAAGAGCTTCTGAATTGTTACCTTGACCCGCTGATACAGAAGGGAGTAGACACAATTATATTGGGATGCACGCATTACCCTTTCCTGAAGCCGTTGATAGAAAAACTGGTGGGCGCTAATGTCATATTAATTGACACCGGTGAAGCTGTCGCCCGTCAGGTGGCCCGGGTGCTGG
Organism: Pelotomaculum sp. UBA3103; assembly: GCA_002365855.1. Lineage (GTDB taxonomy): Bacteria > Bacillota > Desulfotomaculia > Desulfotomaculales > Pelotomaculaceae > UBA3103. The sequence continues at coordinate 31,668 of DFAP01000106.1, read as the reverse complement.
AAAGCAACAATCTGGCAGCGCCTGATCCACAGAAAGGCAACCAATCATTTTTTACCAGCGGTGACCTTTGTCAAGTGGAGACTGTGATCAGGCTTTTATGGGGGGACCCTGGCCTGGATGTGAAGCTAGAACCCCTTTAAATGTTCTGAACAGGACAAACTGATCTGTCAGTATATGAGCAGATTTTAAAGGAAGAGAAATATCACAGTAGCTGTTTATGTAGGGGAGGAGCAAAGACACTTAGTCTGGACGGAGATGTAAAAATCAGTACAGGAAGACGGTTGGCTGTACCTGACTGTGACCTCCAACCACCAGAGAAATATAATATCGTTAAGCCAGGTTTAAAAAAATTTTTACTTTTGGAAAAACATGCGTGCGGCCAGAGCTACCAGGATAATAGCAAATATTTTATTGAATGTCGCCGTGGACACATATTCAACCAATCTGGCTCCAATTTGCGCTCCAAGTATTCCTCCGATGCCGAGGAAGATGCCCAGCCTGTAGTCGACATGATTTAGTTTGCCGTGAGCAAATAAAGCGGACGTGCTGATAATGAGGATAGCCATAAAGGAGGTTCCAACCGCCTTTTGAGCCGCAAAGCCCAGAAAGATCAGCAGTGGAACCATTATAAAACCGCCCCCCAGGCCTGTGAAGCTCGCCGCAACACCAGTTAACGTACCCAGGGCAATCATCATTGCAGGATGCATTTATTTCTCCCTCCCGCTGATATTATATCATTTAAATAATAATAAAAAAGTTCTCGTAAAATATTCGATGATTGTAATAAATATTTTTTAATAATTTACTAAAATAATTTGAAAAAATAAATAAGGTGATAAAAAAATGAATCTTAATTGTGGTTTGATAGGTCTGCCGATGGTTGGAAAAACTACCGTTTTTAATCTGTTAACCGGCGCTGGCGCCGAAACCTCCAATTTTTTTACAGGTAAGACTGATACGAACATCAGGGCGGCGATAGTACCTGACGCCAGGGTAGATTTTTTAAGTGAATTGTACCGGCCGCGTAAGACAACTTATGCTTCGATTCAGTTCAGCGATGTGCCAGGCCTTGTCAGGGGGTCAAGCCAGGGGAAAGGTGTGGGAAATCAGTTCCTTGCCGCCATAAGAAATGTTGACCTGCTGGTCCACGTGGTGCGCTCTTTTATAGACGAGGATGTGCCGCATGTGGACGGCGCCGTTGATCCACTGAGGGATATTGAAACAATAAACCTGGAACTGCTCTTTGCCGATATGGAAATTATCGAAAAGAGGATAGAACGCATCAAAAGCGGCAAAAAAATCAAAAAAGAAAACGCCGGTGAGCTTGAGATCATGGAAAAATGCCTGGATGCACTGGAAAATGAGCTTCCCATTGGACGCATTGACCTTTCGGAGCAGGAAAGGCAGGTCTTGAAAAACTATGGATTCCTGACTGAAAAGCCCCTGCTGCTGGTGGTCAACTCTGACGAAACCCAGTTCAAGACAAAGTCTTATCCAGGAAAAGATGAACTGCATGCTTTTGCCGCCGGGCGCAGCCTGCCGTTACTTGAAATCTGCGGAAAGATGGAAATGGAAATTAGACAGCTGCCCGCATCCGACAGGGAAATTTTCATGGCGGACCTGGGAGTGTCACAATCAGGCATTGACAGGCTGGCCCGCAGCGCATACGAGTTTATGGGTCTGATTTCATTTTTTACTGTTGGAGAAGATGAGGTGAAAGCCTGGACCATTAATAAAGGTACCGAAGCGCGGCGCGCGGCGGGCAAGGTGCATTCTGATATTGAGAGGGGTTTTATCAAGGCGGAAGTAGTTAAGTACCGTGATTTGTCAAGCCTGCAAAGCATGGCTAAGGTTAAAGAAAAGGGGCTATTCCGCCTGGAAGGCAAAGAATATATTGTTGAGGACGGGGATATTATTAACTTCAGGTTTAATATATAAGGTGGTACGGTATGGGCGAAGCTGCATATTTGAAATTAACGCTCAAAGAACTGGAGGAGAAAGCAGCGCAGGCCGTTAATTTACTGGCGGACTGCACGATTTGCGCACAGGAGTGCCGCGTTAACCGCCTTGGTGGAGAGCTGGGGATATGCCAGGGGGGCCGGCATGCCGCTGTAAGCAGCTATGGGCCTCATTTTGGGGAGGAACCCCCGCTCGTGGGGTCGAAAGGCTCTGGTACGGTCTTTTTTTCATACTGCAATTTAAAATGCCAGTTCTGTCAGAACTATGAGATAAGCCAGGAGGGCGAAGGCGACGAAGTTTCAGCCCCTGAGCTTGCAGAAATAATGCTGGAATTACAGCGGGGCGGCTGTCACAATATTAACCTGGTGTCCCCGAGTCACTTTGTTCCTCAGTTTCTAGAAGCTCTGCTGATTGCCAAGACTAGGGGTTTAAATATACCCTTGGTCTATAATACCGGTGGTTACGACTCTTTGAAGACGCTGGAGATTCTGAACGGCGTCATTGATATTTATATGCCTGATATCAAGTTTGGCGACGATGAAACCGGGAGGAAGTATTCCGGCGCGGCTGGTTACTTTACAATTGCCAAGAAGGCGGTAAAACTAATGCACGGGCAGGTTGGCGATCTCGTTGTGGATGAAAAAGGGATAGCCACCCGGGGGCTTCTGGTAAGGCACCTTGTTTTGCCCGGTGATTTGGCACGAACTAAAAAAGTGGTTGAATTTTTAGCGGGGGAAGTTTCGAAAAAAACATACATAAATATTATGAGCCAGTATTACCCGGCGCACAAGGCTTTCAGCTGTCCAGAATTAAACAGGAGGATCAGCAGAGAAGAGTACCGTCGGGCTGTTCAGGTTGCCCGGCGGGCCGGTTTAACCAGATTTCCCAGCTGATTATTTAAATATTTTGCCTATTTTTCTACATATTGAGTGTTTTATTGCTATGGTTTATAATAAAAGGGTTAAATAGAATATTTTTCTGTGGACCATGTGACTTAGTACAGTGATAGATGCCCAAAGGGGGCTAAAAATATAATGAAGTTCCAGACCCAAGCCAGGGTCTTTTTTAATAAATTCTAGTTAATCAGCTGTATTGTGAGGAGGGGTAATTTTGCAAAAGAGACGTTTCAGATCTTTATTTTTGAGGCTCCTGCTTTTTGCGGTTTTCGTAATCAGTTTGTTTGCGCCTTCCGCCGCCAGCGCGTACCAGGTAATCAGCAAGACCACCAGCGAGGAAATTATTACCCGGGGAGTGGTGTTGCAGACAATAAGCATGAGAACAAATGAAGGGCCGCTCAATGTATATATTTTAGAAGTTGATTTAAGCGATCCTTATTTGGAGCTGGACACTTTGATCGGTGAGGAGGGTGTCATTTTTAAAAATATGACTGTAACTGAGATGGCCCGGCGTGCCGGAGCGGTTGCAGCAATAAACGGTGATTTTTTCCAGATGGGAGATAGCGGGAAGCCCATCGGACTTTCCTACCAGAGCGGGCGCCTGGTCGGAAGCCCGCCCCAGAGGGATGATATGTATGGCTTTGGGCTAACATCGGACAAATCTCCGCTTCTCGAATTATTCAGTTTCAACGGTCTGGTTTCTGCCGGCAACGGAAACAGCTTTCCACTTGCCGGTGTCAATAAGCCGGAATACCTGTTGATGTCGGGTATTTCCTCCGATATTGACGCCCTCGTCCTGTATAACTCGCTCTGGGGCGCTACCAGCAGGGGCAAACATCCTGACCTGGACGGTGTGGTCGAAGTGGTGGTTAGAAATGACGTGGTTCAACAGGTCTCAACCGACCTGCCGGGGACGCCGATACCACCTGACGGCTATGTGCTCAGGGGCCACGGGGAAGCAGCCGGGTTTCTGGAAAATAACTTGCTTCCCGGTACAAAGGTTGAATATACTTGCACAGTTGAACCGCTGGGTGAAGAACTTTTCGCCGCGGTAGGTGGACAGGCCCTGCTGGTCCAGGATGGACGCATGCCCGCGTATTTCACCCAAAATATTGCCGGCAAGCACGCCCGCACGGCCGCAGGTATTAGTAAAGACGGCAAAACACTTTATTTAGTTGGTGTGGAGAAGCAATCTTCGGAAGGCAACGTTCTGAGTATAGGGATGACCCAGGAAGAATTAGCCGGCTTTCTCATGTCGATTGGCATGTGGAGGGCGGTTAACCTTGACGGTGGCGGTTCCACCACTGTAGCTGCCAGGCACACCGGTGAGTTCGACATCAGCCTGATTAACCTTCCTCAGGGGCTAACCCAGCGCCGGGTCCCCAACGCCATTGGCCTTTTTTCCACTGCGCCGGAGGGAGAGTTGGACGGCCTGGCGGTCAGCGGTCCCACGGTGTTGTTAGCAGGCACCAAGGGCGAGTTTTCAGCCAAAGGCTACGACGAGTACTATAATCCTGTAACTATTGAGCCCAGGAAAGTTACCTGGTCGTCTTCACCGGCGGCAGATGCTCTAAGGGAAAATATATTTGCGCCAAACAAAGGCGGCGAATATACTATCAGCGCGGCTCTGGGGAGAGTTACCGGTAAGGCGGAGGTAAGAGTTATCGGACCGGAGCAGCTTAATAACCTGATGGTAAGCCCTTCTTCAATAGTATTAGAACCAGGCCAATCAGCCCAACTAACCACAAAAGTAACTACATTATACGGTGAGTACTTTGACCTGAACCCCGGGGATGTGAAGTGGACTGTTGACAGTGTACTGGGCCGGGTATCGGAAGGAAAATTTATTGCTGCCGGGAGGGCTGCCTCGGGTGAAATGACGGCGACGTTCCAGGGGCTGAGATTAACTGTCCCGGTTTCCGTCAAGGCGCCGGAGACCGAGTTCCAGGTCGACCCCGACAAAGTATCCGAAATTTCACTGGATGGCAGGATCAAGATAGAAATACCTGCTCAAAGCGTGTCCTCGCCTGTACAGGTTAGGCTGGCCATGGAGGACGCTCCTGTTGATCTGTCAGAGGGGTTGTCGCTGCTGGAAGCGGTTGTGTTCGGAACGATTGATGAACAGGATGTTTTACTTGGCGCGCCCTATCAAATAAGCTGGCCTTACAACCAGGATGCAGTGGAGGGAAGACCCGCCATCCTGTTGTTGGACGGATCCACAGGGGAATGGAAAGAGCAGCCGTCCCGGGTAGACGGTGGGACGAAAATAGTAACGTCCAGGATCTGGGAATTCGGCTCGCTGGCGCTGGTGGATGACGGCCGCCCCGAGCCGGTCTTTACAGATACTATGGGACACTGGGCCCTGCCGTCCATCAGCAGCCTGGCCGCCTGTGGGGTGGTAAACGGTTTTCCGGATGGTTCCTACGGCCCCGACCAGGCGGTAACCAGGGCTCAGTTTGTTAACATGCTGGCATCGGCAATGCAGTGGCCTGTTCCTGAAAGCTTACCCACATTCAAGGATCAGGTGCCAGACTGGGCATTGCCTGCGGTTGTTGCGGCAGTAAGCCGTGGCGTTATTTCCGGATACCCGGACGGGACTTTTATGCCCAATGCCAGGGTCAGCAGAAGCGAGATGGCCGTAATGATTGATCGCGCCCTTAGCCTGACTGGTGCGGATGAGGCCCTATCGTACGCGTACTCAGATCAGGGCAACATTCCTGATTACGCAAAGGATGCTGTAGCCAGGGTCTCAAGCGCTGGACTGCTCCAGGGCAGCGGCGGTCTTTTTAGACCTGGCGACGGCGCGACCAGGGCGGAAACGGCGGTTGCGGTAAACAGGGTGTTAAACATGTGGCTCGCACAATAACATGGTTGGGAAGAAAATTTGCGTGTAGTTTATGTTTAAACAAATCCAGCCGGTAAACAGGTGTTTTTTTCAATGACACTGCAGGAAAAAGTGAATTCTTTAAAGAAATACTAAGAAAAAATAATATGGCAAAACCAGCAGGTGCCCGTAAGGGAGAATAGGGAATCAGGTTAAAAGCCTGAGCGGTCCCGCCACTGTTACCGGGAGCGCTACGCAAGCAAGTAAAGCCACCGGCATTACTGCCAGGGAAGGCTGCGTATGTGCGATGACCGAAAGCCAGGAGACCTGCCTGTTGGGATAGGTGGAGCGCAGTTTTGTGTGGGTGATGGAAAAATCCACGGCCTGTTTCTAGGTCGTGGATTTTTTTTTAAAATCAATTATATAAGGGGGTTTAACTAAATGTTATTAGAAAAAGTTACGAATGAAATCGGTGATTTGGATCAGCGCTCTATGGAGAGAGCTCAAAAACGACTGGACAGTCTGATTAAGCCGCCTGGCAGTTTGGGGGTACTTGAAAGCATAGCGATACGACTGGCCGGCATCACAGGTAAACCAAGCCCGGAAATAAAAAATAAGGCTATTATTATCATGGCCGGCGATCATGGTGTGGTGGCCGAGGGTGTTAGTGTTGCTCCTCCTGAGATAACAGCCCAGATGATGCCGGCGTTCCTAACTGGAGTAGCGGGAATAGGAGTGCTGGCAAAGCATGCCGGCGCCAGGGTCGTTGTGGTCGACGTGGGTGTTGCTGTTCCGGTCAGCTTTCCAGGTATTCTGCAGAGGAAGGTTAAAGCGGGCACCGGAAATATTGCCGCCGGACCGGCCATGTCCAGGGAAGAGGCGATAAAAGCTTTGGAGGTAGGTATAGAGGTGGCACAGTCTGAAATTGACCAGGGTGCTGACCTGCTGGCAACCGGGGACATGGGTATTGGTAATACAACTCCAAGCAGTGCCATCCTGGCTGCCTTTGGAGGTTATACAGCCGAAGAAGTAGCTGGCAGGGGCACGCTGGTAAATGATCAGGTGATGAAAATCAAGATGGAATCCATCAAGCGCGCGCTGGAAATAAACCGTCCCGATCCCGGGGACGGGCTGGATGTTTTGGCAAAGGTCGGCGGGCTGGAAATAGCCGGCCTGGCAGGGGTTATACTTGGCTCTGCCGCAAGGCGGGTGCCGGTTCTAATAGACGGGTTTATTACAACAGTAGCCGCGATGGTCGCCTGCAAGCTGCAGCCGAAAGTACGAGATTATATAATAGCCTCCCATCTATCTGGGGAGCAGGGGCACCGGCTTATGCTGGAGTTGTTAGACCTGTCCCCGGTGATTCATTTGAACATGCGTCTGGGAGAGGGAACTGGCGCTGCCCTGACCATGCATCTAGTAGAGGCCTCGTTGAAAATAATGAAGGAGATGGCTTCTTTTGACGAAGCGGGCGTGTCTGAGCTGGAAGAGGAAAAAATATTAAAGTAGTATATGAAAGGGCCTGCCGTGCGGCAGGCCCTTTCATATTTATCGTAATATTTGGCCGCATGTTTACTTTCTTTTATAATCAGTCATATGTTTAGCGGAGTTTTTCAAAGCGGTCTTTCAGGCGTTTGCTCACTTCCGGCATGGTTGTATATTCCATTTCATCAAGGTGCAGGCGGTGGGGCTCAAAGGGCCCCATGCTGCGCATATAGTTAGCTATCTCATTGGCTTTCTGCCTGGCCAGATCATAAGACGGATCAGCGAAAAAGTCCTGGGGCCCGTGCAGCTTGCCGTCGCACAACTGGAATCCCAGCGCTACAACTCTGGGAGGGCCGTCAAAGCGGGTTGGGTTGGATTTGTCTACGGATACAGGCATCAGCGGGCCGGTGTGGGAACCCCGCATCCAGCCGGAAACCAAATGAGGGCAGGCGAATGGCTCCAAAGCCTCGCCTACCGCTGGAAAGCCGCTCTGACAGCGCACGATAAGCACGGGATCATCTTTTCCCACATAACGTCCTGCCATTAAATTCAAGCGCTGTGTGCTTGACGAGGCGGCTATTTCGTTCGTATCTTTCTGGTAGACGGATTTTATGCAGTAGCGGCCGGGGGCGCCGATGAAGACGAGCAGGTCATAAAGGTCTTCAGGGCAGGGAAAAATCACATTTTTGTTTTCAATCAGATCCCTTATTTCAAATAAAAAACCCTTGTGCATTTTAGGATCTATTACTAGTCCTATAGTGTTAAAAGGATCTGCAAACATCTTGTAGATCGGGAGATTCCAGGCGCCGGGCTCTGTTTTGTCCGCCATAAAGATAATTACCGGTTCGCTAGCGCGCTCTTCAAATTCCATTTCGGCAACACCCGGGCCGAGGCCTTTTATGTTGCCTGAAAAGGCATCAGACAGCAGATCCTGACCGGCTCCGTACAACTTCAACTTTTTGGCTACACTGGTACAGGACGTGAAGGTATCCCAGGCTAAATGGTGGATGTCCCCGTTGTCTTTGCCCAGTTCATGTGTCATAATTAGGTTAATATCGTCACCAACGTGGGTTACATAATAGTCTACAAGAAGTGGGCTGCCAGCTAAAATGCCCCTGGCAGTTTCCATTGTTTCAGGGTGAACGCCAGAATGTCCCACAAACCCGCCGATGTCAGCCTTAATAACAGACAGTGTGATTTTTTTGCCCATAGCAACCTCCTCAAGCTTTTTACTATAATATTCTATACTATGCTATATTTCCCTGCTTATTCTTGGTTTGATTTTTTTACTAAGTGATCACATGGTTCACCTGCCTGAAGCCATTCCGGGCAAATAATTTTTAAACATGGAAAAAAATTTTCATGTTTCGGCGACACTTTTTGAGCTGTAAAAATTCTTTGAAAAGGAACCGGCACTTATATAATGATAGGGGGAATAAAAATGAGGTGGCTTATTAATCTGGCAATGAACGGCGCGGTGCTGCTCATTGCCGATAAGATAGTGTCAGGATTTGAGATTAGCGGGTTTTTCTCAGCTATGCTGGCGGCGCTGGTTCTGGCATTGGTCAATACCTTGATCAGGCCTGTTTTAATCGTTTTAACCTTACCCGTTACATTATTCACTCTGGGCTTTTTTATCCTCGTTATTAATGCCGCTGCTTTTACCATGGCATCATGGTTTGTGCCGGGCTTCTCTGTTTACAGCTTCTGGGGCGCCTTTTGGGGTGCGATAATAACCAGCTTTGGTAGTTGGATTATAAACGGTTTTATCAATAGGGAAATTTGATAGTTCTTTCAACCCAATGTTATAATCTAAATATTCGAACTGCCATCTGCATAAATAGACAGGGGTGAAGAGCAAAATGGCTAAAATTGATTATAAAAAGGAACTGAAGCATTTGTACAGCCCTCCAGATGGGAAGGTCGTTATGGTTGATGTGCCGCGTATGAATTTTTTGATGGTGGACGGTGTCGGTAATCCTAATGCCGCCAAAGGCTTTCAAGATGCTGTTGAACTGTTGTACGGGGTATCCTACGCCCTTAAATTTATGATTAAGAAAGAAAAATTGGCTGTTGATTACACGGTGATGCCGTTCGAAGGTCTTTGGTGGACGGATGATATGTCTGAGTTCAGCATGACCAACAAGGACATCTGGAAATGGACGTTAATGATCATGCAGCCACCTGTTGTTACCGAAGAAATGCTGAAAGATACTCTTGGGGGGAGCAAAAAGAGACAACATTTATCTGTGCAGTCAAAAATAAAGTTTAGTGATTTTGAAGAGGGGCTTTCAGCACAGATTATGCATATCGGACCTTATTCCGCAGAGGGGCAAACAGTTCAAAAGCTGCACAGTTACATCAGGGGAGAAGGCTACCTATTAACTGGAAAACACCATGAGATCTATTTAACCGATCCCCGAAGGGTAAGCCCGGAAAAAATGAAAACCGTAATCAGACAGCCGGTAGGTAAATAGGTTTATTCATTATCCTGACTGTTATATGCAGATGTTCAGCCTCAAGGATATATGAAAAAAATACGCAGACCGACTACTATGCAGTTAATTAATAAATTGCAGCCGGGATTTATCACCGGTCTATTTTTTATATCATAAATATATGAAAAATATTGCAAGATTTAAAAGCAGTGATAAAATATATAGATAAGGTTTTCTCGAAACATTATGGTTATCAGAGAAAGGAAGGTAAAAATAGGACATTGAAGTTCATAGAAGCGCAGCGTATCCGAAATTTGCCGCCATATCTTTTTGCCAGGATAGAGAAGATGATTGCAGAGAAAAGGGCTGCAGGGGTTGATGTTATCAGCCTCGGTATAGGTGATCCTGACCTGCCGACGCCAGATCATATCATTCAAGTATTAAACCGGGAAGCCAAAAACCCGGCTAACCACCAATATCCCTCGTCTGTTGGCATGTTGAGCTATCGCCAGGCTGTGGCAAACTGGTATGAGCGCCGGTTTGGCGTAAAACTTGACCCCGCAAGCGAAGTGGTGTCCCTGCTTGGTTCAAAAGAAGGCATTGCCCATATATCGTGGTGCTATCTTAACCCAGGGGATACCGTGCTGGTTCCGGATCCCGGCTATCCGGTTTATTCCGGGGGAGCTATACTGGCTGGAGCCGAGCCATATTATATGCCTGTTACAGCTCAAAAAGGATATCTCCCGGATTTTGATTCTATCCCACCGGATGTGGCTAAAAAAGCTAAAATGATGTTTTTGAATTATCCTAATAACCCAACAGGATCTGTGGCAGACGAAGCTTTTTACCTCAGGGCGATTGATTTCGCCAGGGAGTATGAAATCTTGATTTGCCATGACGCCGCCTATTCGGATGTGGCTTTTGACGGGTACGAACCTCCAAGCTTTCTGCAATATCCGGGTGCAAAAGAGGTTGGGATAGAGTTTCACTCTGTTTCCAAGACCTATAACATGACTGGTTGGAGGATTGGTTGGGCAGCGGGCAACCGGGAGGTTGTTGAAGCTCTGGGCCGTCTTAAATCCAACATTGACTCAGGTGTTTTTCAAGCAATACAGTACGCTGCCGCAGAGGGTCTTAGCGGTCCGCAGCAGCTGGTTGAAGAGCAAAACTCTATATATCAGGAGCGCCGTGATATTCTAGTCAATGGCCTGAACAACCTGGGCTGGACTCTGCAAAAGCCTAAGGCGACCTTTTATGTATGGGCGCCGGCGCCAAAGGGTCATACGTCAGAGTCTTTCGCGGAGTTGGTTCTGGAGAAAGCCGGTGTTGTGGTCACCCCTGGCACTGGTTACGGTCAAAATGGTTCAGGGTATTTCCGCATGGCTCTGACCATTGATAAAGATAGAATACAAGAGGCATTGGAAAGGTTCCAAAAATATATTGGTCACATAGACTTTTAAAGAGTTAAACGCCTGGTAACGGCAATGTTTTGACCAATTTGGATGGCTTGTAATAATGTTTATTTTACGTACGCACTGCTAACGCTCACGGGCCATCCCGGGGAGGATGTCAATGACGCTGTCCTTCCAACGACAAAGGAGGATTATTGATCAATGAAATTAGCCGACCGGGCACTTAATATCAGCCCATCGCCAACGCTGGCCATGGATGCTGAAGCAAAAGAGATGAAGGCCAGCGGACTCAAGGTGATCAGTTTTGGTGCGGGTGAGCCTGACTATGACACCCCTGATTATATTAAAAAAGCTGCAATTGACGCTATATTGGCGGGTAAGACCAAATACACACCGGTGCAGGGCACGTTGTCATTGAGGCAGGCAATATGTAAAAAATTTAAGGTTGATCAGGGTCTTAAATATAAACCCGAACAAATTGTCGTTTCAGCGGGGGCTAAACATTCCCTATATAATGTCATGCAGGTACTTTTACAGGAGGGAGACGAGGTAATCCTTCCGGCGCCGTATTGGGTGAGCTATCTCGAACAAATAAAATTAACAGGGGCGCGGGCGAGGATCGTAGAAACAGGTGAAAAAAACGGGTTTAAAATTACACCAGCCCAATTAGAAGCTGCTGTAAACCAGCACACGAAGCTTTTTATCATAAACAGCCCTAACAATCCTACCGGCGCTGTGTACACAGAGCCGGAACTGGAAGCGCTTAAAGATGTGGTTTTGAAGTACGCGTTTATGGTTATTTCCGATGAAATATACGAAAAATTTACTTACAATGGACTGAAACATGTAAGTATAGCGTCTTTTTCACCTGAAATGAAAGAGCGTACCATTGTTATTAACGGTGTTTCCAAAGCGTATGCCATGACCGGTTGGCGTATCGGTTATACTGCGTCCTCACTTAATATAGCCAAGGCCATGACAGATTTACAGGGTCACTCAACCTCCAATCCCACATCAATTGCCCAGGAGGCAGGAGAAGCGGCACTGAGCGGTGACCATGGGGAACTAGCCCAAATGGTTGAAGAGTTTTCGTGCCGGAGGGACTATATGTATAAACTCCTGATATCCATTCCGGGGATATCCTGCACCAGGCCTGGGGGGGCGTTTTACCTTTATTCAAACGTTAGTAATATTTTTGGCAGGGCATATCGTGGTAAATTAATTAGCTGCGCAACCGACTTAGCCGCATTGCTGCTGGAAGAAGCCAATGTCGCTGTTGTCCCTGGCACAGCTTTTGGCAACGATGATTACATACGACTGTCTTATGTCTGCTCCAAAGAAAATATCAGTGAAGGACTCGAACGGATAGCTAAATTTATAAATATTATAGAATAAAATTTGGTTATTTTAAGACTTTTTAAGAAAAATAATAGTATAATCACTGAATAAGGCTGGTGACCAAATTTGTTGCCGCCTTTTTTTGTATTAATCCTAAAATATAGAGGATTTTCAAATTCGAAGGGCGAAAAACCTTCCGTTGTCCGGTATATGGTATATAACGTTTCTTCTTTTATGAATAAAATATATTTTTATTGCCTAAAAGCCAATAATATATGGGAAGGATAACAGGTGGTGATATATTGATTAGGAGCATGACAGGTTATGGCCGGGGTGAAGCAATTTCACGTGGAAAAAAGTTTACAGTCGAACTAAAAGCTGTAAATCATCGCTATAATGAAATTGTATTGCGCTTTCCCCGCTCCTTTTCTCCGCTGGAAGATCAAATCAAGCGTTTGATTCAGTCCAGGGTGGCTCGCGGGCGGATTGACGGCTTTATTAATGTAGAGGAAAACGGGGAGAAGAACCATAGGGTAAATATTGACAAGGCACTGGCAGCGGCGTATTATAAGGCGATGGAAGAACTCCGGGACGATCTTGGAATAGACGGTAAGATAAAACTGAAGAGCCTTGTGGAACTGCCGGGTGTACTATTGGTAGAAGAGCCTCCAGAGGAAGTTGAAGAATTATGGCCTGCTATCCAAGAGGCTGTAGAGAGTGCCCTGCACAACCTCGTCAGTATGAGAGAGGTTGAAGGAGCGCAGCTGGCAGAGGATCTATCGAACAGGGTTATCCGGGTAGCAGAGCTCACACGGAATATCAGAGACAGATCACCAATTGTGGTGGAAGAATACAGGGAAAGACTCGGGTCGCGTATGTGCGATTTCATAAAGGATGGCGGTCTGGACAGCGAGCGTCTTGCGGCGGAAGCGGCGATTTTTGCAGACCGTTCCAATATAACGGAAGAGACAGTACGTCTGGACAGTCACTTAAAACAGGTGCGAGCCTGCCTTGGAATAGATGGGCCAGTAGGAAGAAAGCTTGACTTTATTATTCAGGAAGTCAATAGGGAGATAAACACTATTGCCTCCAAGGCAAATGATCTTAAGATCGGCAGTTGGGTGGTAGAAGTTAAGAGTGAACTGGAGAAAATCAGGGAGCAGGTTCAGAACATAGAATAATCATAAGGCTGGAAAGGAGCATCTATATGGAAATTAAACTGATCAATATTGGTTTCGGCAACATAGTTTCAGCGAACCGGATCATTGCGATCGTCAGTCCGGAGTCTGCGCCTATTAAAAGAATTATTACCGAGGCCAGGGACAGGGGTATGTTGATTGACGCCACTTACGGGCGGCGCACAAGGGCGGTAATTATCACAGACAGCGACCACGTAATCCTGTCTGCCGTACAGCCTGAAACCGTGGCTCACCGTCTCGTGTCAAAAGAGTCGCCTCCCCAGTCAGATGATTCTAACGATTAAATAGGGAGTTAAAGTGTTGGAAAGAAAAGGTCTTCTACTGGTTATATCGGGTCCATCCGGAGCAGGCAAGGGGACACTGTGCAGAGCTCTGCTAAAAAGTGACCCTGCCTTAAGCTTATCCATCTCCGTTACGACCAGATCTCCCAGGCCTGGCGAGGTGGATGGAACAGACTATTTTTTTATGGAAAAAGATTCATTTGAGAAAATGATTAAGGACGGGCAATTCCTGGAGTGGGCATTTGTCTATGGCAACTATTACGGTACCCCATTTGAATTTGTGCAGGAATCTTTAAGACTTGGGAAAGATATACTATTGGAGATAGATATTCAGGGCGCCCTTCAAGTAAAAGAAAAATTTCCTGAGGCGGTTCTGATTTTTATTGCCCCCCCGTCTTTATCAGTTTTGGAAGCACGCCTGGTATCCAGGGGCGCTGATTCCAAGGAAGAGATACGAAAGCGTTTGAGTAGTACTGCCGGTGAAATGGCGCTGGCCAGGCAGTATGACTATGTTGTGATCAACGATAAGGTCGCGCGTGCGGTGAAAAATATCAAGGCAATAATTACGGCAGAAAAATCAAGGCCCCGGCTCTTTAAAATCTGACCTGCCGGGATTACTAAGTACTTAAAAGTGACTATTTTCCAGGTAGCTTGGAAGTGGAGGGTAGCCATGATCCAACCAACGATAGATGAACTTATGAAAAAGGTAGATAGCCGGTATACTCTGGTGGTAGTTGCGGCAAAACGGGCCAGAACACTTACCGAAAAAGGAAGCGGCATGGGCGATGGCGCTGCCATTAAGCCTGTGACGGCCGCCTTGTTGGAAATTGCCCAAAACAAGGTTATCTTCAAAAAGGCCAGGTTGGATTTGAAGTGACTGGCTATAGTGACTATTGACAGATATACCGCAGGTCATTTTTTGGCCTGTTTAAAGCTAAATAAAATTAAGTTAAACATAGTCATAACAGGTTTATCCCGTGTTATCCTGACAGGTGTACTATTCGGGGGGGAACGTCATGCTGGCCGGAAAAGTAATTACTGTGGGTGTCACCGGAGGTATAGCTGCATATAAGGCTGTCCAATTAGTAAGCGACCTTAAGTCCGCCGGGGCGGAGCCTTATGTGATTATGACCCGGTCTGCCCAGGAGTTTATCCGGCCGCTCACATTTAATGTTCTTTCAGGCCGGCCGGTTTACCTGGATTTATTTGATCGTACTGGTTTAGAGACTGTTCAGCACATAGAACTGGCAGCTCAGTCGGAATTAATTGTAGTAGTTCCTGCTACCGCAAACATCTTAGGCAAGGTGGCGGGTGGTATTGCTGATGATCTTCTTTCAACTGTGATTATGGCAGCCACTTGCCCGGTGCTGTTCTGCCCTGCTATGAACGTCAACATGTATATGAACCGGGTTGTTCAGCGCAACATATCGGCTTTAAAGGACCTGGGCTATTATTTTGTCGACCCGGGCGAAGGGAAGTTGGCTTGCGGCGCCCGTGGCCGCGGAAGGCTGGCTGAACTAGATGAAGTTATGGGAATGATTAAAGGCATTCTTGCTCCTGGCGGGGAGATGCGGGACCTTACCGTGATGGTTACTGCCGGGCCGACCCTGGAGCCTATTGATCCGGTGCGCTACCTGGGTAACCGCAGTTCAGGCAAGATGGGTTACGCTGTAGCATACGCGGCCAGGCAAAGAGGGGCAAGGGTAATTTTGATAAGCGGACCTACAGCGCTGAAACCACCTCAAGGGGTGGAATTTATTGTTGTAGAAACCGCGTGTCAGATGTACGATGCTGTTATGGAGTATTTTGACAGCGTCGACCTGGTTGTTAAATCTGCGGCTGTAGCTGACTACAGACCTAAAAATGTATCCAGCCATAAGATCAAGAAGCACGGGCACCAACTTACACTAGAGTTGGAGCGGAACCCTGATATCCTGGCGGAGCTGGGTAAGAGAAAGAACCGCCAGATTTTAGTTGGCTTTGCCGCTGAAACGAAAGATGTTGAGGATAACGCCAGAATAAAAGTGAAGGATAAAAACCTGGATTTACTGGTGGCGAATGACGTGACCCAAGCCGGAGCAGGCTTTGGAGTAGATACAAATAAAGTATCTCTGGTATATCCTGACGGGCGTGTGGAGCCGTTGCTGTTGATGAGTAAATTGGAGTTAGCCCACCGGATCCTGGACCAGGCTGTAGCTACACGCAATAAAAGGTAAATTGGGGACATTCCCCGGCTGCTTGCTACCTTCAGCAACAGCGTCTAAGACTTGTAAAAAAATCTCAATGCTGCGTGCCGCGCAGCATGTTCTTTTTAGACGGGTTCATTTTTGTTATAATAAAGTATGATTTGTTAAGATTTCCTTTGGAGGATATAATGGAGCAAAGCGGCCTTATTGCTGAGATAATTGTTGATCTCAACGCTATCAGAACTGATCGTGTCTTTCATTACTGCATTCCTCCTGAATTCAAAGATATAGTAACAGTAGGTTCCAGGGTACTTGTTCCTTTTGGTGGGAGAAAGCTGGCGGGCTATGTCGCCAGTTTCGGGCAGCCGGTGGAAAAGGTTAAATTAAAGAATATAGCGGGAGTACTTGATGCAGATCCTGTGTTGACACCGGAGCTCTTAGTGTTAGCCCGCTGGATGGCGGAAAACTATCTTTGCGGTACATCCGAGGCGCTTGCACGGATACTGTCACCGCGGTTGGGTATTAAAGGTCACCGTGAGGTGAAGCTGCTCAGCGCATCTCTCCCGGTTAGTGAAGCTGGAGATATATTAACCTCTATGGCTGACCGCTTCCCAAAGCAGGCGGCGGCTTTAAGACAAGCTGTGAACTGCCCGGGATTAAAGCGAAGCGAACTGGCCGCTGCCGCGTGTGTCTCGGTTGCTACCGTAGATATTTTAGTCAGGAAAGGGTTGCTTAATTCTACCAGCAGTAAGCAGCTGCGTTTGACCGGCAAGCCGGCAGAATATATGGGTAGAAGTGATTGTCTTGAGCTTAACCTGGAGCAGGCTGCGGCCTTGAAACGGATATCTGATGGTCTGGCAGACAATAAATTTCTTGCATTCCTGCTGCACGGTGTTACCGGCAGCGGCAAAACCGAGGTTTACCTGCAGGCCATAGCTGCGGCCCTGCGAACCGGACGCCAGGCAGCGGCGCTGGTTCCGGAAATATCCTTGACTCCTCAAATGGTAGAGCTCTTCCGGAAGAGGTTTGGCGACCAGGTCGCGGTTTTGCACAGCTCGTTATCCGGAGGAGAGAGATATGACGAGTGGCGGAGAATCAAGGAAGGCCACGCTCCTGTGGTGCTGGGAACACGTTCAGCAGTTTTTGCCCCATTTACACAGCCCGGGATTTTTATCCTGGACGAAGAGCACGAACCTTCATATAAACAGGACGACCATCTGCGCTATCACGCTCGGGAGGTGGCGCTTAAAAGGGCCCTGCTTTCAAATGCTGTTGTTGTTCTCGGCAGCGCGACACCATCTCTGGAGTCTCAGTTTAGAGCCTCTTCTTTAGGCCCGTACCAGCTTTTGACACTTTCTCATAGAATAGATAAACGGCCTCTGCCACCGGTGCGGATAATCGATCTGAGGGCGGAGATTAAAAATGGTAACAGGAGTATCTTCAGCCGCTGCCTGGAAGCAGCTGTCAATGAGCGTTTAGAAAAAGGAGAGCAGACCCTTTTGTTTTTAAACAGGCGCGGTTATACTACATTTGTGGTATGCCGTGAATGCGGCCTGGTTTTAAAATGCCCCCATTGTGATATATCACTTACCTACCATCTGGTGGGACTGCTTCGCTGTCACTACTGCAATTATACATCATCCCTGCCCGCACTTTGCCCTGGCTGCGGCAGCGACTATATCCGACAATTTGGCGCAGGCACACAAAAGGTGGAAGAAGAGGCTCACAGGCTTTTTCCACGGGCACGGATCGTGCGCATGGACAGCGACACCACGTCCCGCAAAGGTTCGCACGAAAGAATATTTAATGCTTTTCGCAAAGGGCAGGCAGATATCTTAATTGGCACACAGATGATTGCCAAGGGCCTGGATCTGCCGGATATTACCCTGGTTGGCGTAATTAACGCAGATTCCACCCTCTATATGCCGGATTTCAGAGCGGCCGAGCGGACTTTCCAGCTATTGACCCAGGTAGCGGGCAGGACAGGGCGTGGCAGCCTGCCAGGAGAGGTGCTGGTCCAAACTTATAGCCCGGAACATTACAGTATAACTTCTGCTGCAGCGCATGACTGTGAGGGTTTTTACCGCAGCGAATTGATGCTAAGGCGCGCGTTGGGCTACCCACCGTTCAGTCACCTGGCAAGACTGCTGTTTACACATGCAGCAGAAGATGAAGTCAAAAAGGGAGCCGAACAGGTCCGGGAACTGCTTGAGAGGGTTATTACCACCGGCAGTTTTGCGGTCGACATACTGGGTCCTGCTCCGGCGCCTTTGAGCAGGATAAAAGGGCAATACCGCTGGCAGTTGGTGCTTAAGGGGCCGCAGCGCAGTTCATTAAGAGATGTAATCAGAAAAGTGCTGAGCAATTTGGAGAGTAAACGACCACCTTTCAAACTGGTGGTAAACGTAGACATTAATCCTCAAGGGATGTTTTAAAATAGAAAGGAGAAGGCTACTTGGCGGTTTATAAAATTGTTGAAATGGGCGATGATATACTTAGGGAAAAGGCCCGGGCAGTGCCGAAAATTACTCCAAATATTATCAAGCTCCTTAACAACATGACCGAAACCATGCATCATTTCAGAGGCGTTGGCCTGGCTGCCCCACAAATCGGGGTGTCCAAGCGGGTGGTCGTGGTGGATGTGGGTGAGGGCCTGGTGGAGATGATAAATCCAGAGCTTTTTAATTTTGCCGGACAAGATACCGATACCGAAGGTTGTCTCAGTATCCCCGGACTTATGGGGGATGTTGCCCGCGCTTCTTCCGTTGAAGTTAAATGTTTGGACCGGCATGGCAAAGAACAGGTCTTTAAGGCGAACGGCTACCTGGCCAGGGCCGTACAACATGAGGTTGACCATCTAAACGGTATTCTCTTTATCGATAAAGCAGATAATGTCCGGAAAATTAAACAAAAAGAGGAACAGCGATAGTTATGCGTATTGTGTTTATGGGTACACCGTCTTTTGCAGTACCCTCGCTGCAGGCCCTGGTGGAAAAAGGCCATGACCTTGCTGCTGTTGTGACTCAGCCCGACCGGCCCAAGGGCAGGGGTAAAAAAGAAGCGCCGCCACCGGTTAAAGAACTGGCACGATCTTACAAATTGCCTGTTTTTCAACCTCTCCGGATTAGGGATGAGGATTTTATCGAACTGCTAAGGGGATTTGCTCCCGAGGTGATCGCGGTTGTAGCTTTTGGCCGAATATTACCTCCGGATATTTTATCTATTCCCAGATACGGTTGCGTTAACGTCCATGCTTCACTGCTGCCAAGTTACCGCGGCGCTGCCCCTATACATTGGGCGGTAATCAATGGAGAGAAAGAAACAGGTGTAACTACCATGTACATAGATGAGGGTCTTGACACAGGTGACATGATTCTTCAGCAAGCAGTCCAAATTGACGATCAAGATAACGTGGGTATCGTACATGACCGGTTGGCTGTTTTGGGAGCGCGATTGCTGGTTGAAACCATAGACCTGATCGCGCATGGAAAAGCTCCCAGGATACGGCAGCCGGACAGCGCCTCTTACGCGCCATTGCTGAAGGCTGAGGATGAACTGATCGTTTGGGACAGGCCCGCCCGGGACATTAATAATCACATCAGGGGTATGAATCCCTGGCCTGGAGCGCGGACAAGCTTATTTGGAAAGGTTCTTAAAATATGGGGTGCTGTTGTAAAAGATGTGGGGGAGACTACGGGTCAACCCGGGCAGGTATTGTATAGCGGCAGGGAAGGCATTACCGTGTGTACCGGCGCAGGCAGGATCAATATAACCGAGCTGCAGCTGCAGGGCGCCAAGCGGCTTTCTGTGGACGACTTTTTAAGAGGCAAACCGGTGCCTGCGGGCACGGTACTGGGGTCGCCTGACCTTGTGGACTAATGCCGAGAGTTTGCCGTGTTTGATATCCTGAGGGATTTTCTGGCGCGAGTGCAGCTAATACAGCATCGCCGGAGGCGATATCATTGAAAATGAAAAATTTTATTCCAGTGCGCAAGAGGCTTTTTGTGGGGCTTTTGGGTATTAGTGTTTTGGCCGCAGGGTTGCTCTTAGCCGGGATCTGGTACCTGGCTGTCAACCCTTCCAGGACAGTATTTGACCAGATGCTGCTTCTCCTCCTGGCGGGCCTGCTGGTTGGCGGCATGGTTGTGGCCGCGTTCGGTATCGGGGGTATAGTTTTGACTATCCTTTATGCCAAGGATATTACTGCCCTGCATGGGCCGATGCGGGTGGCGGTTAATATTTTCTTTCCCATCGCGCTGGCCATCGGCGGAATGATTCACATTGACAAGGACAAGATAAAAAGTTCCTTTATTGAAGTAAACAATGACCTGGTGAAGTCAAAAGCACTTAAATTAATTCCATCCCAATTGCTGCTTTTGGCCCCGCACTGCCTTCAAAAAAGTGACTGCCCCCATAAAATTACTGTTAATATTAATAACTGCCGGCGATGTGGCGCCTGTCCCGTCAGCGAGTTGTTGGATTTAAGGGACGCGTATGGTATAAAGGTTGGCATAGCTACCGGAGGCACCCTGGCGCGCAAATTCGTTCAAGAATATCATCCTCGCGCCATTGTCGCCATTGCCTGTGAACGAGACCTGACCAGTGGGATCCAGGACTCAAATCCCATACCTGTGCTAGGCGTGACAAACGATCGACCTTTTGGCCCCTGCTTTAATACCCAGATTAAAATACCAAAAGTTGAAGAAGCAATTCGTTTTTTTGTTGAAGAGAAATATATTCCAGGCATGGTATCAGCAGACGGGGGAATTGCTCCAAAGGAATTAAAAGACGCCGGATCGGGCATAAAATCCAGAAGGCGTGAAACAGACCTGCCCGTGGGTGTGCGCAACGGTTGACGTGAAAGGGTGAGCTGATATTGTCTAAAATAACAGCCAGGGAGATGGCGCTTAAAGTGCTGGCCTCAGTGGAAGAAAACGGAGCATTTGCCAACCTGGCTTTGAACCATATCCTTGAAAAATACCGGCCCGGTAAACTTGACCGGGCCTTTGTCACAGAGCTTGTTTACGGTACACTGAGGACGCTGAATACACTGGACTGGGTTTTGGCCAAGTTTATTAAAAAGCCGCTGGACTCCCAGACTTCTACAGTTCGAAACATACTACGGCTCGGTGTCTACCAGTTGATGTTTCTGGATAAGGTGCCCCCTTCAGCCGCTTGCAATGAAAGTACTGAAATGGCCCGCAGGCACAGTCATTCCGGATCGGTAAAATTTGTAAACGGGGTTCTCAGGAATGTATCCCGCAGCATTAACGAAATTAGCTTTCCTGACCTGGCGGCAAGCCCGGTGGAACATATTTCTCTGAAATATTCACATCCCGCCTGGTTGGTTGAACGCTGGCTGAGTGAATTCGGGCTGGAAAATACTATTGAGCTGTGCCGTGTTAACAATGAGCCTGCCCCTACTACAGTGCGGACAAATACTCTGAAGATTGACAGAAACGAACTCGCTGAAAGGTTAAGGAGTGAAGGGCTGGTAGTTTCTGAGACGGCTTATGCCCCGGAGGGGTTAAAAGTAGAGGGCTTCTATTCCATGGGCTCCCTGGTTTCTTTCAGGGAGGGTCTGTTTCAGGTTCAAGACGAGAGTTCCATGTTGGCCGGGAGAGCGGTGTCGCCTTTCCCTGGCGCTGCTGTTATTGATGCCTGCAGCGCACCCGGTGGAAAAGCTTCTCATCTGGCGCAGCTGATGGATGACAAGGGTGAAATTAGCGCTTTCGACATCCATCCTCACAAAATGGCGCTGATCAAAGAAAACTATGTCCGTCTAGGTGTTACCATAATCAAAGAGATGACGGGAGATGCCAGGGATCTCCCGTCTCAATTCCACAACTATGCCGACTTCATCCTGGTGGACGCCCCCTGTTCCGGGCTGGGGGTCCTCAGGCGGCGGCCTGATGCCCGCTGGCGCAAAGGTCCTGAACAGTTGCCAGAAATCGTAAGGCTTCAGGGTGAAATCCTAAAAGGCGCCTCCTACTGTGTTAAGGAGGGCGGAGTGCTTGTTTACAGCACCTGTACCATCACTCGTGAAGAGAACCTGGAGCAGGTAGAACACTTCCTGGCGGAACATCCCGAGTTTGAACCGGAAGACCTTACCCCATATATCCCAATGGGATTGGAAAATGAAGGCACTCTGACCCGGGGATATTTGCAGATAATGCCAAATAAACAGGGAATGGATGGGTTTTTTATCTCGCGAATGAGAAAAAAAGGGATCGGGTAAAATGATGCAGAATATAAATAAATTTAAGCCTAATTTAAAAGATCTAACCCTGTCCGAACTTATTTTTTTCATTACAGGCCTCGGGGTTGAAAATTATCGTGCCAGGCAGGTCGCTGATTGGATATTTAAAAAAGGATCTGTTTCCTTCCATGATATGACCAGCCTCCCACTGGATTTAAGAGAACGGCTTAACGAGGCTGCCTGCATCAGCCGGCCGAAAATCATGATCAGGCGGATTTCTAAAAGAAAAGACACGGTGAAATATCTGTTTGGCCTTCATGACGGGCAGGCGGTTGAAAGCGTTTTAATGAAGCATGACTACGGGAATTCAGCCTGCGTTTCAACTCAGGTGGGATGCAGGTTTGCATGTTGCCTGTGCGCTTCAGGGCTGACCGGGCTGGTGCGCAATTTAACACCAGGAGAGATATATGACCAGGTCCTGGGCATCCAGCAGGATAGCGGGAAACGTGTCAGTCATGTGGTCATAATGGGGTCTGGTGAGCCGCTTGACAACTTCAACGCTACCCTCACTTTTATCAAAAACATCACTGCTCCTTACGGCCTGAACATAGGTTGCCGGCACATAACCCTGTCGACATGCGGACTTGTCCCTGAAATGATCAGGCTTGCCGAAGAAAAACTTCCCCTGACTCTGGCCGTTTCGCTGCACGCGCCAAACGATCCACTGAGGGACTTGCTGGTTCCGGTTAATAAAAAACACCCTTTGAAAGAACTAATGCCTGCTTGCCAGTATTATATCAAAGAAACCGGCAGGCGGATAACATTTGAATATGCCCTGCTGTCGGGTGTTAATGACGGCAGTGAACACGCGCTTGAATTGGGGCGGCTCTTGTCCGGTATGCTGTGCCATGTCAACCTGATACCCGCCAACCCTGTTGCCGAGAGAGGCGTGAAAGCACCCTCCAGGCAGCAGGTAGAACTTTTTAGAGATGTTGTTGAAAAGCAAGGCATAGCAGTTACCATCAGGAGGGAACTGGGTACAGATATTGACGCAGCCTGCGGACAGCTGAGACGGAGCTTGATCAACAGGGAAAATAAAATTTAAAGCGTGTAGAAGCATGCGAATCACCGAGGGGGGCTGTAACTTGGGCGGTGTATTTTCGGGGCTGGAAGGCAGCCTGGAAAAATATATTGAAGGATTTTTTAAGGATAAATTAGGGGGCGGATATGTCCAGCCTGTGGAAATAGCGAAAAAATTGGCCAGGGAGATGAGGGACAGCAGGCGGGTGAGTGTCAGCTGCATATATGTTCCTAATGAATATACTGTCCACCTTCATCCTTCGGATTATGAAAATATCACCAATTTCTCCGGCCTGCTTGCCAAAGAGCTTCAGGAATATGTGAGACAGAAGGCTGAAGAAAAAAGATACACTCTTGCAGGCCGGCCTCTGGTTTCTTTTGCTTGTGACGAAAATCTGGCTGGAGGAAGCGTCAGGCTTGAGTCAAGGTTTAGCGAGTCACCACCGGAGGCTGAAAAGACCCCGGAAGAAAATTCTATCGAACATACACAGCGCTTTACCCTGTTAAAGGAAGCCATTAAGACGGACACCGCCCCTCTTGTTTATGGCCGTCTTGTTATAGACGCCGGGCCGGACCGTGGGAAAACCTTTAACCTGAGCAATGTATCTATAGTTATCGGCCGCCGTGAAGACTGTGGTATTATTCTTAACGATACCAGTATTTCACGCCGCCATGCCCGATTGGAACTTAGCCAGGGCCGATATGTCATAACCGACATCGGTAGTACGAACGGCGTTGTAGTTAATGGTGAGAAAATACTTACAAAGGTGCTTGAGCCAGGAGATGTGTTAACTTTGGGTACCACAGTATGTACCTTTAAGGTGGAATAATTGTGTTTGCCGTGGCCCTGATGATTTTGCGGTACAGTTTCTTGCTGATGTTATTTATTTTTATCTTCAGGCTGGTCAAATGGATGATTAGCGACCTGCAGGACAGTCCGGGTCATTATCCGGCAGAAGATCCGGCCGGTTTGTTGCCAGAAGAAAATATGAGCGGGCAGTCATCTGATGTTAAACTCATTGTTATTGAGAGTTCCCTTGAAGAACTGGAGCCGGGAGACACTTTCATCATAGGACCGGAACTTGTAATCGGCAGGGCTGGCGGTAGCAGCATTGTTATAAACGATTCTTTTGCTTCCACACGTCACTCCAGAGTTTATATTAAACAGGGGCAGTACTGGCTTGAGGATTTAAAAAGTACAAACGGTACCTTTTTAAACGAAGTAATTGTTGACCGTCCTATTGTGCTTGCGGATGGCGACAGGATCAGAATTGGGAAAGTCACTTTTCAGTTTGTGAGGTGGGGGCATGAGGTGGGCTCAAGTAACTGATACCGGTCTGGTTAGAAATTTAAATGAAGACAGCCTTTGCATATCACCCGGGATAGGATTGTTTGCAGTGGCTGATGGTATGGGAGGACACCTGGCAGGGGAAGTTGCCAGTACAGCGGCACTGCAGATGCTGGAGCATGAGCTTGTAAAGCTGCATGGAAAAGGCGGTAAGCCCGGGGATGTCCTGGTTGGCGCTGTTAAAGAAGTAAACAAGTCTATCTTTGACATGTCCCGTAAAAACCCGGCATGGGTGGGAATGGGAACTACAATAACCGCCTGTCTTAAGTCTGGAGATGAGTTATATATAGCCCAGGTTGGGGATAGCCGGGCATACCTCTTAAGGGGAAATGAAATCGTTCAACTTACAGAGGATCATTCACTGGTTCAGCAGCTGGTAAAAAATGGTGGCATTACAAAAGAACAGGCCATAGCGCACCCCCGGCGCAACGTTCTAACCAGGGCGCTTGGTACGGGACCTGTGCTGGAGGTTGACCGTTACTCCGTCAAAATTTACCCGGGGGACATGATCCTGCTCTGCACGGACGGCCTCACCGGATACCTGCGGCAGGAAGAGATTAATGCCGCGGTCAGGAACGCTCCCAGCCTTGATACCGCAGTTCTAACCCTTTTGGATCAAGCTCTTCAGCGCGGAGGGGCAGATAATATTACTGCCGTTCTGGTAGAGTTTTAACATCGTTTACTTGATCCGGCGCCCCGAATAACTATTTTGAGCTTTATATAAAATTTATTGGAGGTTATGATGAATCCCGGGACTTTTGAGCTGAATAACCTCAATCTATTGCGACCCCGGGGAAGGGACAGGGGCAGAAAAATTGAGTTCAAACTGCTGGTTTTAGCTGGTGGATATGCCCTGGCGGGAGCATTGGTTCTTTACCTGAGTGAGCCCGTATCAGGCCTCAATGCGCTTGCTGCAGCAGTAGTCACAACTGCCGCCTTCTTTATTGTTCATATATTTTGGAATAAGAATAGATACAGGGGAGACCTGTTTTTACTGCCCGTTACCGCTGCTCTGTCTTCCACAGGGTTGATCTTCCTGTTCAGGTTGAACCCGGCCTACGGGATGCGCCAGTTTGCGTGGATCCTGATAGGATTGGCTGTGCTGGTTTTGGTAACAAGGTTGCTGGCGAACTTTCGCTTTTTAAGTGAGTATAAATATATTTATGCAATGGCCGGTATAGTTGCCCTGATCCTGCCTATTTTCTTCGGTAAGGAGCAGGGGGGGGCAAAAAGCTGGCTTGACTTCGGAATTTTTCAGATGCAGCCATCAGAATTTGTTAAAATTCTGGTTGTATTGTTTTTAGCAAGTTTTTTGGTAGAGAACAGGGAGATTTTGATCAAAGGGACCAGAAGTATGGGTTGGTTGTCAGTTCCGGGTCCCAGTGAATGGGCGCCTCTGGCTGCAATGTGGGCCATTTCTCTTCTCATCCTGGTATTCCAGAGGGATCTGGGCACAGCATTGATCTATTTTAGCACTTTTTTGGCTATGGTCTATATTGCTACATCGCGCGCTTTTTATGCCCTTTTTGGGATGGGGCTTTTCGTGGCGGGAGCAGTTGCTTGCTTTTTCCTGTTCGATCACGTTCGGGCCAGAGTCGAAATCTGGCTGAACCCATGGCCTTATATTGACACCACAGGATACCAGGTGGCCCAGTCCCTATTTGCAATCGGTTCTGGTGGGGTATTGGGGACAGGTCTTGGTCAGGGTTACCCCAATTTTATTCCCGCCGTGCACACGGACTTGATATTTTCGGCTATCTGCGAGGAAATGGGCTTGCTTGGCGGGGTAGGGATCCTGTTATTATTTATAATTTTTATTTTCCGTGGGATTAAGATTGCCTTGAACACAAAAGATGACTTTGACGCCCTTGTAGCCTCAGGGGCAACCGCGCTTCTGGGTTTGCAGGCGTTTATTATAATTGCGGGAGTAACTAAACTTCTGCCCTTAACCGGCGTAACACTTCCGTATATTAGTTATGGAGGCAGTTCATTAGTAGCTAATTTTATCCTGCTGGGGCTGTTATTGAATATTTCAAACGAGGCAGAAAGCCGCCTATGAAAAAGAATATTTTTAAACTGGGAATTGTTTTGCTGGGGTTGTTCTCGATTTTGGCAGCCTACCTTTCATACCTCCATATGATCAAAGGGCCTGCCTTGGCGGTGAATCCTTATAATCGACGTTTTCAGGAGATTGAATCCCAGGTCAGGCGGGGGTCAATTTATGACATAAAGGGAGTTGTTCTGGCAAAAACCGAATTTGTTGGGTCAAAAGGAACCCGTATTTATCCCCGTGGCGCGGATGTGTCACATCTTGTCGGCTATATTTCTGAGCGGTATGGGCGAGCCGGGTTTGAATCTTACTACGATAACTACCTGTTGGGCATGGAAGGCGCCGACCGTTTCAGAAATCTGACAAACAAGCTGTTAGGCAGGGAGCAGGTTGGTGGCGATATCATCCTTACCATAGACTCATCCTTGCAGAGAATGGCGATTGATCTTATGGGGGGCCGGCGGGGGGCAGTTGTTCTCCTGGATACCGGAACTGGTGCTTTAAGGGTGCTGGCCTCAAGCCCAAGTTTTAATCCAAACAAGCTGGATGAACTATGGCCCAGCCTGGTTAACAGCGAAAGCTCGCCTTTGCTGAACCGTGCCACCGAGGGCGTCTATCCACCGGGATCAACTTACAAGGTGGTGACTGCCGCCGGGGCGCTTTCTGCTAACCCGGACCTCACAGGTAAAATATTTGATTGCCCGGGCTATCTTGATGTTAACGGGTACAGGCTTAATGATACTTCCGCGCATGGTGAATTAAGTATAACCAGGGCTATTGCAGTATCCTGCAATACAACCTTTGCTCAACTTGGCCTTGGTTTGGGTCCTGAAAGTTTCTCCAGGACCGCCAAAGCTTTCGGGATGGGTAAAGACCCTGGCCTGGAAACACCAGCATGGCCTGGAAGTATGGCTTCGGTTGGGATGATCACCCCCACCGAACTTGCCAGCAGTGCTATAGGACAAGGAGAGGTTTTGGTAAGTCCGCTGCAGATGGCCATGGTAGCGGCGGCTATAGCGAATAAAGGCGTAATAATGCGTCCATATCTGGTGGAAGCGGTTAATGACTCCCTTGGTTCAGCCGTGCAAAAGGCAACGCATAAGACATGGCTCGTTTCCACTACCCCTGAAACTTCAGAAATTATCAAGGAAGGAATGATCGAAGCCGTCCGGTATGGCACAGCAACAGCTGCTGCCGTGTCAGGCATGAAGGTGGCCGGTAAAACAGGCTCTGCCCAAAACCCGCACGGACAGACTCACGCTTGGTTTATTGGATTTGCACCTGCAGATCAACCCAGGGTTGCAGTCGCGGTAATATTAGAAAACGCCGGTTCCGGCGGCTCGGTCGCTGCCCCCATTGGCGGCCGTCTCCTGTCCGCCGCTGTAATAGGAAGGTAAAAATTAAAATTTTTTTTACCATTTAAAATATATTGACTTTTTTGTTGTCTGTAAGCATTATTACAATAGCTAGATTTGAGGTGAAAAATATTGATTGGGAAACTCTTGGGAAACCGGTATGAGATCCTTGATCAGCTTGGCGGCGGAGGCATGGCCATAGTTCATAAGGGGAAAGATACTCTCTTAAACAGGCTTGTCACCATAAAGATACTTCGCCCCGAATACACCTCCGATGAAGATTTCGTAAAGCGGTTTCGCAGGGAGGCCCAGGCAATCGCCAGCCTTTCGCACCCTAATATTGTAAGCATATACGATGTGGGTCAGGAAGAAAAAATTCATTATCTGGTTATGGAATATGTAGAAGGGGACAACCTGAAGAACCTGATCAGGGGGCAGGGAACCCTGACGCCGGGCAGGGCGCTTGAAATTGCCCGTCAAGTGAGTGAAGCACTTCAGCACGCCCATGAAAACAACATTGTACACCGGGACGTCAAGCCTCAGAACATCCTTATTACCAGTGGCGGGCGGGCAAAACTCACGGATTTTGGGATTGCCAGGGAGGCTACCACTGCTACCCTGACCCAGACTGATACCATTGTTGGATCAGTTCACTATCTCTCACCGGAACAGGCGCGTGGTGAAACGGCAGGGCCCAGGTCAGACATTTATTCTCTTGGCATCGTTCTTTACGAGATGGTTACAGGGTCACTTCCATTCCAGGGTGACACACCTATTGGAGTAGCGTTAAAACATATTCAGGAAACTCCCCCCAGCCCGTCCAGCCTGAATCCCGTAGTTTCACCCGCTCTTGAAAATGTTATTTTCAGAGCAATGGCCAAGATTCCGGCGGAACGTTATGAAACAGCTCGTGAGATGGCGTCAGACCTTGAAGGGGCAGCCGTTGGCTCAACCGGGGATTCAGGCCGGGCGACGACTCGTGATGAGTTTGCCACCAGAGTTATCCCTGCGGTCAAGCTTCCGCAGGAAGATGTTCAACCGGCTGGAGGGAGGAGAGAGGCAGCCAGGCGCCGTCCCGTACTCCTTTGGGGCGCCATAATCATTCTGGTTATGGTTGTTGCAGCTCTTGCAGCTTTTCAGTCGTATATTAATGTTCCGGAAGTTGCAATGCCTTCCGTTGAAGGAAAAACCCAGGATGAAGCCCAGGATATACTCCGCAGAGAGGGAATTAAAAATATTGAACTCACCCGCAGCCCACACCAAAGCGTACCTCTAGGGTGGGTTATTTCTCAGGCTCCGGCACCGGAAACAAAAATAAAAGTGACGCGCAACGTGACTCTTAACGTCAGCACGGGGCCGGAATACCGGGTTATTCCAGAGGTTATCGGCCTGTCTCTAAATGACGCTAGAAATAAGATTTATCAAAATGAGCTTTACGTTGTCGATCCCGTACAGGAGAGCTATAGTGACGACTATCTCCAGGGTTTGGTCATGGATACTGAGCCCAAACCGCTTGATAAGATCTCCAAGGGTTCCGGTATAGTCCTGACAGTAAGCAAAGGACCGGAGCCCGTTGACGTCAAAGTGCCGGATCTAAGCGGCCTTACAACTGAAAATGCCACTTTGGAACTCGAAAAAGTAAAGTTGAAGCTCGATCCGAATGTGAGGAGGTCCACCAGCACCAAATATTTTGCGGGTCAGGTGGTCAGCCAAGACCCTGTTAAAGGAACTGAATTACAGGAAGGTTCTACAGTTCAGGTGACCATCAGCAACGGCCCGGGTCCTTCCAGGAAGCTGACCAGAGTGGAAACACCGATACCAGATGACGGCAGGGAGCACGAACTCAGGATAGTTGTCGTTGACGCGAAAGGTACCAAAGAATATTATATTAATAATCACTCGCCCGGCGATAGAGTCGTCAGGGAAGTACCCTATTATGGAAAGGCGGTAATTGAAGTCTATATCGACAGGGAATTGGTTGGTGAAAAGGTCTTTGAATAGCCAGGATACGCTTGTTAAAGGTATAGTAGTCAAGGCTTACAGCGGCTTCTACTATGCTCACGACGGCCGCAGGGAATGGGAGTGCAAGCTGCGGGGGCGTTTTCGCTACACTAATCAGCAGGTTATGGTCGGCGACCATGTAGAATTTATGCCCGGACAAGACGGATACGGAGTTATTGAAAAACTGCTGCCCAGGCGCACGTTGTTGGTTCGCCCGCCGGTTGCCAACGTGGATCAGGCGGTAATCGTATTCGCTGTACGTGAGCCAGACCCCAATCCAGGACTTCTCGGCAGGTTTTTAGTAGCGGCATTGAGCAGCCGCATTGAACCAATAATATGTTTTAACAAGGTTGACCTGACTAAAGACGGGCAGGTCGAGCTGGTTTCCCAGTACCGGGAAAACTACCGGGTCGTGATAACCAGCGCCAAAACCGGCAAAGGACTGGACAACCTGCGTGATTCGCTGAAAGAGAAGATCTCTGTACTTGCCGGCCCATCAGGGGTGGGCAAGACCACACTTTTAAATGCTCTCCTGCCGGGCTTAAAATTAAAGACAGGTGAGGTCAGTTCAAAGCTTAAACAAGGCAGGCACACCACCCGGCACGTGGAATTGATTTACCTTCCCGAAGGCGGCCTGGTGGCTGACACGCCTGGTTTTACAAGTCTTGAACTGCCCGAGATCAAGCCGGAAGAATTGGCGTCCTTATTCCCTGATATAAAAGCTTGCCTTACTGGTTGTTATTTTAAAGGCTGTCTACATTTTAAGGAGCCTAAATGCGCTGTGAAGGAAGCGGTGGAGAGCGGTAAAATTCAGGAAATACGCTATAACCAATACCTGGAGTATTTAGCCGAGCTAATGGATAGAAGGAGGTACTAACTCTTTGGTAAAAATAGCACCTTCCATTTTGTCAGCAAATTTTGCGGCGCTTCTTGAAGATATAAAGCAAGTTGAAAAAGCCGGGGCTGAATACCTGCACGTTGATGTAATGGACGGTCATTTTGTTCCCAACATTACGATAGGCCCGCTGGTGGTGGAGTCTTTGAGAGCTAAAACCAGCATGTGTTTTGACGTGCACCTGATGATAGAGAACCCCGGGCAGTATATTGAGCGTTTCATCAGCGCGGGCGCCGACATTGTCACCGTTCATACGGAATCTGACAGGCATCTGCACAGGACACTCAGCCTGATTAAAAAGAGCGGGGCAATGGCGGGAGTTGCTTTGAATCCCTCTACTCCACCCTGCCAGATAGAATATGTTTTGCACCTTGTCGACCTGGTGCTGCTGATGACCGTTAACCCCGGATACGGCGGTCAGGTTTTTATACCCGAAGTTTTACCCAAAATCCAGGATGTTAGAAGAATGCTGGATCAGCGGGGGTTAAAGACGGACATCCAGGTTGACGGCGGGATTAACCGGGATACTGCAGCGGCGGTTGTGCGGGCCGGGGCGACTGTACTGGTTGCCGGGTCGGCAATATTTGAAAGCGGTGACATCGCGAGGGCTGTAAGTGAAATAAGAAAAGCTGCAGGAGGAGAACATAAGTACTAGTTAATGTATACTTATTTATATAACAAGGAGCGCCTGCCGCTGTTGCCGCAGGCGCTCCTTTATGCTT
>DFAP01000131.1 GCA_002365855.1 Pelotomaculum sp. UBA3103 | reverse complement strand
AATTTACATTTTCAATTAACCCGCTGTTTTAAAGCGTGAAGTTAGTATTATTAGTTTGTATTATTTATGCCTTCTTACTATTAAGTTTTTAAATATATCTCTAGTTAGTTGCCCATAAAAAAAGGTTGATAATAATTTTGGGGGGCAATTTCGAAATCATCTGTTGCCTCCTTGGTATGGTTTTTGATGAGCCAGGAAAAATAGAAGAAAAAACATCTTCACGCAGGTGGGAAAAGATATAAATGTTTTGTTTGATTGGATTCGTCATTTCATGGATAGTATGGGCAATATTTTCCGATAAAAAGAGGTGGAGAGAACTTTTTGTTGTCTCTATTTTTGCTTCATACCTGGGTTGCCTGACGGACGTCTTGATTGAGCATTATCCCCTCTGGCAGTACCAGGGTGGGAACCCTTTGCTACTTCACTTTTTTGACGAATTCGGATGGTACATAGTAGTGCCTTACTTATTCATCCAGTGGTTTCCACAGAAAAAATCTTTCCCCAGAGTATTTGGTTATTTCTTAATCTGGACTGGTATTACTATTGCCATTGAGTGGATTCATTTATTCACCAATCATATTGTCTACAAGCAATGGTGGAATTTGGGCTGGTCGTATACCGCCGACTGGATCTTATTCTCACTTTTTTACCTTTTTCACAAGGTATTCAAACTTAACAGATTAACAAAAAAATAGGTCTTATTTTTTGACAAGGTGTTTATCTGAGATGTAAAAGGAGAAAGATAAAAGTATGTTTTGAGAATATTTTTCTAAATCCAGGTTTTATATTCAAGGCCATAGAAATATGCCGGCGGCGTCTGAAAGGTGTTATGAAATGGAAAATTTTAGCTCGCTGCATAAGCAGGAACTTGAATTGCAAAGTCAAGCTGATGCATTACTGAGGGAATATTGGCTGAAAGAAAACTTTCTAACCTGGGAATGGTGGTTGCTGGTCGCCCTGACTATCGTTCCCTGGATTATTTGGTGGAGGTTTGTTGACCGCAAGAGGATATTCGAGATATTAACTTACGGTTTCCTGGTAATGGTTGTATCCGTTTTTTTTGATGCGATAGGCGTCGAATTTGATCTTTGGGATTATCAGTATCGATTAATCCCACTATTCGATGTGATGATAGTTTACTGTATTTCGGTAATGCCGGTAATTTATATGCTGATATACCAGTATTACAACAGCTGGAAATCATTTATTGCAGCGAATATTATTGTATCTGCGGTATTTGCATTTATTTCAGAACCATTGCTGGTTAAAATGGGGATCTATATCATGTTTAAATGGCAGCATTATTATTCTTTTCCAATCTATCTATCCATAGCAATTTTTTTAAGATACTTGATTTTAATAATAAAAAAAATATCAATTAATAATGAACAATAGCGATTTCTTTTATTACATTTAATTATCCTAATATTAATTTTGTTAATAAGGTTCATCTTTAAGCAGAAGATATGTAAGTATCATACATGGCTCCGTCGCCTGTACCATATGATATAGCCGGTGAGCAGCAGGATGTTGGCAGCGGTAAACCCCAGTGTCTTATAGTCAACAAGCCCGTAAACGGTGGGGTGGCCTAACGGCCAGAAATATCCAGGAATAAAGTGCTTGTGCGTGATGATGTCCAAAGCGATATGAAAGTATGCGCCAAAGACGAACCACATGAGGTTGACCTTGCGGAATATCACAGCGATTGAGAACAAAACACTCCAGAGAGTCAGTGAATGCCAGGCGCTGTCGAGGGCGAATACAGTCGGGTTTGCAAATAACTGCTGCAGCCAGGATGAGGTGATGTCTAGGTCACCTTGCAAAAACATTAATATAAACATTACCGCTAATAAGGTGTCGGGATAGACGGCTCCAAGCACGGCATACCAGCGGCGTTCCGGATAGTGATGGGCCAGCAGATAGGTCCACACCCCGTGGCTGATCGTATCCATAAGTTCCCCCATTCATTTTGTGCGATAAACATAGCTATCTTTTAAAATGTTTTGTTTAATACGCAAAACTTATGAATATCAAATATAACCATTTTTCTGATTTTGAGCCCGGCGTGAACGAACCTCATAATATTGACAATGTGTGTTGAAAAAATGAACCCCTCTGAGGGGGTTCATAGACCTATGGAAAACGGTTTTAACCTTAGAGACATGGATAATTATTAACTCTTAGGTTGTTTTTTGGATCTGCCTATAGACACCAGCCCGTCCAATACATCCTCCTTTACCCGTTCAGGGTCTCTCTCCAGGGGATTTCCGAAGCCGCCGCCGCCCGCCGTTTCCAGAGTCAGCGAGTCGTACTGCGCAACCTTAAGGGTTACCTTTCCCGGCAGTGATTCCACTATACCATTCTTTTTTATAGAACATCGCGACCGTCTACCCTCGCCTCCTCCGGATAGCCCCCAGGGGCTGAGCACACTGCGCTCGGTACTGATCGAAGCGGTTGCGCCAGGGCACAGGATAGTAACCTCCCTGGATATTCCCAGACCACCCCGGCAGCGCCCCTGTCCTCCCGAGTCCGGAATGAGCCCGTATCGCTCCACGAGCAGGGGGTGGGACATTTCAATCACTTCGACCGGTGTGTTCCGGGTATTGGTCATATTGATATGCACCCCGTCCATGCCGTCCTGATCGCATTTGGCTCCCTGTCCTCCGCCGCAGGTTTCAACATATGAGTAATAAGCGCCGGTTTCCGGGTGAATACCGCCAATGGTGAAGTTGCTCATACTCCCCGTACCTGCGGCCGTTACTCTGTCCGGAGCGGCTTTAGCCAGCGCTCCCAGGAGCACGTCGGTAATACGCTGGGCAGTGTTAATATTGGCATGCGCCACGGGCGCCGGGAAGCAGGGGTTGACCAGAGTGCCCGCGGGGGTTATAACCTCAATAGGTCTGGACATACCCTCGCTGGACGGTAGCTCCGGGTCTGTCACCGCTTTGACGGCGAAATAAACACAGGCCAGGGTAACCCCCCGGATGGCGTTGACCGGTCCCTCGGCCTGGGGACTGGTGCCGGTGAAGTCAACCAGGATGCTGTCACCCCTGGTCTCTATCGTTGTCTTGATTTTGATCAGGTCCTGGTTTAGCCCGTCCCCCTCCAGGTAGTCTTCAAATGAAAACGTCCCTTGCGGCAGCCCGGACAGTGCCTTCCGCAACCTCCTCTCAGAGTATGCGATTATTTCTCTCATGTATTTGAGGAGCATACCCGTCCCGTATTTCTCCGCCATTTCCTTAAGCCTTTTTCCACCGGCGCTGTTTGCCGCGATCTGGGCGTGAATATCACCGTAAAATTCTCTTGCCGTCCGGACATTGTTGGACAACAGTTTCAAAAGCTCATGATTGAGCCTGCCGCCAGCCCTGATTTTTACGGGTGGGATCCTGATGCCTTCCTGGAATATTTCCCTGCAGGCCGTGGACATGCTGCCCGGCACCGCTCCGCCGACATCCACGTGATGGGCCAGGTTGGCTACAATGGCAATGGGCTCGCCCTGGTGGTAAACCGCACTTATAATGCAGATATCGGGAAGGTGGGAGCCGCTGATGTACGGGTCGTTAATGATTACAGCATCGCCTTCGTTAAGCAGGCTCAACGGGTATTCATGCAGCACCGCTTTAACCACCGCAGGCATTAGCCCGAGGTGCAGCGGAATGTGCTCGGCCTGTGCAACCAGAAATCCTTCCCTGGTATAGACAGCAGTTGAGCAGTCCCTGCGGTCCTTGATGTTGGGCGACAGGGCCGTACGGGTCAGTACCACCCCCATTTCTTCTGCGGCGGACTGCAGGGCGTTTCTTAAAACCTCAAGCGTCACCGGGTCATAGGACACTATTTAACCTCCCAGTTCAACGATTAAATTCTCATACGGGTCGCACAGCGCCTGCATACCTGGGAAAAGCAGTGTTGTCGAGTCATCCTGCTCTATTACAGCAGGTCCATTTAGGATATAACCGGGACGCAGGTCTTCACGCCTATAAATGGGCGTATTCATAAAATAACCGAAATACACCTCGCGGTAACCAGCCGGATCAGGTGTTCCATTGCTCGATGCTGCCGGCGGCCAGTTTATTTTAGGCAGGCGTCCCAGCGCGGTCAGGCGCAGGTTAACCAGTTCTACTTCCTGCTCATCCCGCCGCCACCCGTATTCCCGCTGGTGGGCCTCATGGAATGCGCCTGCCAGCTGTTCAGAAATATTCGCGGAAAGCTTTTCTCCAGACACGGGCAGGGTTATCTGGTAAGATTGTCCGCTATAGCGCAGGTCAGCCTGCCTGGTGAAACTGACCTGATTAAAGTTGTCCTCCCGCAGCCGGCCCGCTCCCTCCTGCTCCATATCCCTGAAAGCTTCGGAAATCTTACCCGGCGGGACACCCGAAATTTTCCCGATCAGGGTGCGGCATAAATCAAACCGAACATCTGCCTGCAGCATGCCTATAGCTGAGGTAACACCAGGGTAACGGGGGATCACAACACGGGGGATACCCAGATCACAAGCCAGCGCGGCAGCATGCAGCGGACCTGCGCCTCCGAAAGCCAGCAGCGCATACTCCCTGGGGTCGTGGCCGCGTTGCACCGATACCATCCTGACGGCACGCGCCATACTGGCGTTGACCACTTCGAGAATACCTTCCGCCGCTTTTTCAGCCGTCAGTCCCAGGGGAATGCCGATTTTGTTTAAAATGGCCTGCCTGGCAAGGCCTGTGTGCAGGCGTATTCTATCCCCCAGCGCCCTGCGCGCGTTTATTCGTCCCAGGAGCAAATTCGCGTCCGTTACTGTTGGTTCCGTTCCTTTTTGACTGTAGCAGGCCGGACCAGGGCAAGCCCCGGCGCTGTGCGGCCCGACACGCAGAGAGCCGCCGGAATCAAGCCAGGCTATACTTCCTCCTCCTGCCCCAATGGTGCTTATGTCGATCATGGGCAGGCGCAGGGGGTAACCGCCGACCTCCCCTTCCGAGGTATAGCCCGGCTCACCCTTTTTGATCAGGCAGATATCGGTGCTGGTGCCGCCGATATCCAGGGTGATTATATTTTCCAAACCGGTTTTTCGTCCTATCTCAACCCCGGCCAGGACACCCCCCGCCGGCCCGGAAAGTACTGTCCGCGCGCTTTCCGAACGGGCCCTTGAGGCGGTCACAACACCCCCGCCCGAGTGCATAATCAAAAGCCTGACGTCCGTCCACCTGTCTTTCAGGCCCGTTTCCAGGTTTTTCAGGTAGAAATCCACCTTGGGACGTACTATAGCGCTGATGGCTGCCGCGCAGGTCCGCTCGTATTCGCGAAATTCGGGCAGTATTTGTGAACTCAGAGTAACCAGTGCGTCCGGGTGCTCTTCATTAAATATTTCCTTTATTCTTGACTCGTGAAGCGGGTTAGAGTATGAATGCAGCAGGCTTACCGCAACCGACACGATCCCTTTAAACCGTATGTCCCGCGCTATCTCCCGCACCTGCGCCTCATCAAGCGGAGTCCTGACCTCACCGGTATGAAGCATGCGCTCTCTTACTTCATAAGTGTGGCGTCGCGGGATCAGGGGAGGCGGCTTGATGGCGCGAAAATCGTACAGGCTTGGGCGGTTCTGCCTGCCTATATACAGGATATCCCGGAACCCGTCCGTTGTCAGCAGGGCTGAGGCCGCGCCAGAAT
Source organism: Pelotomaculum sp. UBA3103 (assembly GCA_002365855.1). Taxonomy (GTDB): domain Bacteria; phylum Bacillota; class Desulfotomaculia; order Desulfotomaculales; family Pelotomaculaceae; genus UBA3103. The sequence goes on along the minus strand of DFAP01000131.1, from coordinate 32,601 downwards.
GTTCCAGAAGGGAGTTGGTGGCAACTGTGGTGCCGTGCAGAACCAGACTTACCGCAGCCGGCCCGGCGCCGCAGGCAGCTGCAGCCTTAAACAGGCCCTCTATTACCGCCAGAGCAGGGTCGTCAGGGGTTGATGATACTTTTGTAATATAAATCTCACCGGTTTCATCATTTAACAGACAGATGTCTGTAAAAGTTCCTCCAGTGTCAACAGCTACCTTAATACCTTGCAAGAGAGTTTCCGCCTTTCTGTGGACTAAGCGAGTGAAGCAGGATTGAAATATCACTTATCTGCTCTAAATTTGAAACGGCATTCTCGAGCGCCTTTGCTCTGTCCACTCCCCAGGGCTCACCAGCGAGGGCATGGAATTTAGCCGTTAGCTCACCGTATGCAGCAGGGTTTTCGGGGTCACCCCTGGGAAAATCGATGCTGCCGCAGTATGTTCCGCCGGACCTGGTAGTGATCTCTACCACCGCCGGCCAGCGCGCGGGATGCATCGCTTCCAGGCGATCATCCCTGAACAGGCTTACCCTGGGCATCAAACCCCGAATTTCTCCGTCTTCAAGAGCCTCCAGGGTAAAGTCCTCCAAGCCGCAGCTGCCTTTCTTCAGTGCCAACGCCGCACAAAAAGGCAGGCTGAACTTGGCCGCATATATAGTGGAGGGCTGGTAATCAGCAGTGATATTCAGGGCGGTGCTGTAGGTATGAATCGAGATACCGGCCACATCTGAAATATCAATTCCGTTGGTTAAAGCCAGGTTCAGGATCAAATCAACTGCAGGGTGGGTGTGGCGGCAGGAAGAGTGTATTTTAAAGGAGTTCTCTTCCACCTTGTAAGGTGGCTGCCCCAGATTGGCCGTGATCCTGGTCAGGTCAAAATTAGCGGCAGTTGCCCTGCAGAACCCCTTGTCCCCTTCCAGGATGCGTTCCGTCCCGGTAAATCCTTCACCGGCCAGGAGGGCGGCCAGCACTCCGTTCTGCGCGGCCTTGCCTGGATGAAGATGTTTAGACATGGCGCCGTCGGCCAGAAACTCCCAAAGGCCGGCAGCCTGGGTTCCGGCGCTGCCTAGAGCCCACACCAACTGATCGACAGACAGGCCCAACAGCTTTCCCGCCGCAGCAGCCGCTCCAAAAGTACCGCAGGTGCCAGTAGTGTGCCAGTAATAATAATGAGATGGTGTTATGGCCTCGCCAACCCTGATAGCAACCTCATAACCTGATATAATGGCCTCTATCAGCTGCTTGCCGCTGGAACCGGCCATTTCGGCAACGGACAGGGCGGCCGGGATTACTGCCGCCCCGGCGTGAATAATAGCCGCCCTGTGAACATCATCAAGTTCCACAATATGGGAGGCCAGCCCATTGCCCAGGGAAGCGTTGAGGCATGACGTTTTTTCCCAGGTGGGCAGCAGTGTGGCCTGCGGCGATCCTCCCTGCGCCCTGATTACTACCAGCGCTTTTTTGAAAGGCTCCTGCCGCCCTCCGGCTGCAGTCGAACCCAACCAATCCAGAACAGCTAGTTTGGCCATTTTGACCGTAACCATGGGAAAGTCCTCAAAAAGAGTATCACTGATGAACGCGGCCAGCTGGCGTGTTACCCCATAAAAATTCACCTCTTTATCTAATTATAAAACAAAACACCTCTTATCAAACAAAAAAACATCAGGTTCTGTGACCGAATGCCCCGTGAGAGGCAGGAACTTGTAGCTGAAATGTCAAATTGTGCTTACTAATAAAATAATAGGTAAGGTGAGGGGAAAAATTTGTTAGTACACCAGCTTGTCTTCAAGGGAGCGGGCGACAAGATTGCTTTGATTGAAAAAAACAGAAAGTTCAGCTACAGCCAGTTGCAGACCAAAGTGACCCAGTTTCGTGACTATTTACATGCCCAGGGGGTGCGGGTCGGGGACAACGTGGCCCTTTTTGCTAAAAACTCGGCCAACTTCATCTTTAGCTACATGGCTATTACCAGCCTCGGAGGCGTGGTCGTGCCTCTAAACATAATGCTGACACCAAGAGAGATGTCTTTTATCCTGAATGACGCCAGGGTCAAGCACCTGGTTACGGACAAAGAGCTTCAGCTAGCACAAAGTGATGGACTGGCATTGTTGCCCGTTCAGCTTTTTATACCCAAAATCCATGAAGAATTGGAGCAGTCACAATTCCCCGAAGCGCCGCCTGTTTCTATCCAGGAATCTGATCCCTGTGTAATTCTGTATACTTCCGGTACAACAGGCCGCCCGAAAGGCGCCCTGCTTTCTCACAGCAACCTGGTCAGCAATGCGTGGGGATTTTCGGAAATGATTCAAGCCTGCGCTGACGACAACATACTTTGTGTGCTGCCGATGTTTCACAGCTTTGCCTGGACCTGCTGCGTTACGACTGCCCTTTTCAACGGAGCTGCAATAACCATTGTTGAATCCTTCTTGCCCAAGGACGTCATCGCCACCATACGTGACCAGGCTGTTACAGTTGTAGCGGGAGTGCCGGCAATGTACGGCTTTTACGCTTCACTGGCCAAACCATCAGACCTAACGGGAGTGCGTCTTTTTATCTCTGGCGGCGCATCCCTGCCTCTGGAAATAATAAATATTTTCTACGAAAAAACGCAGCAGCGTGTTGTCGAGGGATATGGCCTGTCCGAATCTTCCCCGGCAGTCAGCTTCAACCCTCTTGACGCCACGAAACCCGGCTCAATTGGTCTTCCAATTCCCGGCGTAAAAGTTAGGATCGTCGATGAACAGGGCAAAGATTTGGCGCCGGGTGAAATTGGCGAGCTGATTGTCCAGGGCCCAAATATGATGTCAGAATACTTTGGCCTTCCAGAGGAAAGCGCTGAGGCGCTGCGGGACGGCTGGCTTTACACCGGTGACCTGGCTTATAAGGACGAGCAGGGCTACCTGTTCATCGTCGACCGCAAGAAAGACATGGTTATTGTAAGCGGCCTCAATGTTTATCCGAGAGAGGTGGAAGAAGTTCTCTACCAGTACCCTGACGTGAAGGAAGCCGCTGTGATCGGGGTTCCGGATAAAAAACGGGGTGAAATCGTCCGCGCTTTCGTAGTTATTAATGAAGGTATGACGTTAAACAAGAGAGATTTAATGAGATTCCTTAAATCTAACCTTGCCTCATATAAAATGCCCAGGGAGATAATTGAAATCGAGTCGCTGCCCAAAAACGCGACTGGTAAGATATTGAAAAAGGAGCTTAAAACATTCAGCCGTTAAAATTAAAAAACACGGTTATTACACGGGTAAATGCCGTTTGCCTGGTTATTATATGGGCCTTAAACGGCATTTTTCAGCTTTAAAAAATATAATAATATTTAGATGGCAGTCCGGCAGGTTCACCAGTCAAACTCCGCAGCTATAAAAGTGTGGTCGGAAGGTCTTTCCTGCTGCCTTGGACCTGCGTCTATCCATGCGCGGCGAGACTTCGCGGCCATAGGAGCGGTGGCCCAGATATGATCCACCCGCCACCCTTTGTTTCTCTTGAATAGGCCCGGCACCCTGTAATCCCAGAAGGTAAAGTGGCCTCCCTCCTTCATGTGCCGGCGGAATACGTCGATAAAACCCCACTCCTTAACGTGTCGAAGGGCCAGGTGTTCTTCCGGGTGGTAGCCGATGCGCCCGTAAAGCCTCTTCGGGTCATGTACGTCTATTGGCTCCGGGGCCACGTTGAAGTCGCCCATCCAGAGAAGCGGCTGAGAAGGTCTGAACCGGCTGTTGAAATACTCCCTCAGGTACCTGATCCATTTCAGCTTGTAGGCAAATATGTCGCTGTCGGGGTGAAACCCCTGGGGGATATAGGTATTAACTACAGGGATATCTTTAATAACAGCCTCTATTAAACGTGCTTCGTCTGTTTCCGCCCAGTCTCCGATACCGGTGCGCACCTCTTCAATCGGGTGGGGGCTGATGATGGCAACGCCATTATAAGATTTCCGTCCTTTGAACACTACATTCCAGCCGGCATCTTTAAAGGCCTCCAAAGGAAAATTCTTATCCTCAACTTTTGTCTCCTGGACACACAGCACATCTGGGTTTTCCAGTAAAAGCCATTCCAGGACCGGCCCCAGGCGGGCGCGGATAGAGTTGGCATTAAAACTGGCCACTTTGAACATATTATCACCTGACCTTAAAAAATACACTAGCCCATGGTAGGGAAAAATTAAACCGCCGCACAGGTTGAAAAAGCAGTACGGACAAAAAGAGACAGCTGCCTGAATAATTTGAGGGCGGCGGTTATATGTCCAGGATCATGATGTTATCTACTATCGGGTCGGTAGTCCCCTGAAGTGTGCATTTTTCTGCCTTGAGCATCTGCACGTATTCAATGATCTCACTGGTTATGATCTCTCCCATACTGACCAGGGGAATTCCCGGAGGGTAGACCATGATCATTTCACCGGCTATCTCTCCAGCACAATTTTCAAGGGTTACGGATCTTTTTGGGCTAAAAAAGGCGTCTCTGGGCAGCATGACTAATTCAGGGTTGAACTGGATGGTCTCTATTTTCTTAACTTTCCTGTTTCCTGCATGATTGGAGATGTCTTTCATGGCCCATAAAAATTTTTCAAGGTACTCTTTTTTCTCGCCCATGCTGATTATGGCCAGAATATTATACATATCGGCAAGCTCAACAAGAATATTGTAGTCCTTGGCCAGAAGCTCTTCAACTTCATAGCCTGTGAGCCCCAGATTTCTTATATTCACCAGAAGCTTGGTATCGTCAAAACTAAAAGGCCCTGATTTTTCGAAATAATTCTTGTCTGGGGCAAAAAGCCCGTCAATTTTGTTTATTTCCTCCCTCGTCCAGCTGACCATCTCCAGGACCCTTTCCAAAATTGCCGCCCCCTTTGTTGCCAGCTGTTTCCTGGCAACATCCAGTGAGCACAGGAGTATATAGGACGGACTGCTGGTATAGGTGAGATTTAGCACCTGCTTGATATAGTTTGGGTCTATAATACGGCTTCCGATCAGAAGCGCCGAACTTTGAGTCAAAGAACCACCTGTTTTGTGAAGGCTTGCCGCGCTCATTTCAGCCCCTGCCGCCATTGCGGAAATAGGGAAATGGGGGTGAAAACGCATATGGGTTCCGTGGGCTTCATCGACCAAAACAGGTATATCCCTATTGTGCGCAGTCTCAACAATTTTTACAAGATCCGGGGTCACACCGTAGTAAGAAGGGTTTATAGCCATAACTGCTTTGGCGCCGGGATTTTCTTCAATAGCCCGCCTGATACCTTCATCGGTAACGCTCATAATAATTCCCAGGTCGTCATTTATTTCCGGCTGAACGTACACCGGCTCTGCACCACTGGTTATAAACCCGTTAAAAATAGATTTGTGGGCATTCCTGGGAACGATAATCCGGTCACCCGGCCTGCAGGAGCTCATGATCATGGCCTGTATTCCTGATGTCGTTCCGTTAATCAGGAGAAATGCCGCGCACGCCCCGAACGATTCGGCCAGGAGTTTTTCGGCCTCTCCTATGACCGCCGCAGGGTCCCAGATCATGTCTATTCCCCTTGTTTCATTCAAGTCCATTCTAAGCACGTTTTCGCCGACGAATTCCCTGTACTCTGCAAGCCCGTACCCGTGCTTATGACCCGGGATTTGTAAGGGTACGGCATTTCTTCTGACATGGTATTTCACAGCGTCAAAAAGAGGCGTTTTATTCTGGTTTAACGTCATTTATTATTCTCCTGATTTACTGTAAGGTATGGTTAATGTCGTATGTTTTTTGATGATATCAGAACAACAATCGGTGTCTGCTGATCGTCGTTGTCATGCGGGTTATCCTCTAGATATACAAACAACGCCTCCCTGTTCAACACCCTCGGTAGCGGCCAGGATGTCCACCTTTCCAACATCGTTTACATCTGTAATCACAGCTTCCGCATGATCTTGCCCTGCAGCAGGCCGTTAAAAAAGAGCGGTCCAGATAATTTTCAGTTTGAATGAAAAGCTTTCTTATATAAGAAATATAATATCAAGCTAAAATTCTTTAACTTTAAAAATTTTCCTGCACTTTAACAAGTATTTAAAAATAAGTTGGAAAATGGGCAGATGTGTCATGTTAAGGGGATATTTCATGATTTATTTTTTTCTTGAAGGAATACCAATTGGAACTGTCAAAATGTAACTGCAGAACATAAGTGGGGGTAAACAAACTTGAAATTCTGCAGCCTCTCATCCTGCAGCTATGCCAACAGTGTCGTAGTTCAGGACAGTCATACATGTATTTTAATTGACTGCGGCCTCAGGAAGAGGGATATTAAGCCCTTCCTGCAAAACGCCGGCCTGGCCGCCGGCGATATCGACGCGGTTCTGGTAACTCACTGCCACACAGACCACATCTACGGGCTCAGATTCTTTCTCGAACTAAAAGATGTTCCGGTATACTCAACGGCAGGAATACTGAGGCAGCTGCAACACTGCTGCGCGTTAAAAAGACATCCCAGATATAAAATCCTCAGCCACCTGGCTGAGGAAAAAATCGGCAGCCTTGAGATTATGACCCTGGGCCTTTCCCATGATGTTGAAACGGTAGGCTTTACTATTCGCGGTGACGGGGAGCGCATGGGTTTTATCACCGATACGGGCTTTGTCCCAGAACACTGCATTAAAGCATTTCAATCACTTGACTATCTCTACATTGAGTCAAATCACGATTATGATATGTACAAAAACTCCTCAAAGCCAGGATTCGTTGTCAAGCGCAACCTTGGCCCCACCGGACACCTTTCCAACGAACAGTGTGGTGAGGCGCTGCGCTCAATGCAGCTGCAGGGTTGTAAGCTTGTTATGCTTGGTCATCTCAGCGAAGACGACAACGAGCCTCAAAAGGCGCTAAAAAATGCCAGGCGCCTGGCGCCGGAAGTACCAATTGAGAGTGCTCCGCCCCGTTTACCTGGTTTGTGGTCCGATTTGTTGATGAGGTGTAAGTGACGGCCGGGCGGCAGCCCTGATGACCTGACACCAGGCATATTCCTCAGGGAGCGGCAGCGCTGTCTCCCGCCACAAAACCAGAGGACCAGGCCCACTGCAGGTTAAACCCCCCGCAATCGCCGTCAATATCAACAACTTCACCTGCGAAGTAAAGACCGGGCACGATCTTTGATTCCATGGTTTGCCCGTTGATGTCCTTAACATCCACACCTCCGGCAGTAACCTGGGCCGCAGGCCAGGAGGTGGTCCCCCTGACTTCAAAGCGCCAATCCTGGAGCAGTCTGAGAATATTTTTACGCTCTGCTGCGCTCACCTGGCACGCCGGTTTCCGGATATCATCAATTCCGGCCTCTCTTAAAATTACAGGCGCCAGCTTTTTATTGATGAAACCCACGAAGCTGAACGCAAGTTCCTTCCTGGGTCCCGCTTGAAATCGCCGAATCAGGTATTGCTCCAGCTCCCCTGGGGTAAGATTATTGACCAGCGTCACCTTGAGCCATACTATTTCTTTCTTTTGAAGATATTCACCAGCTATTCTGCTGAGGCATAATATTGGAGGTCCGGAAATACCGTATTCAGTGAACAATATTTCCCCGGACGCCCTCCCCACTGTTTTGTCATTGGCTAAAATCTCCGCGCCGCCTTCAAACTTAACACCCTGAACATGCTTTAAAAAACTTGATACCAGTTTTAGCTGTACCAGGGCCGGAAAAGGTTCAACAATACCGTGGCCAAGGTTTTGAGCTAAAATATACCCGCTGCCGTTAGACCCCAAATTTGGCGCGGCTTTACCACCTGTAGACAGGATCACCCGGTCCGCCTTGTGCTTTTGACCGCCGGCCAGGGTGACGGTAAAGTTAGCGGCGCCCTTTTCAATGTTAACAACCGGAGAATCACAAAACACCCGGACACCTTTATCCTCCAGCTCGTACCGCAGCACATCCAGGACGCTGGAGGCCTGGTTGGAAACGGGGAAAACCTTCCCCCCCTCTTCTACTTTATGAGCGATGCCAAGCCTCTCAAAAAAATCAATGGTCTTTTTTACATCGAAGCGGGTTAAAGCAGCATGCGCAAATTTTGAGTTTTTGCCGTGATAATTCAAGATGCTGAGATTTTTATTGGTCAGGTTGCACCTGCCGTTACCGGTTACAAGGATCTTCTTGCCGATCCTGGGGTTTTTTTCAAGGATCGTAACATCTGCTCCCCTGTACCTGGCGGCGACAGCGGCGATAATACCGGCAGCGCCTCCGCCTATGACCGTCACTTTGGGCGTGAAACTCTTTGACATCAGCAAAATTCTCCTTTTGAAAAACCATTTACCCGGCTGCTTGTTAACATGCAAAAAACATCACAGAGCACCAGTTAAATGGGATGGTATCTGGAGGCAATGGCCTCAGCAACCCTGATCCCGTCAACAGCTGCAGAAATAATGCCCCCTGCGTAACCGGCCCCCTCACCCACCGGGAAAAGACCGCCAATACTTGCTTCGTAATTTTGATCACGTATGATTTTTACAGGCGATGAGGACCTGGTTTCCACTCCGGTCATTACCGCGTCCGGCAGGGCGAAACCCCGCAGCTTTTTATCCATTTCCGGTATAGCTTCCCGCATAGTCTCGATCACATAGCCAGGCAGACACTCATTAAGGTCTGTAAGCCTGACTCCTCTTTGATATGAAGGTGATATGCTTCCGAGTTCAGATGAGGGCATGCCTGAAAGGAAATCACCCACCAATTGGGCAGGAGCGCTGTGGCCGCCACCTCCCAGTGCAAATGCTTTTCTTTCCCAGCGCCTCTGGAATTCGACTCCGGCCAGGGGATGGCTGCTTTCGAAATCACCGGGATTTACCCCCACCAGCAGGGCGCTGTTGGCATTTTGGCCGCTTCGCGCATAGAAGCTCATTCCATTTGTTACGACACAGTTTTCCTCGGAAGATGCCGGTACAACCACCCCTCCCGGGCACATGCAAAAGGTATAGGCTGACCTGCCGTTAGTGGCGTGGTAAGCAAGCTTGTAGTCCGCCGGGCCAAGCCTCGCATGCCCGGCAAATGTTTTGTACTGGGACTGGTCAACCAGTTTTTGCGGGTGCTCGATCCTGACACCTATAGAAAAAGGTTTTGGCTCTATCTGAACGCCCTTCGAGTGAAGCATTTCAAACGTATCCCTGGCGCTGTGCCCCGGCGCCACCAGGAGAACATCTGTCTCAAGGCTCTCCTGGTGATTGATGACAAATCTCTTAACTTGATTACTATTTATGATAATGTCGGTTACCTTGCTGTTAAACCTGACCTCTCCCCCGCTGCGCTTAACTTTCTCCCGAATATTTTTAACTACTGTTTTCAGGTTATCCGTACCTACATGTGGCTTGTAATGGTAGATGACCTCCTCCGGCGCGCCGGCGAGAACCATTTCTTCAAGAACCTTTCTGCATCTTTGATCCCGAATATTGGTTGTCAGCTTACCGTCTGAAAAAGTACCCGCGCCCCCCTCACCGAACTGAACATTACAGTCAGGATCAAGCTCACCTTTATTCCAAAATTTATTTACCTTTTCAACCCTGACATCAACATCTGCCCCCCTTTCTAAAAGCAGAGGCCTATATCCCATTTCCGCCAGGATCAAGCCGGCAAAAAGACCGGCAGGGCCGCTTCCGATGATTACCGGCCGGTGCGTCATTTTTTCCAGTCCACACCTGACATATGCATAATCCATTACGGGGGATATAGCAATATCCTTGTCTTTTACCCTGCGCAACGCAACAGATTCATTTTTTATTTCAACATCTACTGTGTAAATAAAATATATCATTTCACTTTTTCTGGCATCAATCGATTGTTTAAAAATTTTATATCCCAGCAGTTCATCATTTCTGATTCTTAGTTTTCGCAATATTAGTATGATTAATTTTGTAGGATCTTCTTTAATTGAAATTCTTAAACCTGTTATTCTTAACATTTAAACCACCTTTTATCTTTAATTATTATTTTTAAATATTAAGAAACACATTATTATTGAAACCATTTATGCAATTTATTGTTTGAGTAAAATAATATTTTCGGAGAACAATATCAATATGAATATAAAAAAATCGGCTGCAATCTTATTAATCAGCCTTTCATTCTTTAGCGTGATACCTACCGTACCTGCTTATGCGACCGACACACTGCAGACAACAAAACATTACAGTTCTAAGTCCAGGGGACTGACCCTGAGCAGGGAAGAATTCATGCTGCTGGCAAAATTGATCCACGCGGAAGCAAAGGGGGAATCTTTAGCAGGGCAGGTTGCCGTTGGAGCTGTAGTGTTGAACCGCTTAAAAGATCCCCGTTTCCCAAAAACAATTATAAATGTTATTTATGAAAAAGACCAGTTTTCCCCTGTTTTGAACGGATCCATCAACCAGACTCCTGGGGAAAAAGCTTTATTGGCGGCAGAGTTAGCCTTAAACGGTATGGATCCCACAAACGGATGCGTCTTTTTTTACAATCCCTCTACTGCTGAAAGCAGGTGGCTTGACAGCATGCCGGTTCTAATTAAAATTGGACGCCATGTCTTTTGTTAAAGGGCACGGCAATTTTTTTTAATATTTTGATTTTGTTGACATGGTTACTACATGTAACCATTTTTATTTACTCATATTATGGTAAGAGAAATGTAGAAGGTTTCCATTCTATGTAAACAATCCACCTGTACCCGTCCATGACCATCCAACTGTTAAGCCTATTCAAAACATCATGGAAACTTTAGTTGGACAATGTTATTAAAAACTAAAGGAGATGGCCGGATTAATACGGCCATCTGCTCTTTTTTGCAACAAGTTCAGCATAAAAAGACAAAAATATTTTTAATATACCGCAGGATGTGCTAGACTACTAGTGATATAAGTTATTGTAAAAACCAGGGGTGCTTTTCGTTTGGCGAATCCGAAAACAAAAAAGGCTATTGAACGGCTCTTATATCTCTTAAAAGGACAGGGGCCGATCCCACTCGAAGTATTATATACCCGTTGCGGCTGTAACATTGATGACCTGCCTGGAGCCCTTTCTTCGTTGATCGAAAAAGAAGAAATCCAAATAGGCAACCTGAAATCCAGGGCTGGCTGGATGATAGCTGAAAGCAGACATCTCCCGCCTGCTGGGCCGGTTATATGGAGAACTGGACGGATCCAGATGCGAAAAGTTTTTCCAAAACTGATCCGTGAATTGAAAAAATACAATTCTATTGCTCCCGCAGAGGGCTCAAATGAACTGGAAAAGCACCGGCGGCTTGAAGGATGCCGGGATGTTCTTGATTCTTTGAAAAGCCCTTTTTTTATTGTCGAACAGCTTAAGCTGACTCAAAAACAGTTCAAGGAAATTAACGACATCTTCGCGGTGGCGGTAGAATTCGATGGACAAAAATACCACTGTCTAAAAAAGGTATTTCCAGGAGAAATCCTTATAGAACAGCTGGGTGAGATCTCCGGCAGGTATTTTGCCCCTCCACATGCAGCCAGTGCGCCAGCCTTTCTCAAAGACCATTCAGTGGGACAAAGGGAGGCGGCGAATATCCTCGGGTTGGATGATGGAATTTTGGAGCAAATAATAAGTTCCGGGGAAATACCTCATTTTGTTCTCGGCGAAAGCATACGCCTCTGGCGCTCTGATTTGCAGGAGCTGAAAAGCAATGCTGCCAGGCTGCGGCAGCTCAAAAAAAAGTCAGGCCTGTTAGGAGTTAGTGATATCTCAGATCTTCTGGGCGTCGATGATGACCAGGTCCGGCGACTGATAGCAGAAGGGAAGCTCAAACCGGTCTTCAGGCCCGGAACTCATAACCAACAGGGCGCCTTGCTAATGTTCAGGCGCAGTGATGTTGAAAAACTGCGTGCGGGCGTTCAGGCAAACCTATCCCTCATGCTCAGGGGTTCTTTAAAGAACCCTGGGCAAAAGCGGGCTAACGATACCGTGGGTATGCACCCGCGGGTTAAAAGAAAACCGCAGCGCAGGAAGGAAATTTCTCTCCCGGAACAGGACAAACTAATACTGGATGATTTTCAAATTGAGGCATCGCAAGCTCTCCGGGAGGGTTTATCAGTCCTGGTATCCGCTCCAACCGGAAACGGAAAAACACTCGTAGCGGAAATGCTGGCAAAAGACGTAATGGCAGCGGGTCAGGGTATGATCTACACATCACCGCTGAAGGCTCTTTCCAACCAGAAGTATAGGGACTTTAAGGAACTGTTCGGAGATGAGAATGTTGGCCTTGTCACTGGTGACATCAGTATCAACCCTGGCGCACCTATGCTGATCATGACCACTGAGATATTCAGAAACTGGTGTCTCAGCGAGCCTGAGCAGCTAGCTAAAACATCTTACGTTGTTTTTGACGAAATTCATTATCTTGACGATGCCGAGCGCGGTACAACATGGGAGGAAAGCATTTTATTCGCTCCCCCAAACATTAAAATTTTGGGCCTTTCAGCAACTGTGCCCAACGTTGATGAAATGGCCGACTGGATCAGTTCGGTCCGGGGTGGAAATGTCGTTGTAATTTTAGATAAGAGAAGAAGGGTTCCCCTGGCAATCCGCTGGTTTCTGCCTGAAGGCAGGATTGTTGGGGAAATGGAGGCGCGCAAAGAAGTCGTTGAACTTTCCGACAAGCTCAAGGAAGCGCGCAATAAAAAGCGCTGGTTTGAGGCTTAGTGATGTTTGGACAACCTCTGGAACCCACATAGTTTTAGAAAAGTACTGGAGTGATTAAGCATTGGATCTGCCGGAAGTATCCTGCAGCGAAATAATTGGAGCAATCCAAGATAAATTACCCGCCCTTTTTTTTGTGTTCAGCCGTGGCCGCACTGAAATTTTGGCCCAGGAACTGGGAAGGGACTGGGATTTTCTTGATGCCAGAGAAAAAAAAATTGTCGGAAGCGAGGTCAGGATTGCTGAAGCTGAACACCCCGGAACTTTCAGCGGCCCGGTCTGGCGCAACCTGCGGAGGCTGCTGTACCAGGGCATTGGCTTCCACCACGCGGGGCTTTTGCCCCCGGTTAAATACCTGGTGGAAAAACTTTATTCCAGTCGCCTGCTCTGGGTGGTTTTTTGCACGGAGACGTTTGCAGCGGGTGTGAATTTCCCTGCGGCCAGCACTGTTTTTGACTCAACCAGAAAGTGGGACGGGCGTGACTTTCGCATATTACAAAACAGGGAGTTTTTTCAAATAGCGGGAAGAGCGGGGCGGAGGGGTTTTGACCCGGTTGGCTATGCTCTTGTCCGCGTGGACAGCCGCTTCCCGGAACAAACCGGCTTTTTTAACGAAAAAGAGGTGGAGCCTGTTTCAGGAAGATTAGCCATCTCACCCAACACGGTACTGAGCTTGCTGAGATATAAATCAGATAATGAGATTGACCGGTTTCTCAACGGAAATTTCAAAATGCACCAAATTAAAAAGAGAAAAGTCATTCTTGAACAGGAGATCAAAATTGTAGGAGAGCGGGTTTCTGAAATCGAATCGACCCTGTGCCCGGACAGCCTGACCTTATCCTGCCCCGTGGAGCGGATCAAAGCTCGCAGGCAGCTCAAGCGGCTGAAGTGGAAGGGAAGAAACAAGGAAAGAGAAATACTTCAGAAACAGCTTTCCTCCTCTAGCGCCAGGAAATGCCGGGAAACAGAAAAGTGCCGGGAAGCGTCCGGACGTCTGAAGCAAACCCGGAATTACTTTCAGCTGCTCAAGCAGGACTATAATGCGGTTTCCGAACAGGCGCTGGGCATTTTTTCAGAATACAAAGAGGTACGTGACCTTCTTGAAAAGCTTGGGTACGTCAATGGGCGTGAATTTCTCCCACGCGGCCTATTTGCCCTGGAACTGCATGTACAGGAAATACTGGTAACCGAACTCACCTTTAACGGCCTTTTTGAAGATATTGAACCCGCCCAAGCAGCAGCAGTGCTGGCGGGGGTGGAATATATCCCCGGCAGGAATACCCGGGTGGTTAAACTTGAGATTCCAGCCCTGCGTGAAACTTTCGCATTGCGGCGGAGCCTGATTAAAATGGGCGTGCCGGAAAGATTTTGCGTCTGGTCGGATTTGCTTGGCGCGCTCGCTTACGCCTGGTACACAGGAACATCTTTTTCAGAACTTCTGGAAATGTCCTCCCTCCAACCCGGCGATATCTTTTCAATATTCAGGAGAGAAATAGATCTCCTGCGTCAGATCGAGCGCGCAGCTGGTGAGGACTGCGGACTGGCAGAAAAGGTCCGCACAATTCGCAGCCGCCTGGACCGCGACGAGATTGCACTGAGCTTCTAACTCTAACAATTACAGGAAAAGTGATCCGACAATGAAAAATGCAATTTTGGTTTACCGGCTTTTCGATGTTGCCGAGGAAATAAACCTGGAGCAGGTAGAAAAAATTCTTGCTCTCGGGCACCAGGCTTCCCGGATGCGTCTCTCGCGCATCCGGCCCAAATCCATTCAGTTTTCAAACCCGCCTGTGGCAGTTGAACTTGGTGAGCACACAGTCACTATCGGCGCCAGGAATATAAATGCCCTTCTTTCGGCAAAAGTTTACGATCTTGGAGTCATAGGCATTATCATGCGCGTACCGCTGCGAGAAGGTGCATCTTACGATGAGATCAAGGAACTGTCGATCGAACTGTACAACGATGAAAAGATCGAGTCATTCTTTTTGAACATGCTTGATACAATCCGGAAAACTCTCTCGGGAGCCTTACTAAAAGAAGCCTACTACGGCTTTATTGAAGATTTCACGGTATATTACTTCCGGGAGTGGGACTTCAGCTGGGATCCGGTGCCGCTCCTGCTGGCTGAGCCTGAGCCGGTCAGTGAACAGGTGCACCGGGAAACTATGCGCAATTCTTTTTCCTATGGCACGGAAGACCTTGCTATCATCACCTGGGACTCAGCCCTGGTATATGATTCCAAAGGAGAAAATGATATACCCGACCTGCTTGAGTTCGCGAACTCCCAGCTTTTGGAGCTGCGTTATTACGACAGCCTTTTAACCGGTGAGATGCAAAAGATGTACGACGCCATCGGAGAGGCTGAAAAAACCGCCAGCTTCAGGCGACTGGGCCGCTACAGGCGGATCATGAACCATCTGATGGAACTGATCGTCGATGTGACTGAAATCACCGAGCGAATTGACAACTCCCTCAGGGTAACCGAGGATGTATTCTACGCGCGGATATACGGAACCGCCCTTTCCATTTTCCGCACTAAAGCCTGGGAGGAAAGCATCAGCAGTAAAATATCAATTATTAACCAGAGCTATACGATGCTGAGCAACCGTATCATCAACCAGCGTTCTGAGCTTCTTGAACTGACCATTATCATCCTGATCCTTCTGGAGGTAATACTTGGCGTACTGGGGTTCATGAAGTAGGTTTAATATTATTATTATTTACCGTTCAGTTCCTGAAACATTGCGACAAAATTCGGAATCAAAAACGGCACCCTCTTCTTGTATTCCACATAAGATTGTCCGAATCTAATTTCCAACTCGCTTTCCTCAAAGTATTTTAAAAAGAAAACATGTGCCGGGATAAATGCTAACAGAGACCACAGTGTAAAGAACGTCGAGCCTGCAAATAAACCCATTCCTATACACATTAAATAGAATCCCAGAGACATCGGATTTCTCGTACGCTCGTATATATCTTTCGCAGCCAATTTTTTAGTAAGCTCAAAAGCAAACAGTCCTTCTCCATAATCAAACAGTACTACGATGGAAATCGCAAAAAACCCAAACCCTATCAGCATCATTACCATACCGAACGCAAGTGAAACTGTATGAAACGGTAAGGATGGAATGCTCAGCATTTCATCATATTGAGTAAGCAAGGTTAATCCAGCAGACATGGGAATTATCCAAGCAAAGATTACAAAGAAGTGCATAATCCTGGTGGCTATCTCAGCTGCTTTTTTTGAAGGTTGACGCCTGAGCCATGCGCCAAGAACAAACGCGCTCATAGCAAAAACTCCACATCCAATTACCTGCAGGTAAATTCCAATCATTTTTAGACTCCTCCTTAATCGTAACAGAGCACGACGCAACGCGTGCAGATTCGTTGAACCTGGAACCCACGTCATACCCAGTCCGATGAGTGTTCGCCACTCCTCGGCAATCAAATAATCAGCCGGAAAGTCATAAACATTTAAAAAAAGGAACGTCCTTGATGTCGTTCCTTTTCAGTCGTTAGTGTTTTATTTTTTTAGGATAACCCGTTAACCAATTAAAAGTTCCGAATCATCTTCAGGCTTTACTCCTTCGGGCGGAAACTTGGCCAGGTAAGCCAGGTGGGTGCCAGTATCATGCTTTCAACCGCTGTGCTGAGCACTACCACAGTTAAGGCACCTGCCCGGTAAAGCTGGCGCAGATAATCCTGCATTCCTCTCCAAAGATCTGACGGTACCTGCTGCATACCCGCCTGCTGGGGTTAATAACCACCATCTCCCTTTTCCTGTCCGGAACGTTTAGAGCCCTTTTTACCGTGGCAATAATCGATGTATCTGCCGGAGCCAGGGAATATCCAATGATCACCAGGCGGTCGGAGCGGCTGATAGCACCGCCGGCGCTGTCCCAGATATTGTGAAGCCGGCTGATATTGTATGACTTGTATAGAGTCGGGGCGATGATGACTGACTGTAAGTTTTCCCCCCCGCAGTTCAAACAGGTAATGGAACTTTCCGTAAATAATAAGTGTGCTACTTTTTCCTCATGTTCGGATATTTCCCCGCACAGAGGACAAAGAGTCCAATTGAGGGAGCCGTGCAGTTTATATAGTGGAACCTTGCCGCGGGTTTTCAGATGGTCGTCGTGGCTTCCGTAAAAGCCGTATTCCAGGCCGTAACCCGTAGCCCGCACCGCTTTGTCCAGAACAATATCATAGTTTAAAGAGATAAAGGTTGGACGCTCATCACAGGAACTCATCACTTCTGACACAAAAGAATGGTGAATTCCCTTGTCCGGCGGCAGGGACCTTTCCAGGGTCAAACTTATCATCATGACTAGAGCCGATTTTAATTCATACAGCCTGGGCATGGGAAACCTTAGCGAAAAAGCCTGGTTGTGAAGAAGATACCAGTCGACAATATTGAATAACTCATCAATCCCCAAGTATTTGTCGAGGTCATCTTCAGATTTGATTTTCTTCCGGGTTCCGTAAAAATACTCCAGGAACTCCCAGACTATTTCAAGGTCTATGTCATTACGCTCTTCTTTAAAATAACGATGAGCTATCCGCAGAAAGTTGCGCACTACCGGCGCCCCTTCCGCAGCAGAGGCACCTGCTCCCATAACGTAAACAGTCTTCACTAAAGGCTGCTCCCCCCAAATATTTTCAATTCACAGACACCCCTGTCAGAGCAATAGCCCTGGCGTCCGCTCTGAAATATCCATTAAATCCATGTTCACTTCCTCCAGATAAACTCTGGATCATTTAAACTTATTTTATCAATAAAAACAGTAAGATAAACAACTATCGTAAAAACTTTTTAAAATGGAGGAAGTCATAAAAGACAGTACCCGTTAATATATAGAACCAAAAGAAACATTTACCACGTATGGGAGGAAATCTTCCTTGACTGACATTTCTCGCTTTATTGCTAGCTCAGAGTCTCTAGTAGATTTAACCGGCCGGGTTAACAAACCATGCGTGACTATACTTGGTTCCTATAACTCAGGAAAGTCGACCCTGCTGAACAAACTACTGGAGTTTAACATCAGTCCGGTCGGTGTTATCCCCACAACACCCTGTCTGCTTTATTTTGAGCATGGCCATACCTTCTCGGCAGCAGAATACGGCTCGAGGAAAAAGAAGACCTTTCGCCAGGCGGCTCACCTGAGAGCTTATTTAACAAGCCTGAAAACTCGTGCCAGCCGGATCGTGGTCGAGGTCCCCTCCCCATTTTTGACCAGGTGCAGCCTGATGGACACCCCTGGTATCGACTCTATAAACGCTGACTCAGAATTTCTCGCCAAACAGGCTGTTCAATTGTCGGACAAAATTGTTTATCTCTTTCATCAGCGCGGAATTGAGGATATGAACAGGCACTTCCTGTACAAGCTGGCAGTCGCGTGGAAAAATAATAAATTAGACGACATCTCATTCTGGCTTAACTGTAATCTTGGGATCTGTGACGGGTCATCACTGGAAACAACCAGGGCTGTATTGAGAGAAATATTTCTAAGCCCTGTCAGACTAAATACTATCAACACATTCGACAGTGAGAACATTGACACACTGCGCACTTTTTTAGAAGTTGAAGCAGCCAGGGAAACCTTGCGCCTGGCCGGTTTGGCTATAAAAAAGGTCGACGATGAACTACCTTTTAGAATTAATAAGGCTGTAGGAATACAAGATGACGCCTTTTTTCTTTCAAATTTTTGGGGCGTAATGGAAACCACCCAGAAAATATTGGAGGCGAACCGTATCATCCATACTATCCCGGCAGCGATTGGAGAGATGGAGAGCCGT
This sequence comes from Pelotomaculum sp. UBA3103, assembly GCA_002365855.1. Lineage (GTDB taxonomy): Bacteria > Bacillota > Desulfotomaculia > Desulfotomaculales > Pelotomaculaceae > UBA3103. The sequence continues at coordinate 14,174 of DFAP01000131.1, read as the reverse complement.
TTTAAAGTGATGAATGACTCCAACCTCGGCGTTGGGGTGAGAAAACCCGGAGGAAAGCCCTACCGTCCTAAGACAGCCGGCATCAAGGAAAATCGGGGCTCCCTCCTCGATTTCATAACAACCTTGTTAAATATTAAGGAGCTTGACGGCCTCCTGGACCGGCCTAAGCTGGAAGATCTTTACTGCAGGATCAATGCCGAGCGGTTTGCCATAGTGGTGGCAGGCGGTTTTTCGACAGGCAAGACGACATTTATCAACGCGCTGTTAAAAGAAGAAATGTTACCTGCAGCTGACGGTCCAACCACGGCATCGGTTACGAAAGTAACTTACGGCGACCGAAAAAAAGCCAGGGTCTATGCCTCCCTTCAAACAACACTTAGAGTCTGCGGTCAGGTCGGCGGCAAAACCTGTATCAACCGTGAGGAACTGGGGGCTCTGGAAAAATGGCTGAACAGCGCGGATTCTGACATAGCATACCTTGAAGCCTGTGTAGACGGCCGCTTCAGCCATGTTGGAAAACAGGAAATGGCTGTGCTTGTCAAGCAGCTCAAAGAAATTTTTGCCGCCGGATCTTTTGCCAGAGCAGCCGGAGCCGGATTAATACCGTCAGCCTTTAAGCTTTTGCCTGCCAAATGGATAAAAGGAAAGAGCTTCATGCAAAAAGCCAGAGTAACTTTTAAAAAACCTGACCCGATGGAGTTTGACCTGGAAGATCAGGAGGGGATCAAAGCTTTCTGGGACGCGATTGGACCTGACAAGGCCCTGAAAATAGAAGGGGTTGAACTCCAGCACCCTGCTGATTATTTAAGGCTCTCCTTATTTATTGACACTCCCGGCCTGGATTGGATCCAAAAGAACCACCAAGAGAAAACATCCATGTCTATAAAGCAAAGCGACGCCTACCTGTTATTTTTCAACGCCAAACATATCTTCAACAATATGGACCGGGACCACTTCCGTGATTTGCTCTGGACCGAAACTTCAGGAGAAACCATGCCAGAGGGCTTACTATCAGGAGAAGACACTACCTTCGTGGTGATTAATTTTGCGGACACCTTAACATCTTCCGAACGTGAAACGGTGTACAATTTCATTCACAATTCCATTACAAGTTCACGACCGGCAAACTACACCAGCCGGGGGCCTAAAATCTTTCTTGTCTCAGCCCTTAATGCCCTGGCAGGTGAAGATAGCGGTATGTCTTCCCTGCTCTTAAGCATCGAGGAAAGCATCTTGAAAAATCGTGCCAAGAAATTTTACCTGGCTGCAGCTGGTGAACTGTACTCGGCTCTTGACCACGGTTCGGAAATTATTAAGGAACAGATCATCTCCGGGCACCCTGCTAATGATCAAAAAGTGATGTTCCGCAAGGCGCAGAACTCTCTCAGAGAATCTAAAAGGAAGTTGAAAGATATTCGGAACACGATTTACGACTCAGGGAGGTTTTGAAAACATGGAAAACGCAAGGCTTTTGGATGAACGGCTGCGGAAAATAATTAGGGAGGTAAGCGGCCGCACCGGGGGAGAGCTAAAAAAAGACATCCTCGGCGATTTCCGGGATAGTTTTAGCTCGGCTATGGAAGAGCACTCCCACCGTGAAACTGCAAGGTTCCTGATGATATTGAAAAGAGCCATTGAAAAAATCTAAAGAGGAGGTACTAACATGGAGTTAAAGCTGAATGAATCGGTTGCGGGAAAAACTGGAGACGAAATGATCCAAAGAATGTTGGGAGACATCCTTGTGGGTTTAAGAACAAAACTGGTTCAACCGGTCATGGAGGGTAATTTCAAGATAGCCGGACGCCTGGAAGAGTTGGAAGTGCAGAACCGGACAAGAGTTTTAGAGATCATGGCCAGGCTGGAAACGCTTGAAAGTGAAGTACAAAGACTGCCGCTGGTGATCCTGGCAGCTCTCAGGGACGCCATTAACCAGGCAGGGGGAAATCAAAATGAAAGTTGAGAATTCACAAAACCACCTGGAGATAGTAAAATCTCTGGCATCAACCATACATAATAAAATGGTGGCGCCTTCCGAAACCAACATCTCCAATATTAACCTTGAAATAAACGGCCTGACCCATAGAATGAACGCTTTGGAAGACGAACTTTTGCTGCTGGCTGACATTCACAAACGGTTCAGTCGCTTTGCAACTGCGGGATTAATATTATTATGCGCCCTCCTGGCTGTGCTCTCATACACCGTACTGATATAGCGATAACCACCCTTCCCTGCTTACAAAAACTCCTGGTCACTTTAACTAATGATAATTTTGCATTAAAAGAAGGCCCACTGTCGTGGAGCCTTCATTTGTTAATTATTTATTTCAGACATAGCTATACATATAAAAATGCGGCCCGTACAGCCGCTCTTCAATTAACCGCCTTTTTGCCCCCGGTCCGTTTTCATCAGGGCATAGACAAAGGCTGTCGCCCCGGAGATTACCAGAACCTTAACAATAAAAGTCACGGTTTCGCCTTTAAACCTGGCCTTTTCCTCTTTAAGCTTCACTGCTGGATCCGATTTTAAATCCAGGTATGTACCTTTGGTCTCAAATTGAACAAGCTGTTTTTCCAGCTTGGCCATCTTTTCCTCGTGCTTGGATATCCCTGACATATAACTGACCACCTGGATTCCGAGAAAAGCCAGGGCAAACAGAATTAACAGCAAACGAGGATTAGTCATATGCATTCCCCTCTTTAGTCAATTTCCAGGAGCGGGGTAAAATCCTTGTGATCCAGGAAAAATGTCCCTGGTTGCAGGCCGGACACCAGGATAGACTAATAATTCAGCACCTCGTGGGCTATATAGCTTGCCTGTAATCAGCTTGAATTACTCCAAAAGCAATAGAATTAAATTGTTAACTCTTTGCTCCGCAGGCGGCCGGACATATCCTATACTAACAAAGCTTCAATAAAATTTAAGTATATACTTAATCAGGGTAATGAAAATTCTATTCATCAAGCGATGACCAAATTCCTCTAAAGTTTATAACACAGAGGAAAAATTGTCTAGGCGGATCTTAGGACAGTGTTTCCTGTCTTACTGATTCCGGTATTAAATCACCAACTTTTGCGGTCGCCAGGCATACATGGGTATCAGCAGCGCCGTAATAAACAAGTATCTCATCCTGGACGTCCAGCTCCTCTTTGTCTTCCGCCGGAACAGTCCCACAAGTGAAAACCACATTAGGCACCCAGCTTTCGCCCTCCTTGCCAATCTCATATTCAGTCTCGGGGGAAAGGATCGGATTTGGAGATCGATAGAGAAGTCGCTCCGGATTATTTAAATCCGTCAGAATGACACCAAGGCGGTATACCCGCTCCCTGTCAACGCCGTGATAAATAAGCAGCCAACCATACCTGGTTTTTATCGGTTGGGTTCCTGCTCCGATCTTCAGTGAATCCCACATTCGGCCGGAGCGAGGCCCCAGAATAATATGGCTTTCCTTGGGAGCAGGAAATTCAAGTTTATCCAGGTGAGATACCCATATGCTCGGCTCAATCCGGTGATAGATTACGTACTTACCGTTAATTTTTTCCGGAAACAGGATTGCGTCTTTATCCCAAACATCCTGAAAAGCAAGACCTTTTCTTTCCCATTTGTCAAATTTTCTGTTCAGAAAGTCCTCAATCGTTATAGAGGCAGCCGAGATCTGGGCGATAACCCCGTCATAAGCGGTATAAAGCATGTATATCTTGTTGTCAATGACTGCAACCCTTGGATCTTCAACACCCTTCTTATCTCTTTCATTTATAGGGATAAAAATAGGCATCGGAAGCCTTTCCAGAACCCGATAGCCATCTGTTACGGCAAGCCCGATAGTAGATACTTCATCATCCCCGTATGCCCTGTAGAGCAAATAAACCCTGTCTTTAATCCGTAAGGCCGCTGTGTTCAAGACATACTTGCTCTCCCATGAGTGTTCCTTGATGGGGCTTAATATTGGATTGCCAGAATATCTGACCAATTGCCCCGCCGGGGGATAATCCAGGGTCTCCTGCTCCACAACAGTTATGTCTTTGGGCCTGATTCCCATCAGGATATCCAGAAGATTTTCACTAGCCCGGCCCTCACCAATCAGCTGAGCTACCATCCGTAAGATTTCACATGGATCGTTCCCCAGTTCAGTGTAAATTTCCTCGAGAAATTCATGGTTGAACCATTTTTCCTCAACATGGCTGGACAAGGGTGTAGGGACACCAATACCTCCCTTATAGCTATAGCTTGCCCAACTCCAGGCCGAACATGGAAGGAAGGTCCCATCAGCAAGAACCTGGCTCAGCCCGTAGCCATCGCACATCAGCCCAATCAGTCTGGCTTCTTTGGTGTGTCCTTTATCAGCTAATTCCTCCGATAGTACCCGAAGTTGGTGGACAAGTGCCCGGTGATGAAAGTTCTCAAAGATATTATGAGCAGTAAAGGCTTCGGTTTCGTAACGACCGATCAAAGAATTGCGGATTTTTCCTCCAAGATTCTTCCTCTCTCGGGCATAAGTCCTCCAGAGGTAGGCGTAATTTTCCGCAATAACAATATGACGAAGGATAAACAGGCAGAAGCGGAGTTTTGGGTAGCCTCCCCCCATGCCTTTGTTAAAAGGCCTGCATACAATTCTTGAACTCAGCTTGTTCAAGTCGGAAATACTCGCTAGTTTTACTGTACCGCTTAAAACTTTTTTACCCAATACGATTGGCTTAATTTCCACCTCGCCCATGGCGTCGGGTCTTAAATTGTCCAGCATCCACAAGAGCGCTGACCTGTCACCATACTTCCTGGTCTCCACCAGGTTAGCCAGGCTTACTGCATCCCTGACATCCATTTTTCGTATCAGTTCCCTTACGGTCTTGCAGCCTGCCGGGATCATGACATTAAGGGGGGGGAAACGGATCAGCATTTCCTGAAAAACTTCGTCTTTTATCGAAAATGTCACGGGATTTTTAAGGAAAAAACCCTCAACAACCTGTTTAACCCCTTCTTCAGTATACAAGTTTCCCGGGAAAACCCTGTCCATTACCTTATCCAAAGCCATCATAAATTCTTCGACATGCCGTATAATTGTTTTGGGTTCCGCATCTTCCGGCACCTGTAAATCATCGTAAATAAAACGGCTGAAAGCTTCATGGTAACGGGTTCCCAGCCTGTTAAACATTTCTTCGGTCCATAAGACCCTGTCTCCCCGCCCCATAATTTTTTTATGTAAAACAATCGGTGCGCCTGGAATAAACTCCAGGTAATGCGCCGGGATTATTGGCGGTTTCATCTCAAGTCCCTTATATGACCATACCCGTACAAAATTGTCTCTTAACATAAGAAAGTCTTTTCTAAGTTTTTCATTGACTGAAGTTACTTTACCGTGGATTAAATCTTCTGTTTTGATATTATTACCTTTGATTTCCTCCAGTTCTTCCTGAAGAGATTGGATATCTTCAATATAACTTGCTACTTTTCCACCAAAAGCAAAGGTAAGGCCATTCAGAATGTCATCTTTGGGAACATCTCTGGAAAACCAATATTTGAACAATAAATTGAACACAATATTGGCCCATATTTTACCATTATCCTCAAAAACCTTGGCCGGAGCTTTTTCAACATCTTCAATGCCGTCGTAGAGATAGTCGTAGTAAGCTGAATCGTAAAGATTTTTGTACTGGTAATAACTATATCTGAACAGGGCCAGATCGCGAGTTGAATAATCCGGCGCGTAAGGAGTATCGCTATAATTTCCACCGCAAATATCCGGTGTCTTTAGTACAAACTTAGCTTTTTGCCAGTAGTCTTCATCCCTCTTGATACATTCAAACATAGAACGGGCGGTTTCTTTGAAAATTAAATTCAACCTGTCCAGAGAGATACCTTCCAGCTTGGCTCCAAGCTCAACTAAACAAAGTTTTTTGTTCCAACGCATGGACCTGGTTACCAACCAGGGATCAATTCCCAATCCATAAGTAACATCGACCCAAAATTTTAGATCAGAGCACAAACTTTCTACTACATCATGGGACATGGCATAAATACCGCTGAGGGATCCTTTTACACTGTAACCATAAAACACCTCCAACAGGGGTGCCATAAATAAGCTCCCCAGGAGGTCCTCAAAATAATGTTTCTGTAAAGTAGCCAATACAAAATCATAATCGCTTCTTATGGGCTCTATAACACGTTTAATCCAATCCGGCTGACGTCCCCTGTCATTCTCCCGCAAAAGATCCGCCGCAAAAATGACCGCATCGGCCTCGAGCAGGTTCGCCATTTCCAGTATCGCCCGTATGCAGGCCCCCCTGCCACTTACCCCCGGCAGCATTAGAAACTCCAGGTGCGGCACTTTCAAGTCCAACCTCTTAACAGCTTGAAGCACCTCAGTCCCTCTGTGGTCCCCGACACAAACAATGAGTGACTTTTCAATACACTGGAGGTCAATCAAACCTTCCTCGAGGTCCTTTACTACACTGGGCAGTACATCTTTTTCGTTATAAAAGGGAATTCCAATAACCATATCGATATCATTTAATGCCTTCGCCTGTTCAAAAACCTCTTTTACGCTCTGCTTGAATAGGGTTTCCAAATCTGAAAGCCGGTCTGAGCCCATTTCAATCCCCCCTGGTAATAAGCAATTTATTTAATGCCAAAGAAAGAAGTATAGTTGCCCTTACCAATCATGCTGTAAAATTATCGCATAATTATTTGGCTGCCAATTCATAATCTTTTGGTTTTATTTAACCCTAAGCTTTCTCCCTAAAGTTTTACGCACGCTTATTTCTTTCAAGCTGGTCACTGCCAGGGCAAAAGATATTACTGATTCTGCTCCGCTATTGTCGTTGGCGCCGGATGCAGTCAGACCATCCAGAGGATAATCATACTTAATGTTGTAGACAGGCACACCCAAACAATTATTTCCAAAAAACCAGCTAAAGGCTCTATCAGCCAACTCAAGGTAATCTTTGTTCTTGGTCCGGCGCAAAGCTTCACAATATGCTTCCACCAGGTAGCCAATTTCAATCGGCTGTTGATCAAAACGAGCCCTCTTTGCCCCGCTTACCAGCCAATTTTGATTTCCCACAATATCAAAATAAGTGCCATTATATTGTAAATCTGTAAGAAATTTTAGGGTTGCCAAAGCCGTATCTAAATAACTTTTCTCTTTAAACACGTTATATGCCAACATCAAAGCATAAGGTATTTTGGCATTGGCATATGTTACAGCAGGATCAAACCAATCCCATTTATCTGTCCTATTAGCCTGATTAAGTTTGATTAAATAGTCCGCCCCTGCCCGGATCAACTCTCTTACCTTTGATGCTTCCGGAAATTTTTTTAAATAATCATATAATCCGCAGATAGAATAAGCTGTTGCTTTTGGATGAGGGGAAAGCGGGAGATCCTGTTGACGATCGGCTATAGCGCGGTCAAATATTTCCCTGGCCAGAGCAGCTATTGATGGGTTTTGAGTCCAGGCGACAGCGCCGCCCAAACCCAGTAGTACGCGGCCAAAGGTGTCATCGCTGCCGACCTCGTCCAGAATACGCCTATCGTATCCAACAAAATTATGAAACAGCCCATCTTCTTTCTGTACATAAAGCAGAAAAGAAAGGTATTTTTTTGCCAGGTTAAAGTACTGCGGTTCATTTTCAAATTGAGCCGCCCTCATAATAACTCCCAGCGCTCTCCCAACATCATCAGCAGAATATCCGTGCCTTAAATCAGGTATGCCATATTTGGCATGTTGAAAAATACCGGTTTCATCCGTCAGGCGCTCAAACATATCTAATATCTTGCGCTGGTCCAGGCTAACAAAGCTATTTTTGTGGGTAGTGCTGATTTTGTATATTTTATTTAGATAGTGCTCTTTGTATACTTCTCTAAATAAGGAACGATACTGTTCAGAAACCTTGGACCAGACCATCGACCGCCCGTATTGATAAGCCGCCCTGCGCATTTTTGGAAGTTCATCCCGGTTTGAGAGGAGCTTGTTCAAGGTACCGGCCAGAACTTTTGGGTCGCTGAAAGGCACCAAACAACCCCGGCCATCAGCCAGAAGTTCCTGGGCATACCAGTAGGGAGTCGACACCACTGCCTTCCCTAAAGCAACAGCATAGGCAAGAGTGCCGCTGGTTATTTGTTCCGGTGAAAGATAAGGCGTAATATATATATCAGAACAGTTAATAAAATTATAAAGATCTTCGTTCGTTACAAACTTGTCAATGAACATTACGTTTTTATCCAGGCTGTATTTCCGGACAATATTATACAAATTCTCACGGTATCTTTCCCCATGGATCCTAACTATTTCAGGATGGGTTTTTCCCAGGATAATATACAAGACCTCGGGGTTGTTCTTAACAACTTCGGGCAAGGCCTCCAAGGCAACCTCGATGCCTTTGCCGGGACTTAACAGGCCAAAAGTAAGAAGCACAAAACGACCTGTAAATCCCATATCCTTTTTAAAAGATTCTGTTCCCATGCAAGGAAGATCCGGCACGCCATGCGGGATCATGGCAATTTTTTCCATGGGAACATAATATACTTCCCTTAGTATTTCGATAGCTTTGTTGCTCATTACAACCACTCTTTGGGAACGGTGCATAACCTCGACGAGAGAAGTATAATAGCCCAGACTGGGAGATTTCAAAACAGTATGGATGGTTGTGACGATAGGTTTTTCGGACTTTTCCAGAAGCTTAATGATATGCTGACCTTCTGGGCCGCCAAACAAACCGAATTCATGCTGCAGATTTACAACCTGTGTATTTGAGGAGTTGATATGTTCGGCAGCCCTGAGATAGTCGGAAACTTTATTTTTGTTAAAGACCAAATCGACTTCTGGTGGATATTCAACATCAAGAAGTTCATCCACTGCGACAATTTTCCCAGCTGTAGCATATAAGTTTTGATAGGAAGTAAATAGATTGTGAGTAAAAGTGGCGATCCCGCACTTTCTGGGGGTATATGAGCTGATAAAGCATGGGTTTAGTTCTTTTTGATGCAAAAGAATCACCTCCGTTTATTATTTGCTCATATGCTTCTTAGATGGATAAACTTTGTACAAAAATATAATTATTTTAACAAAATTTGTTTACAAGGATTGTCTGGGTTTTTCAAGACATAATTTGACAAGGTCACTGATCCGGGCAGAGCCCGCGCACATGACCTTATCAGCCCCACCCCAATAGATTTTTACTGTCCCGTCCTCTTCCGGAACCGCCCCGCAGCTAAAAACAACATTATGGACATAGCCCGTTACCTCCCAGGGGTCTTCAGGCTGCAAGATCCATTCATCGGCCACACCGAGGACAGTGGACGGGTCGTCAAGATCGTGCAGCATCACACCGAGCCTGTAGACAGCTCCATCCATTGTTTGGAACACTCCGTGATAAATGTTAAGCCAGCCGCTGCAGGTCCAAAATGGCGTGGCGCCCGGACCAATCTTCATCTCATCCCAATGGTAGCTGACCGGCTTGACAATTACCTTTGAATCTCCCCAGTGGATCAAGTCAGGAGAGTAAGAAATCCAGATAGACCACGGGCTAATCTCAGAATGAGGGCGATCCAAGCGGACATAGCGCCCCCCAAACTTTTGCGGGAAAAGCACCACATTGCGAAGGTCTGCCTGCGTGATCAGTGATATTCTTTCCACGGAATTGAAATCGCGGGTCCGTGCCAGACCAATTCTCACCCCGTGCCTCGAATAAGCGCTGTAAGTGATTAAATAGTCCCCGTCAATCAGGCAGATGCGGGGATCTTCAAGGCCATATTCCTCATAATCCTTAAAAACTCCATCCTCAGCAGGAGTCATAAAAGGTTCCGGGCAGACCCGGAATGAGTATCCGTCTACGCTTTCCGCCAACCCCAGGATAGAGCGCCCGTTATAGAGATGTGACCGAAAGACCATGACGTAACGGTCGTTTGTCTTTGCAATTCCCGCATTATGCACGGTAGCCACCGGATAAGGCACATCGTCCGCAGTCAGGATAGGGTTGCCTGGATATCTTTTAATGACAGATTCTTTACCCTTCCTGTTCATATAAAACCACCTCATTTGAAGGCTGTAATTATTTTAATTTATTCGTTGTTAACAGCTTCCCGTTAAGAGACTGTTCGGCCGTAATCATCCTGAAGCCTCTCGATATCGTCCTCACCGAAATAGTCTCCCCGCTGCACCTCGACAAAGACCAGATCCCCGTTGCCGGTGTTTTGAACCCGGTGCGCATAACCTGCCGGAATATCTATGGATTGGCCGGCTTTTATGGTGATTTTTTCTTCATCAAGTGTAACAACCCCTTCACCCAGCAAGAAATGCCAGTGCTCGGACCGGCGCTTGTGTCGCTGCAGGCTGAGACGTCCTCCCTGATTAACGCTAATTCGCTTCACCTTATGGTCCGGCTCATCGGACAGCACCTCATAATGTCCCCAAGGACGGCGTTCTTCCCTGATAGTTTTGTCTAAAATCTGCCTGTAAACACTTAAATAATTCTCCACCATACGTTCCTGTGAAAACTTTTCCTGAACTACCCTCCTGCACTTGGAGCGTGATATCTCTTTTAGCTTGCCCACTGCTCTGACGGCAGAACCGATATCATGAACAAGAAACCCGTTTACCCCATCCTGAATGATCTCAGGCATAGAACCCTTGTTAAAAGCTACAACTGGTGTCCCGCATGCGCCCGCCTCAATAACCGACAGCCCGAAAGGCTCGCTAAAGTTGATCGGATGGAGCAGCGCGCTTGCCCCGCCAAGCAGTCTGTCTCTTAGTTCGGGACCGGCAATACCGATATATTTGACCCGGACATTATCAAGGTAAGGCTCAACCTCAGACTTGAAGTAGGACTCATCCTGGATGATACCGGCCAAGATCAGCACTTTCCCCGCTTGTCTGGCAATCTCTATGGCTTCCCTGACCCCTTTGTCATGGTGAATGCGTCCAAAAAAGAGCAAATAATTTTCAGGGTTTTCCTGAAAAGTGAAGTTCTCAAGCTCGATCCCATGATGTACGGTGGCAATGTAGTCAAGCTCCGGAGAACGATCTGCCCCGCTTATAGACACATAAAAAGTCTTACCATTATATTTCTTATAAACCGGGAGAATGTCCGGGGAGGAAAACCCGTGTATAGTAGTAAGAACGGGGGTTTTTATCAGCCCTGCATAGGTAAGCGGCAAAAAATCAAAGTGATTATGAATTAAATCGAAATTTTCCGCCATCTCAAATAATTCTGATATGTGGAGGCATTCCCAAACCTTCGGACTAAGGGTTTTGTCCTCTTCATAAGCCCCTGGCGCTATGGCATGAAGCTTCCCCTGCGTTTTGGAGTCAGCCGTGGCAAACAGGGTAACATCGATTCCTTTGCAGACAAGTCCCTCGGTCAACAAAGAAACTACCCTCTCCCATGGCCCGTATTTTACAGGGGGGGTTCTCCAGGCTATAGGGGAAAGCATGGCTATCTTCATCGGAATAATAAAACCTCCAGCTTTTAAGTTTTTTATCCATAATGTTATATTTCTCTAAATACTTGGAAATACCTCCGAGAATACTTATGATATAATAAAATCGAGGGGAGGGATTTACTGATGCCTTGTGCCGTTATTATGGCCGGAGGCAGGGGAGAGAGATTCTGGCCGCGCAGTAGGATGTCTAAACCCAAGCAATTCTTGGATTTAATAGGCGACAAGTCAATGCTGCAGTTGACTGTAAAACGCCTTGAAGGCCTGGTTGGAATGACAGATACATATATAGTCGCAGGAGCAGAATTTAAAGAAATCATCTTAGAACAACTCCCATGTCTTCCTGAAGAAAACATTATTATTGAACCTTTCGGCAGGGACACTGCCTCTGCTATTGGACTGGCTGCTACGGTTTTAGGAAAAAATCATCCCCATGAAGTTATGATTGTTCTGCCTGCAGACCACTATATCGGCAATGTCCCCCGCTTTCAGGAAGTTCTGAAAAGTGCTGTTGCCGCTGCCGGACCGTTAGATGAAATTGTTACCCTGGGTATTACCCCGCACAGTCCCGAAACGGGGTACGGCTATATCCAACGCGGTGAGCTGTTTGATACTTCTGCAGGATCACCTGTCTACCGGGTCGTTCGCTTCCTGGAAAAACCTGATTATTCCCGCGCCCTGGAGTTTCTCTCCAGAGGGTATTATTTGTGGAACAGCGGCATGTTTGTCTGGCGGGTTGATCTGGTCCGCAAGATGATCGAAAAACATATCCCCCAATTGGCCTGTGGTTTAAGGGAGATTGAAAATGCCCTGAGTACTGATCAATATTCAGAGGTTCTTGAAAATATTTACTCGAAACTGCCAAAAGTTTCCGTGGACTATGGCATCATGGAGAAGGCAGACAATGTCTTGGTTATGCCGGGCGATTTCGGGTGGGATGATATAGGTTGCTGGACAGCCTTAGAAAGGTATGCAGAAAAGGATGAACTCGGCAACATTCTTCATGGTGAGGGAGTCCTGCTGGACACCGTTAATACTTATGTTTATTCCCATGACAAAATGGTAGCGCTGTTAGGCGTTGAAGATCTGATCGTGGTCAATGACAGGGACAGTCTGATGGTCTGTCATAAGAAACGGGCCCAGGAAATAAAAAAGGTTGTACAGGCTTTAAGGGACAAAGGGCTCGGAGAAGTGCTATAGCCTTAAAATATCAAAGGAGGCTCAACCATATGGCAGTAATAAACCCTCAAATTTTTAGGCAGTATGACATCAGGGGAGTAGCCGAGCGCGATCTCAGCGACGAAACTGTTGAGCTGCTGGGAAAAGCATTTGGAACCTTTGTAAAGTGTTCCGGCTCCAGCGGAGTTCTGGTTGGAAGGGACAACCGCCTGAGCTCCCTGAGGCTCAGCGATGCCCTGATCAGGGGCCTTATGGCCGCCGGCTGCGATGTGATCGACATCGGCCTGGTGGTTACACCGGTTCTTTACTACGCCAGGGTCTATTTCGGGATTGACGGAGGGATTATGATCACCGGCAGCCACAACCCGCCCGATGAAAATGGTTTTAAACTCGCTCTTGGAAGCGGGACGATTTATGGTGATGATATTCAAAAACTAAAGGACTTAATGATCGAGGGAAAGTTTGCAGACGGACCAGGCAGCCTTGAGGTTCAGGACGCAGTGCAGCCCTATCTGGCCATGATCAAGGAAAAAATACGGCTGGGGCCGAAAAAAATCAAGGTCGCGGTAGATTGCGGCAACGGCGCTGCATCTCTTTTCGCAGAACAGGTTTTGGCGAACTGGGGCTGTGAAGTGATCCCATTGTATTGTGAATCTGACGGTACTTTTCCGAACCACCAGCCAGACCCGGTTAAGTCCGCAAACCTGGTGGAGCTGAGAGATATCGTGACAGAGAAAGGCTGCAACCTGGGCATTGCCTTTGACGGTGACGCTGACAGGATCGGTGTTGTTGATGAATCCGGGGGGATCATCTGGGGTGACCTGCTGATGTGTCTCTACTGGCGTGAAATCATGGCGAAGCACCCTGGGTCGCAGGTAATTATCGAGGTGAAGTGCTCCCAATCGCTTGTCGATGAGGTCGTCCGCCTGGGAGGCAGGCCTTTTTTCTATAAAACCGGTCACTCTCTGATCAAAGCCAAGATGAAAGAATTGGGAGCGGTATTTACCGGAGAAATGTCAGGCCACATGTTCTTCGCTGATGAATATTTCGGCTTTGACGACGCTTATTACGCAGCTGGACGGCTGTTGAGAATTCTCTCCAATTCACCCGAACCTCTTTCAAAAATGATTGCGGGTATACCTAAATACTATTCCACGGCGGAGACCAGGGTACCCTGCCCTGATCAGGATAAGTTCAGGGTGGTTAACGCTCTGGTGAGCAAATTCAGCAGTGATTACGAAGTGATTGACGTTGACGGGGTACGTGTGCTCTTCGGTGACGGGTGGGGACTGGTCAGGGCCTCCAATACCCAGCCTGTTCTGGTTGCCCGCTGTGAGGCCAAAACCCGTGAAGGACTTCAGCGCATCTGTGAAATTATGAGTAAAGCGCTTAAAGGATTCCCTGAGGTTAAAGACTTTGAATGGGAGTACTAAGTAAAGGTAAAATATAAATACAGGCTAAAAAACCACTTTAGGTTTGTTACCACGTTTTCAAATTTTAGGGCTGCCGGGGAACGGTAGTCTTTTTTTTAGCCAGTTTTCTCTAATTAGGGCTTGCTGAACAA
>DFAP01000117.1:525-24654 GCA_002365855.1 Pelotomaculum sp. UBA3103 | reverse complement strand
ATTTCTTATACAACAAAAAAACCGGTGATAAAATCACACCGGCTTTCTTATGTTTGGTAGCGGCGCAGGGACTTGAACCCCGGACACCACGGGTATGAACCGTGTGCTCTGACCAGCTGAGCTACGCCGCCGTATCGGAGGTCGGTCGTCGGAGGTCGGACGTCAGACTTTTTGTTAGAATTTGCTTTAGCGAATTCCTTATCAAAACCCAACATCTTACTTCTGACTTCTGACTTCTGACTTCTGAAGTTGGAGCCACTAACCGGGATTGAACCGGTGACCTCATCCTTACCAAGGATGCGCTCTACCTACTGAGCTATAGTGGCACTTTTAAAGGGTTTTATGACTTAATAATCACGGGTCCCGTTAATCTTGCAAGGTATAGCTTAGCATATCTCCAAGCTCCTTGTCAAGCAGGGTTTGGCTGTAAAAGCGGCCTGTTGCGGACAAAACGGGCGGGTTAATTATTCTCACATAAAACAAAAGTCCCATTCAATCCGGTGTGGTATACATAGTCTTTCCCGCCCCCTGAAAGGACCACGCGGCAGCCCGGCGTTATAACCTGGGCATACATTTTACCGGGTTCGGGGCAGCCCAGGCTGGTATCAGGCCAACTAACAGATTCAACCTTTTTAACGGTTATCTGATCAAGCGGCAAACCTTTTTTTTCGGCCAGGTCTTTCTTGACTTTTTCTACTATCATTTCGTTCTCCCCACCTCCCTGTGCATAAACCCGGACGGCCCGCTGCTCCGGATCCCAGGTAACTTTATAACCCAGGGCTTCCGCGATGGCACGAACCGGAAGGAATGCCCGGTTTTCCCGCAAAACAGCCGCAGCGCTTATAGCTCTAGGCTCCGCGTTCACATACAGGATATGCTCTCCAATGCCAAAGGAAACAGTAAACCCATCCTTCTGGATAGTCACCACACGGTCAGCCGCGTTCCAGATGATCCCACTGTCGGGTATACCGGCGGCCCTGGCAAAATACCGGGCGGGCACAAAAATGCAGTCATTCTCAATAAACGGGACAGTGTCCATGGAGTACATCATGTCTGTTTCCACAGTGTAATAATTTTCACCCACAAAGAACGCAGCCTGTTCTGTGGAAGTTCCCCAAGCAGAGACACTCAGGGTTAACACCAGCAAGACCAGAAACGTTACGAATAATACTTTTCTTTTCATCTCATTACCCCCAGTACCGGATATTGAATTGAGGCTGAAAAATCCACGGCGTTGGGCCGCAGCAAACTGCCCCCTGTCCTTACCCGTTTGACGTTCCTGGCGCTGTTACTGGTTCACCGCATTTAATTCTCTTCTATTATAATGTCTATTATCCCGGCACGCCAATTCCCTTATAACTCTGAAGAAAAAGCAAACACCCCTTTACCAGAACGCTTAAATTTTGACAAAGTATTTAGCCGCACCCATATTTCCGTTCTAAGCCCTGCAAAATCAGACCCCAAGCCATTTGCCCTGCCTCTTTTTTTAGTCCACTTTAAAATCAATCCTGTGGCGCGGTAATATTGCGAAAAAAACTTGGAGCTGTTAACCGTCCTTTTTTATCGAGGAAACCAGCTCGGAAAGCACCCTGTCCGTATCACCGTATGGGACCTGACAGGTCCCGACAGCTTTGTGACCACCACCGCCGTACTTTAACATCAAAGAGCCCACATCTGTTTCCGAACTCCTGTTAATGATGCTGTGTCCGACTGCAAAGACACAGTTCTGCTTGTTCCTGCCGTCAACAATCCAAATCGATATGTTTTGTTCCGGGTAAAGGCAGTAGATGATAAACCTGTTGCCGCTGTATATGACATCAACACTGCGCAAA
This sequence comes from Pelotomaculum sp. UBA3103, assembly GCA_002365855.1. Lineage (GTDB taxonomy): Bacteria > Bacillota > Desulfotomaculia > Desulfotomaculales > Pelotomaculaceae > UBA3103. The sequence goes on along the minus strand of DFAP01000117.1, from coordinate 22,822 downwards.
TCTGTAATGATAACGTTTGCCTCAACCTTTGTATGCTTCCTGATCATATCCTCGTAAAGGGCGTTTTGCTCAAAATAGCGCTTGATCCTCTCCTGGACGTCGGGAAGCTGCAGTATTTCTTCAATAGGCTTGGTGCGGCAGTATTCAATCATGTTGTCCATAAGCTCATAGTTGCTGATGCGGTAGTCTTTAAACCTGCCCAGGCCGGTCCGGGGGTCCATGACAAAGGAGAGGAGAGCCCAGCCCTCGGGTTTTAGAATTTCACTGATTGTAAATTGGGCAGAATCTGCCTTGTCCACAGCAGCTATCAAATCATCCAGGTCTTTAAACCTGTCCCTGCCGCCGTAGTATTCATAAACCACCCTGGCGGCGCTGGGCGCAGTTTTACTGTACCCCTTATACTTACTCTTTAATTCCAGCCTTTCGCTCTCGCTCGAATGGTGGTCAAACCAGAGGCCGCATCCCTCAACAAAGGGAATATTGACAAGTACGTCATTTTCAGTTACTTCAACAAGGCCATCCTGTATATCCTTGGGGTGGACAAACTTCCTGTCATCAATTATACCAACCTCTTTAAGAAGAACAGCGCTGGCTAAACCGTCGAAGTCGGAACGAGTTAAGAGCCTCAAAGAGAATCCTCCTTTATATAATTAATTAAGTTTCAGTCAATTTAATATATCGACATATTCCTTGTTTATCTGATTATTTTTTTGAAAATTTATTTGTTAGGACCCGCTGACACAGAATTGAAAAATAATTTTTGGCTTTGCAGGATTTTTTAGTCTAGAGTGGAATTGTGGCTTTAAAAGATATAAACTCCGAGCCTGGCATTCCTTACCTGGTATGGATGCCGGCCGTCAGGGTATACGGGGAAACCGGTGTGCCTCCCATTGTGGAAAGGAGTAAAGCCTACTAAGCAGAGCTTTGTCCTTTTGTCATGGAGGGCAGGGCTTTTATATTTATAAATAAATATCAGATCTCCAAGCCGCACAGCCTACGGCAAAATGCTATGGCTTGCGACCGAGGGGTGCAAAGGGAACCTGTGCACCTTCCAATGCGAAAAGGAGGACAAAACACCGGTTTAGCCGCCTGGCTGGTTCTGCTGTTTCTCAAAGCCGCCCGGCATTGTTTTTCGAGGGGGTGAAAAAAGGGCTTCTTAAATTAAAATACATCAAAAATAAAGGAGGAGCGTTATGAGAAATAAAAAATATCTGGCGCCGCTGGCAGTTTTAATTTTTGTTATGATTTTAGGAGTACTGCAGGGTTGCGGCTCAAAACCGGCGCCCCAGACTACACCGCAGCCCGAGGTCAAGGACATTATCCTGGCCACCACCACCAGCACCCAGGACAGCGGCCTGCTTGACGTCCTGGTCCCAGACTTTGAGCAGAAAACCGGTTACAAGGTGAAACCTATTGCCGTAGGTACGGGCGCGGCCCTGACCATGGGTGAAAAAGGCGAGGCCGATGTGCTTTTGACTCATGCACCTTCGTCCGAGAAACCGCTTGTCGACAGCGGCGTCGCTGTTAATTACCAGCTCGTCATGCACAATGACTTTATCATCGTAGGGCCGGCAGACGACCCGGCAGGCATCAAGGGAATGAAATCAGTTGTTGAAACTTTCAAGAAGATAGCTTCCAGTGAGTCTACCTTCGTATCGCGCGGGGACGATTCGGGCACGCACAAAATGGAATTAAAAATATGGAAGGAAGCTGGCATTACCCCGGAGGGCAGCTGGTACCTGCAGAGCGGAACAGGCATGGGGGCAACCCTGAACATAGCTAACGAGAAGCTCGGCTACACCCTGAGCGACAGGGCAACATTCCTGGCCCAGAAGAAAAACATAAAACTTGAAAACCTCATGGAGGGCGACCCGGTACTTCTAAACATCTACCATGTGATGCAGGTTAACCCTGAAAAGTTTACCAAGGTCAACAAGGACGGCGCGCAAGCATTTGTTGAGTTTATGGTCGATTCTGACACTCAAAAGGTTATCAGTGAATTTGGCAAGGATAAATACGGCGAGCCCCTTTTCTTCCCGGATGCCGGTAAGAAAATGGAGGATGTCGGCAAATAACTTCTGTTGACAGCCCCCTTCAACAACAGCACGACTGATATCAGCAAGTTGGAATAGCGGCCAAAACGGCCGCTATTCCTTTTATTAAAACAAAAAGCAAAAAACGCCTCAAATTCGAGGCGCTTACATTTCTTGGTTGCGGGGGAGGGATTTGAACCCACGACCTTCGGGTTATGAGCCCGACGAGCTACCAGCTGCTCTACCCCGCGATGTCTGCAAAATCTATTATATCATACAAAGGGGCCGCGAATCAACTATCACGGGCATCCTTATGTTGGTCCTGGTGGAGGGGGCTGGATTCGAACCAGCGAAGTCGTCGACGGCAGATTTACAGTCTGCTCCCTTTAGCCACTCGGGAACCCCTCCGTATTAGATGTCGGTCTTCGGAAGTCGGAGGTCGGATTTTTTTGTTGGAATTCATAAAACGAATTCCTTCTAATTCTGACTTCTAACTTCTGACCTCTTACTACTCAACTGGAGCTGGCGATGGGACTCGAACCCGCAACCTGCTGATTACAAGTCAGCTGCTCTGCCAATTGAGCTACGCCAGCAGGTGACACAATAAAGATTATACGTTAAATCAAAACTGATGTCAAGTAAAAAGACCTTTAACCCTCTTGATTTAGTTAAAAGTCTATTTAAATATCTGGTTACTTATTAAACTGGTCAGCTCGTTAAGATTCCCTTTTCTCCAGGTATCGCTCGAGCTTGCGCTTGACCCTCTGAAGAGCGTTGTCGATTGACTTCACGTGACGTTTTAAATCTTCGGCGATCTCCTGGTAGGACTTTCCTTCCAGGTATGACATCAATACTTTCCACTCCAACGAACTAAGGATTTCGCCCATTTTTTCTTCGATGTCGTCAAACTCTTCCCTGGAAATGATCAATTCTTCCGGGTCGGTAATCCTGGAGCCAGAAATGACGTCCAGCAGGGTGCGGTCAGAATCTTCATCGTAGATGGGCTTGTTCAGGGAAACATAGGAATTCAGAGGTATATGCTTTTGCCTGGTAGCAGTCTTGATGGCGGTGATAATCTGACGTGTTATGCACAGCTCTGCAAACGACCTAAACGATGACAGTTTGTCCATCCGGAAGTCGCGAATAGCCTTGTAAAGGCCGATCATTCCCTCCTGGATAATGTCTTCACGGTCAGCCCCGATTAAAAAGTAAGAGCGGGCCTTAGCTCGTACAAAGTTCCTGTACTTGTTTATCAGATACTCTAGAGCGCCGTCATCACCCTCTCGTGCAAACTCCACAACTTCTTCGTCAACTAAAACTTGATACCCGTTAGGAATTTCCCTTTGGGCTTGAAGACTCACATTATCCCCTCGCTCTTTTTCTTATACCTGTGAGAAAAAGAAAAAACCTCTACCTCAATACCGATCCTGGTGTGCCCCAAGCGCTTTTTTTCTCCATGGGTAAGGCATTGTTTAAAGGTGAGTTTCTGGCCAAGTTCCATCATTAATTATAACGAAGGGGTGATAGCTCGTCAAGGTTAAATTAGAATAAGCAATAAATCAGACTATTTCTTTTTTCGACGTATTCTTTCTAATTCAGACCTGACCCCGACCACCAAACGGTTCTCCAGGTAACCCTCAGAAGGAGATCTCTGCGTGTAGTGCTTTTCGCTGTCATGCTTGAGCCTGTTGATCTGCTCACGCAGCTCGCCGGGGGTAATACGGTAGGCGCCCCTGCCGAAGATGATCCCCTGTTCCGCCCAGTCCGAGGTGGCAACATACACTGTCCCCTCGTCGAACAGCCTGCCAACAAGGCTTTCAATAAAAGTGTCAGCTGTTTCTCCCTGTTGGGTATAGATTACCTCTACGCCTTCGATCTTTTCCACCCTTTCAGTGGAATGTTTAACCTGGTGCGCGTCAAATACCACGAAAATTTTTTGCCCGGAGAGAGGATGGTAGTTGGCCAGGACCGACACCAGCTTATGCCTGGCATACTCCAGGTCGTTGTCCCTGTGTTTTTCGAACTCGGGCCAGGCAAATATAATGTTATATCCGTCAACTACGAGAAACTCTTTCATTTCTCCTCAGGCCTTTCTCCTTTGCCGCACCACCTCAAACGCCAACACGGCAGCCGCGACAGATGCGTTTAATGAGTTTATCCTGCCACCCATCGGCACCTTTACCAGGATATCGCACCGTTCTTTGATCAGGCGCCCCAGTCCTTTGTTCTCTCCGCCGATAACCAGGGCAAGCGGGCCGTCAAGACGCGCCTCCCAGAATACTTCCCGGCCTTCCGCATCGGCGCCTGCAATCCAGAGTCCTTTTGCCTTCAGCCCTTCCATAGCCTGGACCATATTTGCCACCCTGGCCACAGGGACATGTTCCACGGCTCCCGCCGATGACCTGGCAACCGTCGGCGTTAAAGCAGCCGAGCGACGCCGGGGAATAACCACCCCGTGCGCGCCGCAGGCGTCTGCGGTGCGCAGGATGGCGCCAAGATTATGCGGGTCGTGAATTTCGTCCAGAAGGATGAGAAATGGCTCTTGATCAGGCCCAACTCCGTCCAGAATGTCCTCAACTTCAACGTATTCCCTGGCAGACGCAAGGGCGATCACGCCCTGGTGGAGGTCCCCCGCAGAGAGCTGTTCCAGTCGACGCCTGTCCACCTTCTGCACAGGGATGTTCTTTTCCCTGGCGCTGTTGTAAATCTCCTGAAGCGGGCCGGCTAAGACACCCTCAGCGATCATGATCTTGTTTATGGGCCGGTTTGCCCGCAGGGCCTCCCTGACCGGGTTACGGCCCGCAATCACGTCGTCCAGAAATCTCACCCCCTTCTCCGTAAGCGGAACGACAGGTCATTTTGCCTTCGGGGCATGGTCCCCTCAAGCAGCCGGGTCCCGCCGTTTCAAAGATCACCGGCGCGACCTCCTTAACCAGGCGAAGCATCTCCTGCGCCAGTGCGCGTATCTCCCACTGGGCCCGGTTGCAGCAGCGCAGAGTAAAAAAGTGCAGCAGCTCCCTGGCGTTCATGGTAACCAGCATTTTCGTTTCCGCCGCGTTAGGCAGGACGAACCGGGCATCTTCGTAAGCAGATCCACCGTTACCAAGTTTGCCCGCCCAGTAATCATACCATTCCTGGGCCTGGGCCATCTGGCTTTGAAATACAGCCACCGCCTCCTGGCCAAGGGCCTCTATGCGCGGCGGTATGATGTAGCCGAAAACTCCGTCTTCTTTGGCAGCGCCTGCTTCGGACACATAGCGTTGGGACTTGACGCTGTAGCTGGCGATGCGGTGCCTGGTGATTTGAGCCAGCAGGCTGCGCGAGACCCCTTCTATACCAAAGGTAAAGCTCGCGTGCTCAATAGGGGACAGATGTCTAAATTCCATCAGCCGTTCCAGGAAAGGCTCCTGGTTTTTTCCTTCAATACCCTGTTTAAGCTCCTCAATATCAGCCGGGGAATAGCATAATTTAGCCCCCATGGATACAATCTCCTGGGGGTTTGGAGTATACCTTAAAAGAGTAACACTCAACTTTTTAGCGCCCATACTAATTAACCTCCGATAAATTTAAGACATAACTAAGGTCATTTTTTTACATGTTAGTCCTGTCTAAATTTTTATTCCTCTTCCCCCATAATTTTAAAGGCCATAGCCATAATTTCTTCAAGCCGGGCGGTGTCACCTTTCAGGTGAAGGTAGCCGATCAACGCTTCCAGCGCGGTGCTGTGACGGTACTCCACCACACCCGCGCCACGCGGCACATGCGGCGATTTGGCGTTGCGCCCCCGGCGTACAATTGCCTCCTCCACCCCGGTCAGCCTGCCTTCCAATGACCTTAATATTTTAGCCTGGGCAGCAGCGTTGACATATTTAACGGTCTCATCGTGAAGCTGGTGAACCTTTATTAGCCCTGTGCTCACAAGGTATCCCCGCACAGTTAGTTCATATACGGCGTCGCCGATATAGGCCAGCACCAGCGCCGGCAGTTCTTCCGGCTGTATTGTGACGCCCCCGGTAATGTTTACTTCCATTTTATCCCTGCTTTTTCCAGCGAACTCCCTGCGGCGTATCCTCCAGGACTATCCCCAGGTTTTTCAGGCCGTCCCTGATCTGGTCAGCGACCGCCCAGTCTTTTCTCGCCCGGGCCTGCTGGCGGATGTCGATAATCAGGTTGATCAGCTCTTCCGCCAGGCCTGCGCCGTTTCCGCCGGGACCCTCCAGAAGAATCCTGCCGCTGTTTTCATCTGTCCTGAAAATTCCCAGCACCTCATTGAAAGAGCTGAACAGGCTCATCGCTTTTTGAAGAACCTCGCGGTCCACCCTGGCTATCCCGCCGGACAGGCGCTGTACAGACGTATTGACTTCCCTGGCCAGGTCAAACATAACACCAATAGCCAGGGCGGTGTTGAAATCGTCCTCCATGGCGGCTTCAAAGGACGCATTCAGCGCGTCCAGGGCGGCGTTCAATTCGGTTGCCGCCGCAGCTTCGGTTTCGCCGTTCTTTTTTTCCAGTGCCTCCGATAACAGCCGGATACTGGTTTTTATCCGCTCCAGACCGCGCCCGGCTGCATCAAGTTTCTCGCTGTCAAAATCCAACGGGCTCCGGTAATGTGTGGAGAGCAGGAAGAAGCGAACCGTTTCAGGCGGAAACTTGGCCAGAATTTCCCGCACCAGGAAAAAGTTTCCCAGTGACTTGGACATTTTTTCTTCATTTACGGTAATAAAGCCGTTGTGCACCCAGTAGCGCACGAATGGCTGCCCTGTAGCAGCTTCACTCTGAGCCAGCTCGTTTTCGTGGTGCGGAAAGACCAGGTCAAACCCGCCGCCGTGGATGTCAAAATTTGCTTCCAGGTATTTTAAGGACATAGCCGAGCACTCGATGTGCCAGCCGGGACGTCCAGGTCCCCAGGGGCTGTCCCACGAGGGCTCTCCAGGTTTGGCAGATTTCCAGAGAGCGAAGTCCATCGGATCGCGCTTGCGGACGTCTATCTCAACTCTCGCCCCGGCCTGCATGTCCTCCAAGCTACGTCCCGAAAGCTTGCCGTAGCCGGGAAACTGCCGCACCTCAAAATATACGTCGCCGTCTACCACGTAGGCTGAGCCGTTATCCACCAAATTCTTTACAAACTCAATGATTTCCGGAATGTGCTCGGACACTTTCGGGTGTATGTCTGCCCGGCGCACGTTAAGGGCGTCGGCATCCCGGTAATATTCGCCGATATATTTTCCGGCTAGGCTGAAGGGGTCCACTCCCTGCTCCGCAGCCCGGTTGATAATCTTGTCGTCAACATCGGTGAAGTTCTGGACGTAGAGAACGTCATAACCCCTGGAGGCAAAATAGCGCCGCACGGTATCAAAAAAGACCAGCGGCCTGGCGTTGCCCAGGTGAATATAGTTATACGTCGTGGGACCGCAGACGTACATCCATACTTTGCCGGGCTCACGAGGCTGAAAATTTTCTTTTCTCCTCGTCAGGGTATTGTATATCTCCATGATTCCTAGAAGGCCTCCTGTCCTGGCAGCTATTCGGCTACCCTTTTAAAAGCGTTTTCCAGGCGTTCAACCACTCTGTCCCTGCCCAGGATCACCATTACCTGGTTCAGGTCCGGGCCGTGTGTGCTGCCGGTAAGGGCTACCCGGACAGGCATAAATATTCTCCTGCCCTTGGCGCCCAGGCGCTTATCCACCTCTTTTAGAATAGCTCTTGCCCCGTCCCCGGTCACCACGTCGAAAGAGGCAACCCTTTCCTTTACAGCCGCAAGTATCTCAGAAACCCGCTCCCAGGCCATGACCTCTTTGGCCTCTTCTTCCCGGACTTCGAGTTGGTCTTTAAAATAAAAACTGACGTGGCCGGTTATATCCTCCATGCAGACGAGGTTTTTGAGGACTGAGGACACTACCATTTTAACCCACTCGTAGTCTTGATGGGATAGGGGAAGTCTGATAAATCCTGCCTTTTCCAGGTGGGGTAAAGCCATATCGGTAATACGGTCCGGAGAAGTGTTCCTGATGTAATGGCCGTTCAGCCAGTTCAACTTGTCCAAATCAAAGACAGCCGGGCTTTTGGCCACCCTCTCCAGGGTAAACTGCTGCTTTAGCTCGTCAAGCGAATAAATCTCTTCCTCGCCCCCGGGAGACCAGCCCAAAAGGGCCAGGAAATTAACCAGGGCCTCAGGCAGGTAGCCCTTTTGCTGGTACTGCTCGATGGCCGTGGCGCCGTGTCGCTTGCTCATCTTACTGCGGTCCTTGCCCAGGATCAGGGAAACGTGCGCAAACTCCGGGGTCTGCCATCCCAGGGCGTTAAACAGCAGTACCTGGCGCGGGGTGTTGGAAAGGTGCTCCTCCGCCCTGATCACGTGGCTGATTGACATGGTGTGGTCGTCCACTACCACCGCGAAATTATAGGTGGGTATACCATCGGACTTGATGATGATAAAGTCACCGATCTCACTGCATTCAAAGGCCACGTCCCCCCGGACAAGGTCCCTGACCCGGACGACCTCTCCTTCGGGCACCCGGAAGCGCACCACAGGCTTACGCCCCTCCGCCTCCAGTCTGGCGCAGTCCCCCTGGCTCAGGTTCCTGCAGCGGCCCAAATACCTGGGCAGGTCACCCTTCGCAAAAAGGGCCTCCCTTTCAGCGGCCAGCTCCTCTTCCGTACAGTAGCAGAGATAAGCCGACCCGCTGTTTAATAAAAAATCGGCGTGACGCCGGTAAAGTTCCAGCCTTTCAGTCTGACGGTAAGGCCCGCAGGGCCCGCCCACGTCGACACCTTCGTCCCAGTCGAGGCCAAGCCACCGCAGTGCGGACAGGATATTCTCTTCCGACTGGCGGGACGACCGCTCCAAATCGGTATCCTCAACCCTTACAATAAAGGCGCCGCCGTAATGCCGGGCAAACAGCCAGTTAAACAGCGCCGACCTGGCCCCTCCTATATGCAGGGGCCCAGTGGGGCTGGGGGCAAATCTAACGCGAACCGGAGACAAATATGAGTTCCTCCTTTAAAAGGGGAGACACCCTCCAAAACTACAGAAGGGTTGGCGCCCTTTTTGGGTATATTTTTATCTTCCTCTGCTACGCATATATGTAAACCGCTGGATCTTAGCTATTATAACATTTCATGCCCGCCGCTAAAAGGTCACGGGTTATATAGGTTAAAAATTTTTTATACCTCATGCTCACAGGACATGCTCTCAGTCTTATATATTAAAAAGGGGTGGAAGAAATAGGCTTTCGCTTGCCGAAAAAATTACTTGTGTCCGGCACATCTATTTAATATAATCTAAGTAGGTTGTGAGGCCGATGACGTCCTTGTGAAAAGGCGTTTTTTAATTTTAAGGGGGTGCCACTGATGATGGATCAAGATGATTTTGAAGAAATCAGACACCTTTTAGAAAGATGCTGTGACAACTGCCTGCTTACAAGGAGGCATTGTTTAACCTGCCGCATTGATAAGTTGAGAGGCATTATCAGCCAGCTGACCAAATCGGCCGAATATGAGCTAATCAATAAAGAAGAATTAAAAGTGCTGGTAAGCCTCGCCGGAAGCTCCGCAGCAGCCCGCGGCAGCGAGCCGCCGGCCGTAGTTAAGTGGAAGCATATTGTGGCAAAACCGAAAGCGGGGAAATAAACACTCAGCCCGCCTGTTCAACCACGGCCACCGCATGGGCGGCGATACCCTCACCGGTACCGGTGAAACCAAGCCCTTCGGTGGTCGTCGCTTTTACATTGACCTGCTCCGCGCTGATCCCAAGCGCCTGCGCCAGCCTTACCTCCATCTCCGCCATATAGGGCGCGAGCTTCGGCTCCTGCGCGATAATCACCGAATCAATGTTTACAACCACCAGGCCTTTTTCTTCCAGAAGCTCCCTAACCCCGGAGAGCAGTTTCAGGCTGCTGATCCCTTTATAACGGCTGTCGCTGTCGGGAAAGTGTCTCCCGATATCCCCGGAACCGGCTGCCCCCAGCAGGGCGTCCATAACCGCGTGAGTCAGCACGTCCGCATCCGAGTGACCTAAAAGCCCTTTTTTATGAGGTATCTTGACTCCGCCCAAAATCAGCTGCCTGCCTTCTTCCAACCTGTGAACATCGTAGCCTAATCCCGCTCTCAAAATAATCCCTCCACCAAGGTTAATTTACATATTAATAAAGGAAAAGCCTAATTAATGTAGAAGAGACATTCGGCATACCCAATCACCGCCTTCGGGGAGGTAAGGGGCAATGTACTTAAAAAACGGGGATATTCAGCCTGAACAACAGTACTCGGTCCTTATGTCCAGCAGCGACTGCGAAGAACTCAAAATGGTAGCGCGGGAACTGGCTCCCCTGGTCATGGTTCATGACCTGAACAGCCCGGAAGAAGCAAGAGAACTGCTGGATAAAACACGGCCCGACCTGATCATTCTGGAGTTTAACTGGCCCGGCAGCGCGGTCCTGGACCTGTGCGCCGAACTGCGTCTGGACGAACGCTACCAGTGGGCCCCTATATTTTTTTTATCCTCGGAAGCGGATCCGGATAAAAAGCTGGAAGGTTACGCTGCCGGGGCAGACCTTTTTATAACCAGGCCGTTTCACCCAAAAGAACTGTCCGCGCTCGTCCAGGCGGCCATTAACCGTCTCAAAGGACTCCGGGCAAATGCCATCCGTGACCACTTAACCGGTATTTTTTCACGTAAATATTTCATGGAGCGGCTGGACGAAGAAGTCCACCACTATCAAAGGAAAGGCAAACCATTCACCGTTGTCATGATCGACCTGGACTGGTTTAAGCTGGTTAACGACCAGTTAGGCCACATGTCGGGTGATTATGTTCTTGCGTTTTTTTCAACCTTTCTAAGGAAGCACCTGCGGCATACCGATGTCCTCGCCCGCTACGGCGGCGAGGAATTTGTCCTGCTGATGCCTGATACGGAAACCTCCACTGCCAGGGCTATCCTGGAAAGATTGAGCGAATCCTGGCTGTCGACTCCCCTGGTGGAACCTTACTACCAAAAAAAACTGACCGTTACATTCAGCGCGGGAGCGGCCGAGTTCGGGTCTAATATATTTAACGCGCACGATCTGATCCTGGCGGCGGACAAGGCCCTTTACGCAGCCAAAGACGCAGGCAGAAACCGCACCTTTTCAATCGACCAGCTTAACGAACTTCCGGAAATACAGACACCTATGATTCTGGTGGTTGATGACAGTTCGCTTATAAGGCATCTCCTCGAAAAACAGCTTTCCGAGAAAGGCTACCGGGTAGCAACAGCGGGAGATGGCCACGAAGCACTGGAGCTGACCAAGGAGATCCAACCCTGCCTGGCCCTGGTTGATTTGGTAATGCCCGGAATGGACGGCCTGGAACTGACCAGAAAATTAAGGGAAAACCCCAAAACCATGAGTATCAAGGTAATTGCTTTAACAGCCGACCACCTTGAGGAAACTCTTCTTGAAGCTTTTCATGCCGGGGTGGATGACTATATGAACAAGCCCTTCTCGTTCCCGGAGCTGGAAGCACGGATCCAGAGGCTGTTGAAAAAAAAGTTCCTGGAAAAGGGACTAATCTCTCCCCGCCCTGATGATCGACTCAGCCAGGAGTAGGTCTTCAGGTGTAGTAATTTTGATATTGAGGTACGACCCCTGCACAATCTTGACCTGGTATCCCATTAATTCAACCAGCCCGGCATCATCAGTCGCGAGACAATTTTCTTCCCGTGCCCTGCGGTGTGCGCTGATAATCAAGCTGTACTGAAAAGCCTGCGGTGTTTGAGCCAACCAAAGATTTTCCCTGGAAAGAGTCCCGGACACAAAACCGCCGCCCCCCTCCTTTTTGACAGTATCTTTGACGGGTACTGCCAGGGTTGCCGCACCGTAAGTCCGTGCCGCCTCCACGACCACCTCCAGGCTATCCGCGCTTAAGAGGGGACGAACCCCGTCATGGATCACAACTATACCAGTATCAGGGGAGAGCGCCAGGAGCCCGTTATAAACGGAATCCTGGCGCTCCCTGCCACCTGCAACAATTGCTGATACTTTTCCAATACCCAGTTTGCCGGCAACAGCCGAGCGGCAGTAATCTTCCTCCCCAATTCCGGAGACGATTACGATACGGTCAATTACTCGGCTGTCATCCAATATTTTTAGTGTGTGCCCCAACACTGGAATGCCGCCAAGTGACAGGAATTGCTTCTTTGTTAACTTTCCCATTCTGCTGCCGCTCCCGGCCGCCGGCACTACGGCTGCTACCTCAGCCAATGATATTCACCTCACCGAAACCAGACGGTCCTTCAACGCGCCGGTCGTATTTGGGTTTCGCAAAGATCATCCGCCCGGCAGCTGTTTGAAGAACACTGGTTACCAGCACGGGGATAGTCTGGTTCATATAACGCTTTCCGCCATCCACTACGATCATCGTGCCGTCATCCAGATATGCCACTCCCTGGCCTGACTCTTTCCCATCCTTAACTACCTGGACCACCATTTCCTCGCCAGGCAGTACTACCGGCTTGACAGCGTTGGCCAGCTCATTTATGTTTAATACCTTGACGCCGTGAAGTTCGGCAACTTTATTAAGGTTAAAGTCATTAGTAATAATTTTTGCGCTCAGCTTTTGCCCCAGCTTAACGAGCTTGGTGTCTACCTCAACCGCATCTTCAAGCCCACGGTTGTTGTCATAAATCTGTACCTTAATTTCAGGGTCCTTACGCATCTTGTTCAGGATATCAAGGCCGCGCCGCCCGCGGTTGCGCTTTAAAAGGTCGGGTGAGTCGGCAATGTGCCGCAGTTCCTCAAGCACAAAGGCGGGTACGAGCATCACTCCCTCAATGAAGCCGCTCTCGCACAGCTCAGAAATTCGCCCGTCGATGATGACGCTGGTATCAAGAATTTTAAAGTGCCCGGCGCGAACCTCGGACTTGGGAGCCCGCTCTTTGCCGAACTTAGGAAAGTTTGCAAAAAGCGCGATCAAATCTTCCCGTTTTTTAATTCCCACGCTTAAACCGAGGTAGGCCAGCAGCAGGGTAGATAAAATCCATATCACCTTGCCGATCCAACCCATAAAAGTTAAAATGGAACCTACTAAATTAGCTATAATAAGGCCAATGATCAAGCCAACCGAACCCATCACCAGATCTTGAATCGGAGTCCTGTGAAGGTACTGTTCGATGAAAACGGTCAGCCGGACCGCTCCGCGCATCAGCGGCGGAGTAGTTAAAATCCCCAGGGCCATAGCAACCAGCGTGGAAAGCCCGGTAATGCCGAACTTCAACTGCTGGCCGACGTCAGCCATAAAGGGAACAAGATCACTATGAGTTATATACCGGCCGAAAGTAAAACCAAGGCCGGCAAAAACCAATACCAAAATGATATAAATAACTTTTTTGACCAATTTTTTTCACCCCCCTTCTTAACAATCATTACAAAAAGTATTTTTGACAAAAACTTATAACTCTATTATATAAGTTTTATAAATATACCTTCAACTAATAATTGGGTTTTTGTGGAGAAAAATAAAAAACGTCAGTTTTACCTGACGCTATCAAGCGAAGGCACCGTCCAAAAGCGACTGTGCTTTTTCTTCCTCCAGCTCCGTGGCCAGAACCAACTCGCTGATTAAAATCTTCCTGGCATTTTCAAGCATCTTTCTTTCACCGGATGAAAGTCCCTTTTCGCGGTCCCTCTTAATAAGGTTACGCACCACTTCGGCAACTTCATAAATATTGCCGCTCTTCATTTTTTCCAGGTTGGCCCGGTAGCGGCGGTTCCAGTTGGGAGACATCGCGGAACTCTGCTCACGCAGGATGTGAAAAACCCGCTGTACTCCCTCCCAGTCTATTACTTCCCTTAAACCGACTCCCCCACCGTTGCTTATGGGAATCATCACTTTCATGTCACCCACGGGAAGACGCAGGATATAATATTGGCGCTTTTCTCCCAATACTTCCTTTTCTTCAATAGACTCGATTATTCCGGCCCCGTGCATCGGGTACACCACTTTATCTCCTATTTTGAACAAGGCCGTACCCTCCTTAGAAAATTTACCACGTATAAAGTATAGCATGAAAGAACGTCCTTGTCAAATGAACTATAATTTTAGCATGTCTGTATGTATGTGTCAACATCAATTTCTTGATCATTTTCAATAAATTTTTCTTTGTGTACAGGTTTTTTGTGCTTGGGCAGGAGAATTTCGGCAGGCGCGTAAATTTTGGCCCGGGCGCCCTTTAAAAGCGAGGCGGTTCTATCTGTGCCTTTCCTGCAGCAGCTGATCACGGTAGCGGTTTAAGCCGTCTTTTATGGAGCGGGCACGCACTTCACCAATACCTTCCACCTCGTCAAGCTCTTCAATAGTGGCCACAAGGATCCGGTTGAGGGCGCCGAAGTGGCTGATTAAATTATCAATAACCGGAAGAGGCAACCTGGGTATCTTCTCCAGAATGCGGTAGCCCCGGGGCGAAACATGCTGGTCCAGAATGCTGGCGCTGCCGGGATAGCCCAGGGCACGGGAAATCAGGGAAAGGTCCAGGATATCTTCCGCCGGCCAACTTCTAATTACGCCGAGAATACTGGAAGGTGTTTTTTCCCCTATCGTTGTAGCGTAGTCCTGGATTACCAGCAAACCTTCGTCTTCCACGTTGGCGACCAGTTCCTCCACCTGCATGGTAATCAGGCGGCCTTCAACTCCAAGCTCGCTAATATACCTGTCTATCTCCTTGACCACCCTCAGCACCATTTCCACCCTCTGGATGGCCCTGGCCACGTCAAAAAGTGTCGCGGCGTCCATTAACTCCAGCGTGCTGAGTTCCGCCAGCACCTTGTCCATTACCGAACGGTATTTTTCCAGTGTCTGTACGGCCTGGTTGGCCTTGGTTAAAATTACTCCAAGGTCTTTCAGCACGTATTTTAATGGCCCCTTGTATACGGTAATCACGCTGCGCCGCTGTGATATCGATATAACAAGGGCGTTGGTTTGTTTGGCCACGCGCTCGGCAGAGCGATGGCGGATGCCGGTCTCGCTGGAAGGCATATTTTGGTTTGGAACCAGCTGGACATTAGCAGCTAATATTTTTTTTCCATCTTTGCTGAGAATGATGGCCCCGTCCATTTTTGCTAGCTCATAGAGGTTTGCAGGTGTAAATTCCGCGTTGATGGCAAAACCGCCCTCGGTTAAGTCCATGACTTCAGGTGGTATCCCTACGACGATAATACCACCGATTTTTGCCCGCAAAATGTTTTCCAGCCCATCTCTCAAATAGGTGCCGGGAGCTACCGTGCGCAGCACTTTTAGAAGTTTTTCTTCCATCTTAACTTCTTTCAACTGTTCCACCTCAAACCTTCAAAGCCATCTCCAGAGCCACATCCAGGGTATCAGCAGTCAGTATCCCCGCTTCGCACGTAACATGTGCCGTGCTCTGGCCCGAAAGCAAAAAACGGCTGAATCCAAGCTTAAAAGCTTCATTTATTCTCTTATCCACACCTGTAACAGGCCGCAGTTCACCCGTAAGCCCAATCTCACCTGCGCAGACCAGGCCGTCAGCCACGGGAACATCCCTAAAACTTGAGGCCAGCGCCAAGGCAATGGCCAGGTCTGCTGCCGGTTCATCCAGCCTAACACCGCCGACGGCGCTTACATACAGGTCGTGACTGCCCAGGTTTAAGCCGACCCTCTTTTCCAAAACAGCTGCGATCAGCGCAACCCGGTTGTGGTCTACCCCAGCGGTCATCCGCCGGGGCATGCCGTAGCCCGCCGGTGAAACAAGCGCCTGGATCTCGAGCAGGAGCGGCCTTGACCCTTCCAATCCCGCTACTATCGCTGAACCTGAAACGTTGCCCTGGGGCCGCCGGGCTAAAAATATAGCGGCGGGGTTTTCCACCTCTGCCATGCCGCTGTCCCGCATTTCAAAAATACCTATTTCGTTTGTAGATCCAAATCTATTTTTTACACACCTGAGAATGCGAAAGAACTGATGACGTTCACCTTCCAGGTAAAGAACCGTATCCACCATGTGCTCCAACACCCTGGGACCGGCCAAAAGCCCTTCTTTTGTGACGTGTCCCACCAGAAAGATGGATATCCCTGTTGTCTTGGCCAGCCGCATCAAATGCGCAGCGCATTCGCGCACCTGCGCCACACTGCCGGGGGCTGAACCAATTTCACCTTTATACATGGTTTGGATGGAATCAATAACTGCCACGGGAGGGGATAATTCTCTTAAGTGCCGCTCCACCAAGTCAATATCAGTTTCTGAAAGCAGCAGAAGGTTGGGTGAGAGAGCGCCAAGGCGGCCTGCCCTCATCCTGACCTGAGGGGCGGATTCTTCCCCGGAGACATAAAGCACTTTCAGCCTGCGGCTGAGCAGCTGGGCTACCTGCAGCAGCAGGGTGGATTTACCGATTCCCGGGTCCCCGCCCACTAAAGCAAGGGAGCCCGGGACGATGCCTCCCCCCAGGACCCGGTCCACTTCGCCCAGTTCCGTAGGAAAGCGCTCTTCCAGCAGCAGCGGTATTTCGGTTACCGGGCGAGGTGAGTCGCCGCCCAACCCAGGTGCGCCAGAGACTGCATTGGCGCCAATCGGTTCTTCCACGAGGCTGTTCCAGGCGCCACAACCCGGGCAGCGGCCTAGCCAACGGGTTGACTGCCGGCCGCACTCCTGACAGCAGTATTTGGTTTTTGCACGCATCGACATAAAGTCTCCAGGTTTTGGTTATTTCTAAATTATAACACCCGATCCGACATACTACAAGAAGAAATGCCTGAATGAATGGCTCCCGTACCTTACTAAACCTGTTACATGTTTCCACAAGTATGACCTTGTTTGTTTGCAGCTGCTAATTTAAAAAGGGCACCCCCGGCTTAACCGGAAGCACCCTGTAATAGCAGCAGGCAGACCCTGCCGGGTTCCGTCGCCAGCGCCTACATGGGACCAGGCCCGGCAGCAGAGAGTTTTGCATGATGGCAAGGCTAAAAAATGTAGCGTTCAGGCTGATTTTTACTGCTGCCCAACAGGAGCCGGAACGAGCTTTTTAATGCTGACTATGGTAAGCTGCCCGTTGTTGTTTTTGTAACAGTCAAAGCAAACAACATCCCCTTTATTTAACAGGGTACCGGTGATTTCTAAAGGAGCAAGGAACGTCCTGGCCTCATCGCCCATATTTATTTCAATAAAATTGTTGTCAGTACGCCCGACATATATGCCTGCCCAGGTTTTTACCCCTTCTTTTTCCGCAGGCTCAACAGGAGGGACCGGGACGGCTGTTGGCGCCGCTGCCGAAGGCATTGTAAGGTCCGAGGCTGTTTCAGATGTCTGAGCGAGCGGCGGCGGTATTGGCTCCAACTCGGTAACACTTCCGACAACCCAGACGTAAACCACCATGAACAGTGCGCAAACTATTATCATAATTGGCACACCCATGAAAGGGTTTTTCATTCCAACAGCTCCTTCATGATGAATTAACATGCCTGATGAAACCGCTTACGATATCAGGTATTTGCACACATTATTATAACCAGTTCTTATATTGTTATCCGGAAACATCCTGCGCTTTAAACCATGGCCTGGAAAATCTGCTGATCATTGTCTGATGACATTAATGCCGGTTCCTGTTTCGTCAAGATCCAGGAGCACCCGATCGCCCCGCTTGAACGAGCCCTTGAGGAGTTCTTCGGAAAGCCGGTCCTCCACCAGGCGCAAAATCGCCCGCCGCAGCGGCCTGGCGCCATAAGCTTCGTCAAATCCTTCTTTGGCCAGCAGATCCTTTACGGGTTCCGCCACTTCAATGTCTACTTCGTTCTCCTTCATTCTAGCAGACACTTCTTTTAACATCAAGCTGACGATTTCCCTGATGTGTTCCGCGGTAAGGGAGTGAAACACGATAGTTTCATCGATACGGTTAAGGAATTCGGGACGGAAAGTGCGCCGCAGCTCATCGGTGACCTTGTTTTTCATGGCCTCGTAGCCGGCGTCTTTCTGGTCACCAGTGCGAAAACCCAGGACCGCTTCCTTTTTGATAGTCTGCTGTCCGACGTTGGAGGTCATAATGAGCACAGTATTCCGAAAATCCACAAGACGCCCCTTGGAGTCCGTAAGCCTGCCGTCCTCCATAACCTGCAAAAGGATATTGAAGACATCCGGGTGGGCTTTTTCAATCTCATCAAGCAGTACAACCGTGTACGGCTTACGTCGAACCGCCTCGGTGAGCTGTCCGCCCTCATCATAACCCACGTAGCCGGGGGGTGCGCCCACCATGCGTGATACCGCAAATTTCTCCATATATTCCGACATGTCTATCCTGACCATGGCGTCTTCGCTACCGAAAAGAACCTCGGCGACAGCCCTGGCCAATTCGGTTTTGCCAACCCCGGTAGGGCCCAGGAAGATAAAGGAGCCGATTGGACGCCTGGGGTCTTTCAAGCCGGCCCTGGCCCGGCGCACCGCCCTGGATACAGCCTGTATTGCCTCGTCCTGCCCAACCACGCGCTGGTGCAGAACTTCTTCCATCTTCAAAAGTCTTTCTGTTTCTTCCTCTGCCAGTTTTTTCACCGGAACGCCAGTCCAGCTGGAAACGATATGCGCGATGACCTCTTCGTCCACCACCAGTTCCGCGCCGCTCTTGCGCTGTTTCCACGAGTCCCTGAAGCTGTCCAGCTCTGTCCTGAGTTTCAGCTCCTGGTCCCTTAGTTCGGCAGCCTTTTCAAATTCCTGGCCGTTTACCGCCGCCTCTTTTTCTTTTTGCAACACTTCCAGTTTCTTTTCCAGCTCTTTTAGCTCAGGTGGAGAAACATAAGCCTGCAGCCTGACCCTGGAGCCGGATTCATCCATCAGGTCAATAGCTTTATCCGGCAGAAAGCGGTCCGTGATATAGCGGCTTGAGAGCTTTACTGCGGCTTCCAGCGCCTCGTCTGTTATTCTCACCCGGTGATGCGCCTCGTATTTATCCCTTAGCCCTTTTAAAATTTGAATAGTTTCATCGATAGTCGGCTCAACCACGGTGATCGGCTGGAAACGTCGCTCCAGGGCGGCATCTTTTTCAATATGCTTGCGGTATTCATCCAGGGTAGTAGCGCCGATACACTGCAGCTCACCTCTAGCCAGGGCAGGTTTTAGAATATTGGCAGCGTCTATGGCGCCTTCCGCAGCGCCTGCCCCCACCAGAGTATGGAGTTCGTCAATGAACATGATGATATTTCCGTCATGGCGGATTTCCTCAATAATTTTCTTCAGGCGTTCCTCAAACTCGCCGCGGTACTTGGTGCCTGCCACCAGTGAGCCCATGTCCAGTGTAACCACCCGCTTGTTGGCCAGGATCTCCGGGACATTCCCGGAGGTAATCCTCTGGGCCAACCCCTCGGCTATAGCGGTTTTGCCCACGCCGGGCTCTCCGATCAGAACCGGGTTGTTCTTAGTGCGCCTGCTCAATACCTGGATGACCCGCTCGATTTCCTTATCCCTGCCCACAACCGGGTCCAGTTTATCTTCCCCGGCCATAACCGTTAAATCACGACCGAATTGATCCAGGGTTTGGGTTTTACTATTCTTAACCTGGCCTGGCGCCTGCCCTTCCGCAGGAGGCTGAGCTCCCTGCAGTTGGGCGACCATGGAGCGAACTTTACGGTAATCGGCGCCGTAAGCGTTTAATACCTGCGCCGCCACTCCTTCGCCTTCCCTGATCAACCCCAGAAGCAGGTGTTCCGGACCGATGTAACTGTTGTTCATCTTTCGCGCCTCGTCCAGGGATAGTTCCAAAACTTTTTTTGCCCTTGCCGTCAATACCGGTTCAGCTTCAGGCTGCCCTTTACCAGCCTCCACCATCTGCCTTGCGGCCTCCCGCACCTTACCGGCCTCTATACCTGTCGCGCTTAAAATTCTGGCCGCGACGCTTTCCCCTTCCTTGATCAGACCCAGCAGCAGATGCTCTGTTCCAATGTAGGGGTAACCGCCGCTCTTTGCTTCCTCCCGGGCAAACACCAGTACTTTCTGTGCCCGCTCGGTAAATTTTCCAAACATATTACTACACCTCCGCTATAGTGGAAGGAAACACGCTCTGGCACCGTTCTGCCTCCCCCCAAATCTTTTTATAAGTTTTGCATATAATGATGCCCCTGTTCAGCATGGCAAACCCTCAAATTCTTTCCGAACCAGATCGGCCCTGAGAACATCTCTCTGGTAGCCTGATAGTTCCCGTCCGGCACTTTTTATTAAAAACGCCGGCCGTATCTTAACCATCAACTCATTTAAAACCCTGGCCGGTACTGCTGATATCATTTTCAATTCCAGGCCCAGCCTGAGGTCGGAAAACAACCTCATTGCTTCTTCCGACGTAAGTACGCGCGCGTATCTCAGGGCGCCGTAAGCCCGGTAGATGCGATCTTCGATAACTTCACGCCTGTCATTGTACAGAGCATTGCGCGCAGCGTGCTCCTGGGTAAGTATCTGCCTGGTAATCGATTCAAGGTTGTTGATAATCTCTTCTTCTGACTGCCCCAGGGTGATCTGGTTTGAAACCTGGAACAGGTCTCCGACAGCTTCGGTTCCTTCACCGTAAAGCCCCCTGACCGTCATACCCAACTTAACTATGGTGCCCAGCACCCCGCCCAGATGCTTGGTTATCTTCAAACCAGGCAGGTGGAGCATGACTGAGGCGCGCATCCCTGTTCCCACGTTAGTCGGACAGGAGGTAAGATAGCCCAGCTTTTCGGAAAACGCGTAATCCAGGGTTTTTTCCAGGTCGTCATCAACCCTGTTAATTATATCCCAGGCCTCTTTGAGCTGAAGGCCGGGAAGAAGGCACTGTATTCGCAGGTGGTCTTCTTCATTGACCATAATGCTGACAACTTCATCCTCTCGCAGCACTACCGCCTTGGACTGGAAGTTTTTCAACAGATCCGGGCTGATCAGGTGCTTATCCACCAGCAGCTGTCTGTCCAGCGGGGACAATTCTCCTAAGCCGCTAATCTCAAGGCCGCCCAGCAGTTCCGGTTCTTCTTTATTTACCAGGGCCAACCTGACCGCGTGGATGACATCTTCAGATTTTTGCGCATCCAGAAGGTGGGGGAACGGAATCCCGGCCAGGTTCCTGGCCACTCTCACCCTGCTGCTCAATACGATATCGGCCTCGGGTCCCTCGGCGTCCATCCATTTGCTGTGAGCGCTGTTTAACGTATTCTTGAAAGACATCAGGACTCAGCCCCCTCTTCAAGGCTTTTTTCCAGCTGTCGAATATTGTCACGCAGTACGGCTGCCCGCTCAAATTCCTCCCGGCTTACAGCTTCCTTAAGCTGGTCTCTCATCTTATCCAATTCTTTCACCAGCCTGGCCCGCCCGCCGGTGCGCTCCGGCACTTTTCCGGTATGCCGGGTGCTGCCATGCACTCTCCTCAAGAGCGGGAGTATTTTCTCCTCGAAATTCGGATAACAACTGCCGCAGCCCAGCAGCCCCTGCTTGACAAATTGTCCCTCGGCCACGCCGCAGCTTTCACATTTCCTGACCGTATCTGCCGGAATGCCGTATCCGCCTCCACCCAACTCCTGGTTTAAAAGGCTTACCAGAAAATTTTGCAGGCTCAGCTGCGGAGCAAAGACAAAGCCCTGAGGCTTAATTTCTCCCGCGCAAACCTCGCAGAGGTGGGTTTCCTGCTTACTTTCATTGGTTATTTCCGTGAAATGCACTGTCGCCTGCCTTTGCCCGCAGCGCTCACAAAGCATTGGTAATTCCTCCTAACGTCCCCCTTGAGGTTGCTCCCTTAAGGGGGTTAAACTCTTTTTGTGCGTCAGGGAGCATTTTTTACACCCTCAAAATAGAAACAATCATAGACTTTAATATGAGAGCCCTTAACTGGTCTCGGACAGGCTGTCCAGGCATCAGGATGTCGCCCCCTACGGCGGCCCTCATGACACGCCTCTCTCTCGGTGAGATTAACTCTTCCTCCAGCAGGCGTTCAATTAAGCCTGCGGCGTCCCCCTCATTAATGGAATCCCCAACCAGACTACAGATTTCCAGGGCCAAATCAGCCTGCTGGCCCAGGGGGATTTTTACGATTCTAATATAGCCGCCGCTTCCCCTTCTGCTCTCGACGATATACCCGTGACTGGTCGAGAAGCGGGTGGTCAGAACATAATTAATATGGGAAGGAACGCAGTTAAAAAGAACCGCCAGATCGCTGCGCTGAATTTCAACGTGGTCCCGGTTGCTCTCAGCCAGCAGTTTTTTTAAATATCGTTCGATTAAATTTGAAATATTAGACACCCAACCACCGCCATAACAGTCTGAGTTTGAGTTTGAGTTTGAG
>DFAP01000117.1:0-200 GCA_002365855.1 Pelotomaculum sp. UBA3103 | reverse complement strand
GTTTGAGTTTGAGTTTGACTTTTACTAACCTTAACTAATTATAGTCAACAACGTTCTATTTTACAAGAGCTATTTTAATATTTTACCCTCTCTCGAAGCTATGAAACCTTTAAAATAAAAAATCCTCTAGTGGGATAACACAAAACCGCCTTCATCCAAGGGCGGTTCTTTAAAAAAAATGGCTCCCCGAGTAGGATTCG
>DFAP01000058.1 GCA_002365855.1 Pelotomaculum sp. UBA3103 | reverse complement strand
AAACTGCATAACTACTGTATTATATGATAAACTACTTTGGCGAATATGCCCTAAGAAATACAGTTAAAGCGACAGTAGATTCGTTAAGATTGCCTACTTTTCAAAAGTTTATCTTAAGATTGCCGCCAACAATTGAAGAACAAACCACAATAGCAAATATCCTATCTGACATGGACAGCGAAATCGAAGCACTTGAACAAAAGCTAAATAAATACAAAAACATAAAAGAGGGCATGATGCAGGAACTTTTAACCGGCAGAATCAGACTACTGGAGGAGGTGATGCAATGAGCAGTGTTGGGCAAAAGGAAAGAGCCACTCAAAATAGAGTTGTTGAACTGATCAAATCCAAGCTTAAGTATACCTACATCGGCAATCTACACGACCGGGAAAATTCCAATATAGATATAGCAAGGTTAAAAAAATATCTGCAAAAACAAGGTTACTCTAAAGAACTTGTCCGTCGTGCGATAAATTCCCTGCTGGAAGCGGCCAAAAAACCGGATCTCTACCAGGCCAACAAAGAAGTTTATTCCCACCTTCGCTATGGGGCCTCGGTCAAAGAAGATGTCAGCGTCCACCACCAGGCGGTCAAGTTTATCAACTGGAAAGAACCTTATCAAAACGATTTTTATATTGCCGAAGAAGTGACGATCAGGGGCGAGCACACCAAGCGCCCTGACATTGTGCTGTACGTCAACGGGATAGCAGTCTGTGTGATTGAGCTAAAGAGCAGTGTCGTTTCCGTCTCCAAAGGCATCAGGCAGAACCTTGATAACCAGTGCAACGATTTTATCCGGCCGTTTTTTGCAACCATCCAGCTGGTCATGGCCGGCAATGACACCGAGGGTCTGCGCATTGGCGTTATTGAAACCCCGGAAAAACACTTCATCGAATGGAAAGAGGATGGAAAGGCAAGTGATCCGCTATCCCTCTTCATTCGTGCCCAGAGCGAAAACGAAGGCTATAAAATGGACCGCCACCTGATCAGCATCAGCCAGAAGGAGCGCTTGCTGGATCTCATCTATAACTTCATTGTCTTTGACAGCGGCATAAAAAAGGTGTGCCGCCACAACCAGTACTTCGGTGTGCTAGCCGCCAGGCAGCGCATAAAAGCCAGGAAAGGCGGCATTATCTGGCATACCCAGGGCAGCGGTAAGAGCCTGGTGATGGTCTGGCTTTCCCGGTGGATCAAGGAATACGATCCGGAAGCAAGGGTGCTGATTATCACGGATCGGGAAGAACTGGACGACCAGATTGAAAAAAAGGTATTCGGAGCTGATGGTGTCGGGGATGAGATTTACCGCACCAAAAGCAGCGCCGATTTAATTGCCAGGCTGAACGAAACAACTCCAAGAGTGATGTGCTCCCTGGTACATAAATTTGGACGGAGTCAAGGCGATGAGGATAAAGCCTATGACAATTACATAGAGCAGTTAAAAGCGAGCCTGCCTCCTGATTTTAAACCCAAGGGTAAGTTCTATATTTTCGTAGACGAATGCCACAGAACCCAGTCCGGGAAGCTTCACAAAGCCATGACCATGATTCTGCCCGATGCAGTTTTCATCGGTTTTACCGGGACACCGCTACTGAGCCGAAAAGAACTGGCCAGAAGGGGAATCAAAAGCAGCATCGAGGTTTTTGGCACCTATATCCATACCTACAAGTACCCTGAAGCAGTGGCCGATAAAGTGGTTCTGGACTTGAGATATGAAGCCAGAGACGTGCCCCAGGAAGTAGTGTCCCAGGAGAAAATAGACCAGTGGTTTGAAACGAAGACCCGGGGACTAACAGAGCTTTCTAAAGCGCAGTTGAAGAAGCGCTGGGGAACACTAAAAGAAGTTTACAGCTCAGAGGCAAGGCTGGCCAAAATCGTGACGGATATCATCTTTGATATGGAGATTAAAGACAGGCTCAACAACAATCGCGGGAACGCTTTGTTAGTTGCTGCCAGCATCTATGAGGCGTGTAAATATTACAAGCTGTTCACAGATAATGGCTTTTCCAAGTGTGCCATTGTAACTTCGTATTCTGGTGATATTTCCGAGATTAAAGGTGAAGCGACAGGAGAATCGCGAGATACAGAAAATCGCTTCAAGTATGCGGTTTATCAAAAGATGTTAAACGGCAAGACCGTTGAAGCTTATGAAAAAGAGGCCAAGCGCACCTTTGTCAAAGAGCCCGGCCAGATGAAGCTATTAATTGTTGTGGATAAGCTTTTAACCGGGTTCGATGCGCCCAGCGCCACTTACCTCTATATAGACAAATCCATGCGTGATCACGGGCTGTTCCAGGCAATCTGCAGGGTTAACCGCCTTGATGGTGATGACAAAGAATACGGCTATATTATCGACTATATGGATCTGTTCAAGAGCCTGGAAAAAGCGGTTGCAGATTATACTTCTGAAGCTTTTGATGGATTTGAAGCAGAAGACGTAATCGGACTATTAAAAAATCGTGTAACTGAAGCAAAGAAACGTCTGGAAGAACTACTTGAAAGTCTAAGGGCCTTGTGTGAGCCGATAAAACAGCCACGCACAACTTTAGAGTTTGTCAAGTATTTTTGTTTTGAAAATGACGGCGATTTAGATGAGCTCAAAGAAAACGAACCCAAGCGTCTGTCCCTCTACAGGTTTACAGCCTCACTTATTCGTGCATTTGCCGATGTTGCCGACAACCTGGATGAACTTGATTATACACCGAAACAGATTAAAGAGATTAGGGCTGAAGTTAGTTATTATGAAAAAGTTAGAAATGAGATAAAACTTGCCAGCTGTGACTATATTGACCTTAAAAAATATGAGGCTGATATGCGCCATCTCATCGACAACTACATCAGCGCAGGCGAGAGTGAGAAGCTGTCTGCCTTTGATGATATGACGCTGATAGAGCTAATCGTAGAGCGCGGCGTAGATTTTGTCAAGGAGTTGCCGGAGGGGATAAAGAAGAACAAGGAAGCGGCCGCTGAGGTTATCGAAAACAATGTCCGCAGAAAGATTATCGAGAAAAGCAGCACAAACCCCCTTTACTACGAAAAGATGTCAGAGCTTTTGATGAAAATCATTGAAGAGCGTAAAAATCAAAAAGCAGAATACAAAGAGTATTTGCAGAAGATCGTGGAGCTTACGAGGAAAATTGAAAAACCCGAGGAGTACTCCGGTTATCCGGAGAGAATCAAGAAGTCGGCAGCCCTGAGGGCCCTATATGACAATGTGTCAAAGGACGAGGATCTATTATTGACTCTGCATGAAAAGATTATGACTGTCAAACCAGACAAATGGCTGGGGGATAAAGCGAAAGAAAAGGCCGTGCTTAGAGGTATCCATTCCGTTGTTTATGATGAAGATAAGGTGGACAAAACTTTCGGCATTGTAAAAGAGCAAAGGGAGTACTGGTGATGCAGATGGAAATATCAGGAGTGGAAGTGGAAGTTATCAAGAAAAATATAAAAAACATACATCTTTCTGTACAGCCTCCCGCAGGCAGGGTCCGTATCTCTGCGCCTGTGGGTGCCAAAGATGAGACCATCAAACTATTTGCCGTTAAGAAGATAGGCTGGATCAAAAAGCAGATTCAAAAATTTGAGAATCAGCCGAGACAATCAGAGCGGGAATATGTTTCCGGCGAAAGCCATTATCTTTGGGGGCGCAGATACAGGCTCGAGCTTAAGTACTCAAAGAAAGCAAACAAAGTCGAAACAAATGGTAATAAGCTTGTTTTGACAGTACGTGAAACCAGCACCCAGGAGCAGCGTGAAAAAGTAATAAATGAATGGTACAGAACCGAGCTTAAAGCCAAGCTCCCTGCATTGCTTGAAAAGTGGGAAGAAATCATCGGGGTGAAGGCAAATGCTGTCGGCGTGAAAAATATGCTTACCAAATGGGGAACCTGCAATGTTAAAGGAAAACGGATTTGGGTCAATTTGCAGCTTGCCAAGAAACCCGTTGCTTGCCTTGAATATATAGTTGTGCATGAACTCGTTCACCTGCTTGAAAAAAATCACACAACAGCTTTTATACACTATATGGACAAAATTTTACCGGGCTGGCGAGTAACCAAAGATGAACTCAACAGTTTTATTATGGATAGATATCTTGAAGAGTAGTTGTTGTTTCAAATCTTGGAATCAATATAAAGTTAATTTTCTTTGAAAGAGGGCAAGGCAATGGTGAAATACTCCGATTGGTGCGAATGCAACAATGCGGTTGTGAACGGGCATAATCTAAGTCTTCTTTCGGTCGTAGACGAATATTTTGAGATGGCCTGTGAGTTGGTCGTTGCAAGCGTACCGAGCCATTATGCTTCTGAGGAGCGGGTTGTGCATATTTTAGAGAAGTTTGGCAAGGAAAAGGCAGCAGCGTATTTGCGGGAGAAACTACCGGTAAATTCAACGGTCCGCTCCGGTGATTTAGGAGAGATACTCGCAACACAATACATTAACGAGTGTACTAAATTCAGCGCTCCGATAAAACGGTTACGTTGGAAGGATCATCGTGAAATGGCTATGCGAGGTGATGATATTATTGGCATAGCTCTGAATGATGGGGATATCCGCATCAAATTTCTTAAG
>DFAP01000124.1 GCA_002365855.1 Pelotomaculum sp. UBA3103 | reverse complement strand
TCTTGACATGGGGAGCATCATAGATCTTTAGCAAGTCAATGAGACTTGGCTGAAGAATATTTGATAGTAAAAGAGGAATTTATAATTTTTTGAATAAGAAATGTATTAATCGAAATAAATTCTGATTCAAACCATTAGATATTAATTAAAAAAGTAAATGGGGTGAGTGAGTTATATGGAAAGCAAGATAGCAAAGTCAATTGGAATGAAGTATTCTCCAGTTGCGGTAGTCTTAACAGACAAAAAGCCCGAACAAGCTATCCAGTTTAAAGAGGGCAGGTGGGGCTGCGCGGTGTCAATGCTCAACGCAGCCGCCAAAGGGAGAACAGCTGTGTTTGACAGGAATACTTTTGGTTGTTTGGGAGGAGGTACTGGTTTGGGTTTTGGCAACCAGTATGTGAATTTTCCCGCCGGAATAGAGTACTTCATATCTACCGGCAACAAGGAATTCTGTCAGACTGAAATCGGAAAGAACGTTGTTAGGAACATGCCGGCCCTTGAACATGGTGAAAGGTACGTAAAAAATCCCGAGCTGGCAAAAAAATTCATTGACTCTCTTCCGATGGTTGATGTGCTTTCCGAATATATTGTTTTCAAGCCTCTGGAAAAGCTGGATGAAGGCGAACAACCCAAGGTGATCATTTTCCTTGTCAACCCCGATCAGCTTTCCGCCCTCGTCGTCCTGGCCAATTACGGGCGCGAGACTAACGAAAACGTTGTCGTGCCGTTTGGAGCCGGATGCCATACCGTCTGCATTATTCCATACAAGGAAGAAGAAGCTGAAAACCCCAGGGCCATTATTGGTTTAAGTGATATTTCAGCGAGGAAGCAGGTGGATAAGGACATCCTTTCATTTACAGTGCCGTTAAAAATGTTCCTTGAAATGGAGTTAAACGTGGAAGGCAGTTTTTTGGAAAACGAGGAGTGGAAGAAAGTTATGGAAAGAAATATATAGCAACTAATCTCTTTTCAAATAATATTTTTTTGACATACGAAAAAACTCCTTTATATCTAGGAGTTTTTTCTGTTATATATGTTTCTTGTTTTTATGATGAGATTGGAAAGGCGCCGATGATCAGCGAATGTTCGACAATAACCACCCCTGCGTTTAATAAATCCATAGATATTTTTTCTATGCGTTGTATCCTGCTCCTGCCAATATATTAGATCAAACAATAAATCAATAATCATTTATTAATACTCGGAAGGGATTTGAGAAAATTTACATTCACCCTGGCATATTGTAGTTACAGGGGAGGTGTGATCTGTGGACGTGAAGAAAAAAAGCTTTTAGAAGAGGCGCTGGAGAAAATCAGTGCCAAGGCTTCAGAGTTTGACCTTGATTTTTATGATATGTTCTTTGAAATTTGTCCGTCCGATATTATCTATACCTTTGGCGCTTATGGTATGCCCACCCGGTTCTCACACTGGACTTTTGGAAAATCATACCACAAAATGAAGACACAGTATGATTATAACCTGGGACGTATTTATGAAATGGTGATCAATTCGAATCCCTGCTACGCTTTTCTGCTGGAGGGAAACAGCCTGATTCAGAACAAGATGGTTATGGCTCATGTCCTGGGTCACTGCGATTTTTTTAAAAACAATGCCTATTTTAAAGGCACCTCCAGGGACATGGTCGAATCGATGGCCGCCGCTGCCGGGCGTTTCAGGGATTACGAGTTTAAATACGGCCATGCAAGAGTGGAATCATTTATAGATTCAGCCATTTCCATCCAGGAACATGTAGAACCGAGAATGCTGATTAAAGCAAAAAAAAACGAAGAAGGAACTGAAAGAAAGAAAAAGTGTCATGCAACGCATCCTTCGACCTCCTATGATGACCTCTGGTCTCTGGATAGGGTAGAGGATTGCGGGGGGTGTGAATGCAACCAGATAAAGAAGTTTCCCGAAGAGCCGGAGAAAGACGTAATGATGTTTGTCGTCCAGAACAGTCATGAACTTGAAGACTGGCAGCGGGACATCATGTCCGTCCTGAGGCAGGAGATGCTATACTTCTGGCCGCAGATGGAGACTAAAATTATGAACGAAGGATGGGCCTCATACTGGCACCTGAGAATCATGCGCGAAATTGATCTGAACGAAGCGGAAGCTATCGAGTTCGCAAAAATGCACTCAGGGATCATTTAAACCTCACGACTACGCATTAACCCGTACACTCTCGGCTTAAAAATATTTGAGGACATAGAAAAGCGCTGGGACACCCCCACGCGGGAAGAAAAAGAGAAATACGGCCGACCGGGTGGTGAAGGCCGCAGTAAAATCTTCGAAGTTCGGTCAACAGAAAACGATACATCTTTCCTGCGGAACTACCTGACCAAGGAATTGATTGAAGATTTGGACCTGTATCTTTATAAAAGGGTAGGATTTGAATGGAAGGTTGTGGACAAGGACTGGGAAAAGGTTAGAGACGGGTTGGTTAGAAACCTGACCAACTGCGGATATCCATACATCCAGGTAGAGGAGGGTGACTTCAATAAACGAGGAGAGCTTTATTTAAAACACATGCATGAGGGAACGGATCTGGATGTTTTTTATCTCGAAAAAACCCTTTCCCATATTTTCTCTCTATGGGGTCGTCCAGTACACCTGGAAACAATGTTGGACAACAAGCAGGTGCTTTTTTCTTATAACGGGGAAAAGGGCAGTAAAAAATTTCTTTAACTATACCTATGAGCTGCCGGAAAAATGTAAGGGGAGCGACTGGGCTGTCTGTTCAGCAGCAGCGCGGGCGCGCTCAAAAACTGCCGTAAGTATGTCACGCCTGTTTTTGGTCTCCTGGAGGGCCTGTTGGAGTGAGTCGTGTGCGCGGTACGCCTCCGGGACTGTAGACTCCCTTTCTCTGACCACGGCCAATGCCGCATCCAGTTCCGAGGTTAATGACATAACAGTCTTTCTTAATGTTTCGAGCCTCTCATTATACTGCTTTTCCTGTTCTTTCAACAATTCTAGCTCTCTGTAAAGGACAGAAGAGTATTCCGAGGCCAACACAGAGCTTGTCCAAAGTTTCCTGGCCGCTTTAAAGGCTTCTTCCATGTTAGTCAAGGAAAAACCAGCCTTTTCGCCCAGCTCACCTGACAGGTCTTCAACCCGGGCGGCTGTCATTGCCTTTTTAGTGGCTCTTCTCATCGGTTTTTCCCCCAGGGTACCCGAATTTAATAATAAACCCTAAAATTCAATAAACTAATAACATATTCCTCCTCTGACGACGGTTATTTACATTCATAGCGAACTCCTTTTCAGTACCAAATTATTTCTGCCTATATTTGGAACAGGTGAAGAGTTTGGAGCCTTGTTGAATATAATGGAACAACAGGGAGGATTTATTATGTCAGTGGTAGTTGTGGGCGGAGGCTGGGCAGGGTGCGCGGCGGCATACTCGGCAAGGTTAGCCGGCTCTGAAACGATATTAGTCGAAAAAACTGACAAGCTGCTGGGCACCGGCCTGGTAGGTGGAATCATGTGCAATAATGGGCGCTTTACAGCTCTGGAGGAACTGTGCGCGCTGGGTGCGGGAGACATTATCCACCTGATCGAGGAGGTTGCCACTCACCGTAATCTTGACTTTCCGGGACACCGTCATGCTATGCTCTACGATGTCACCAGGATTGAGGCTTCCGTGCGGGGAGCGCTGGTCTCCCTGGGAGTACAGTTAAAAATGCAGAAAAGGATGACTGCGGCTGCCCGGGAAAGCGAACAATTGGTTGGAATCGAAACAGCCAACGGTGAAATCATACGGGGTGACGTTTACGTGGACGCTACCGGGACGGCCGGACCAGTCAACAACTGTGCTAAATTCGGCCGGGGATGCGCCATGTGCATCCTGCGCTGTCCCACTTTCGGCCCCAGGGTTAGCCTGACGGCCATGGCAGGTGTTACTGAAATAAGGGCAGGTGCTGGGTTTCAACATTTTGAGGCCATGAGCGGCTCCTGCAAGCTGAAGAAAAAGTCTCTGTCGCCTGATCTTGTTAAGGAACTGGAAAAGAATGGCGTTCTGGTAATACCCCTGCCTAAACACCTTCAAAAAAGCGACCAGCTTGCACGCAAGGTCTGTCAGCAATACGCCATACCCGATTTCGCCGAAAACCTGATTATTCTTGATACTGGTCATGCAAAACTGATGACATCATACTTTCCGTTGGAAATCCTCCGAACCCTGGAGGGGTTCCAGGAAGCAATTTACGCCGACCCTTATTCCGGAGGCAGGGGCAACTCAGTCCGTTTTATGGCCATGTCCCCCTGTGATGACAGCCTCAAAGTCACTGGAGTCTCAAACCTGTTTTGTGCCGGAGAAAAAACCGGCCTGCTGGTAGGACATACAGAGGCAATTGCAACAGGATTCCTGGCGGGTCACAACGCTGTGAGGCTTTTGGCCGGAAAAGAACTCCTGGTTCTGCCCAGGGAGCTTGCCTGCGGGGATATTATTTCATTTATGCACGAAGATATGAGAAGCCCGGCTGGGATGGGTAGGAAATATACTTTTTCTGGCTCAGTTTATTTTGAAAGGATGCTGGAACTGGGACTCTACACAATTGATGTGGCTGAGATCCAAAAAAGAGTGGCAAAAGCAGGCTTAGCCGGTATTTTTAAACACCGGCAGATTAAGGACAGCTGAAAAATCCTGTATCCGGTGCAATGACACAGCTGAGACACGCTCATCGTTTCCATATTTTGTACTATTTGTCCACCCCGCTTCATAGAGTAGCAGTAGACAACCTTATTGCGGGGGTAGTGGCAGTGGTAAATTACGTATGGCTTGGCATGATTGTTTTCGGTATTATAGTGGCTGCCGTCAATGGTAATATTGAGGTCGTAACCATGGCCGCCCTTGAAGGGGCCAACAACGCGGTTAAAATCTCGATTAGCCTTATTGCCATTATCACATTCTGGCTCGGGATTATGAAGCTGGCTGAAGAGGCGGGTTTGGTGCGGGCGCTGGCCTGGCTGGTCCGGCCTATAATGCGCTTTCTTTTCCCCAGTGTGCCCAAAGACCACCCGGCTATGGGCGCTATGGTTATGAACTTGAGCGCGAATATCTTAGGGCTGGGAAATGCGGCGACTCCGATGGGGCTGATTGCAATGCGCGAGCTTCAAACACTTAACCAGGGGCGTGATACCGCTTCGGACGCCATGTGCACCTTTTTGGCCCTTAATACCTCCTGTATAACACTGATACCCACTACAATAATTGGCATCCGGCTTCTTTACGGCTCTACTGACCCCACAGATATCGTGGGCCCGACTATAATGGCCACTGCCTTTAGCATGGCCGTTGCAATATTGGTGGACCGGATGCTGCGCTTATATTACGCCGGCAGGAGGTGGTAGAAGGTGTTTACATTAATCGCCGAGCTGTCTCGCTGGGCTATCCCGATGATCCTTCTGATCGTGCCTGTCGTAGCGGTTCTGCGTGGGGTTAAAGTATATGAGACATTTGTAGACGGGGCGGAAGCCGGGTTTACCACCGCCATTAAAACAATTCCCTACCTGGTAGCGATGCTCGTAGCCATTAGTATTTTCCGCGCCTCAGGGGCAATGGAGGTATTGGTGACGAACCTTTCCCCGCTGCTCAACTTGGTCGGTCTTCCCGCTGAGGTCCTGCCTCACGCAATCATGCGGCCTCTTTCTGGCGGGGCAGCTCTTGGGATAGCCTCCGATATTATCAAAACTTATGGCCCGGACAGCTTCCTGGGGCGCCTGGCGTCCACCATGCAGGGCAGCTGCGATACTACCTTTTACGTTCTGACACTGTACTTCGGGTCAGTGGGCATCAAGAGATACCGTTACTCGATCATCTCAGGGCTGGTAGCCGATCTGACTACCCTGGCCGCTTCCGTTTTCATAGTACGGGCCGTGTTTTAAATCAACCAGTGGTTTAATTTGACAAAGGCCGGGCAATTCAATTAATATTTGTTTAGGGCATTGACATGTCCTTTTTTATTAATTTTTTAAGGAGAAAAAATGGAACGCTTGCAGAAGGTAATGGCCAGGGCCGGAGTTGCCTCCCGGCGCAGCTGCGAGGATATGATAGCCTCCGGCGTGGTTAAGGTAAATGGAAAGGTCATAACAGAGCCGGGTAGTAAAGTTGATCCGGCAAAAGACCGGATCATGGTGGGGGGAGAAGTGCTCTCACTTTCTCCACGCAAATACTACATTCTTTTGTACAAACCCCGTGGTTATGTGTCAACCCTGAGCGATGAAAAAGGCCGAAAAAAAGTGACGGACCTTTTACAAGGAGTGGCGGGCCGGGTTTACCCCGTGGGCAGGCTGGATTACGATAGTGAGGGACTTCTTCTGCTGACCAACGATGGTGATCTGACTTTTGCTTTGACCCACCCCAGTCATCAGGTATCGAAAACTTACCTGGTAAGGGTTGCCGGGGCACCTGAACCCGATAAGCTGAGCCAGATGTCAAAGGGCCTGAGCCTGGAGGACGGGCCTACCGCTCCCGCCAATGTTCGTCTGGTCGGCCAGCGGGAGGGGAACGCTCTGTTGGAAATTACTATTAAAGAAGGGCGCAGCCGGCAGATCAGGCGGATGTGTGAACATATCGGGTATCCCGTGCTGCGACTTCAGCGCATCCGGATTGGAAGCCTCGGTATGGAATCACTGAGGCCGGGGGAGTACCGCCACCTTACGGCAGCGGAGCTAAACAAGTTAAAAGGAAGCGCAGGTTTAAAATAAATAAAACTGGTGTCCATGCGGGCACACTATACGGAAAGTTTATTTTTATATAATATTTATTGTTGTGGAGGTTATGACCTTGCCATACTGCAGTCACTGCGGCAATGATAAAAGCTTTGCCAGCAGCATCTTTCCACCCGCGTCGGAGACTGCTAACGCCCCCTCATATGGTTTATTAGCCAGCTTTAACGAGGATGAGACCATTAAAAATATGGAGTGCCAGGGAGCTGATCTTGACGACGCCCAGGCGGCATTCGAGGAACCTGTCCGTTATTTTAATACCTGCCCTGTTTGCGGCTCGGACAATATTAAATGGAACTATAAGCAGGATTTTCACTAATAGGGTAGAATTACCTGAAGCAGTGAACCCGTTGAGGTTGGAGGGATTCTTTTGTCAAAGATTCAGGTTGCGGACGCTGCGAGCGAAAGGGACGGGATTCTCGTCAAGGTAAGACTTGATTTCAGGGGTACCGGTAAGCCTGGCCGGTTTTTATTTGGAGGGAAGCCTACCGATAAAGCTGCAGAAGAGGCCAGGGAGCAGCAGGTCGCCGTTTTCAGGAATGTGCCTCTGCAGGGGGTTCAGGTTATTGACATAGATGTTAGCACAGATGTTTATACGGTATACGATGATGTAACCAACAGCGAGACTGCCTATGCCCCGCTCGTGCTTACCATCAAGGCCGACAGCCTGGAAAACGTGATCCAGTTTATAACCAGGGAAGACTTCAGAAAAATTGAGATTCTTGACCCGGCATTCATATCATTAAATCATTCCGGCATTGAAAGGCTGCTTTTTAAGGTATATGAAGAAATGAGAGAATTCAGGGCCAAGTTGGACAAGAAGTTCAATTTAAAATAAATGTAGCTTAAAAAATTGTATTAGAATTTGTTTAGTGCAGATAAAGTAGGTAGATTTTCTAGATTAAAATAACAGAAACTTATTTACTTAGGGCTTGCTGAACA
>DFAP01000067.1 GCA_002365855.1 Pelotomaculum sp. UBA3103 | reverse complement strand
AACTGCATAAGTCCTGTAATTATATTTAAAGATTCTAAAAGTCTTACGACTTGATAAAATACTGGATGATATAATTTAAAGCTAGCAACATCACCAATAAAGCCATGATCCGCCCAACTACAACCTGCTTTAAATATTTTTGAAAATAGGCTCCAAAATAAGTTCCCAGTAGCCCGCCAACCCCAAAAAGCGCCCCCAGAGACCAGTCCGGTGATATGTTAGCGCTTGTTCCAGCCGGAGTCGAAGCCAGGAAAATATAGAAGATTACTCCAGCTGTGGATGTCATAAAATTTCCGGCCAATGCCGCCCCGGCTACAGTATAAACCGGCAGGCCAAGAACCAAAACACAGAAGGGGGCTATAATGGCCCCTCCCCCAATACCATAAATTCCCCCAATTAAACCGACAGCCAGGGCGAGAAAAAATATGGTTGCCGTTTTAATGGAATAGGTTTCCCCCCAGAATTCATATTCGATTTTCTTAATCGAAAAAACTTTGGTGTTAATTATTGCGTCGGTGGGAAGCCCTGGCGTAATCTTCTTATTGGTCAAATTTTCCATCTTGGCAATGTGTTCCTTAAACTTCTGATCAAGACTACCGTGTCTGGCATTTTGTTTTTTTGACCTGACCACATACTCAAAGATAAGCATGATTCCAAAATATAGAAGCACAGCTGCAACAAACAATTGGAACCTTTTAAGGTCCGGCAGCAGGTAAACCCTTGCCAACGAGCCAAAAAATACACCGGGTAGTGTTCCCGTCATAATTATAATGGTCAGGGGCCAAGATATGCGGCCGTCCCTAATAAACCTGTAAAGGCCTCCGGGGATGGCAAAAATATTGTATATTAAGTTTGTGGGTGTCACCGACGGGCTGGTATAATTAAGGACGCTCATCTGAAATGGGAGAAGCAAAAAGGATCCGGAAATGCCGGCAGACGCGGTTACCGACGATATTACAAATGAAACCAGTGGTGGAATGAGCGGGTTGACCTCAATACCTGAAACAGGAAAATACATAATATACTCCTTTTCACAAGAAGGTTATACTGTAAAAGTTATGCCCGTTCCATTCATGCTGATACTTGCTGCGAGCGTACTTAATACAACCATAGTATAAATATCATAGTTTTATATCTAATGCTTGTCAAAAAAATCTATAATCAGTGGCTTTTCGTTAAAAAAAAATAATAGAAAGGGAATAATATTCCACGAGCACTTATTTTGTGTTAAATTAAGTCATAATAACTAAGATGGGGGGTTTTTGTGTGGGCGATAATGAATATAAGAAAATCTTTAAAGATATACCAGGCTTTAGTGTAGGGATCAGCGGTACCACCCCGGCTGAACTCAAGGTTAAGTCTGAAAGTGTTTTGCTGCGGTTGAACGAAAGGGCAAAACGATTGACAGAGAGGGAACGGCTCGAACACCTGAAGGAATTGGCGGAATACGATACCAGGCAGGTCCGGCTTTTTTTTGAAGAGTGCAGATTCATTCTAAAGAATAACTTCGGCAAAGAAGATAAGCTGAACTGGGTCTCCCTGTATGATGACAGGCCGTACCCCCCTTTTGTTTTTGAAGAGGCGCCCCCCCGTTATAAGCAGGTTGCTAAAGAAACAGGAGTTCCCCCCAGGGATACTCTACGGGAGCTTTTATTTCCGGCTGTCAAAAAGAGGCGCGTAAATATGGAAAAAGAGGCAGAAGGAATTTATGCCGAAAAGCTGCGGGACTATGAGGAAAGTAAAGAATCTGCCAGGTCTACTCACGAGGTTGATAGAGCAGCTTTTTTGGCAGGCTTAAAGGAGTACAACCAAACCGTTGAGCAGTTGCAGCTAGACGTTGAAAGGAGCGTGCCCGGGGCTGTCGAAAGCTTTGCCAGGATCGCGCTGATAAAATTAAGATATCCGGAAACAATCAATGTGGACTTCGACGCTGTGTATGAACCGTCTGATAAACTACTGGTCATTAACTGCAATCTTCCTGGACCTCTGGAAATACCAGGCATAGTCCGCTACCAGTATAATAAAGAACAGAACGGAATTACCGCAGTGGCAATGGATCGGGATAAATATAATGATTTTTACGAGTCAACCCTGCTTCAGATTGCCCTCAGCTCCGTCCACATCATCTTTAAATCTGCTCCTGAAAGGACCATCGGCTCGGTTGTGTTCAACGGATGGGTTAATACTGGAGAAACTAGTACGGTGGGAATGACCAGTATATGCGTCTTAACCTGCAAGATTGCCCGAGATGCTTTTGAAGCGGTTGACTTTATTAATATTCCTCCTAAAGAATGCTTCCGCCGATTAAACGGATCCATGCGTGAACCACTCTCAAAGCTTACCCCGGTTGAGCCTTATGCAGGCATCGGGCGGGCGGTTTCAACTATCTCCAATTATGAACAATCTTCAACAAATGCAGAAACGCCTAACAAACCGGAAGACTACAAGCCGGGTGATTTTAAAGACTTGACCAGAGGCCTTGTATCGGATATGTTAGGCCAGATAGAAAGCGAAATATCCAAAGCAATCAATGAGCGCAAAGATAATATTCACTAGCAGCTTAGGACGCTCCTGTCCCAGGGAATATATCTATAAGGCGTGCGGCTAAAGCTCTCTATCACCTCAATTCACCTTTTGCCACTGTCTGCATTAAAATGAAATATATTAGGGCCTTACTCTGGCATTTTTCCCGGTAAGCAGTGTGGAAATCGCGTTGGGGATAGCATCCAGGGGCAGCATATATTCCACCCCCCCACGCTCGTATGCAACCTTGGGCATACCATATACGACAGAGGTAGTTTCATCCTGGGCTATGGTCCCGGCGCCTGCCAGACGCATGGCCAGCATGCCGTCGGCCCCGTCGCTGCCCATTCCCGTCAGCATAACTCCTACTGCGTTTGGTCCTACATATTTTGCAACCGACTGGAAGAGAACTTCTACTGATGGACAGTGACCGCAGACGTTTTCACCCTGCCGGCAGTCCACCTGGTAGAGGCCCCCCTGAACGGCGCACTGTCATGTGATACCCGCCGGGCGCCACCAGAACCCTCCCGGGCATAACCCTATCTCCGGTCTTTGCTTCTTTTACTTCCATATCACAAATATCATTCAGGCTGTCAGCAAAATGCTTGGTAAAACCCGCAGGCATATGCTGTACTATAACAACACCAGGCATTGCAGATGGAAAGCACTGTACGATCCTCCGAATTGCCTGCGTGCCTCCTGTCGAA
Source organism: Pelotomaculum sp. UBA3103 (assembly GCA_002365855.1). Lineage (GTDB taxonomy): Bacteria > Bacillota > Desulfotomaculia > Desulfotomaculales > Pelotomaculaceae > UBA3103. Next base: position 1,262 of record DFAP01000067.1, on the reverse strand, counting down.
GCGCCTATAGCGATAACTTTGTCTGTAGATTCGGCCAGTGCCCTGCTTTCAACCTTTACGGGCTTTTGCGAAGTTCTTTGATTCACCTTCCACGCTTTTACATTCACTGTGGCAGCGTTCTTAACCTTGACCCGAAGTTCAGCCAGCATCCCGTTAAGACCGCGGGCTATATCGGTGCCTGGCTTGGCAACTACATCTACTGCCCCGGCCTCCATTGCGGCCATTGTTATAGCTGCGCCTTTTTTGGTCAGGGCGCTGACCATTACCACCGGCAACGGGTGCAAAGGCATTAATCTGCGTAAAAATTCCACACCGTCCATCTTGGGCATTTCAACGTCCAGAGTGAGCACATCGGGTTTTAGCTGAATTATTTTGTCTCGCGCCGCAAAGGGATCGGATGCAACACCAACGACCTCTATTTCCCTGTCCATGGAAAGCCCTCGCGAGAGAATATCCCTGACCAAGGCGGAATCATCGACAACTAGTACTTTTACTTTCCTCACGACTTACACCTCCTCGGAATGTACCGGGCCCGGCACTTTTGTTTTAAATTTTTTGATAAACAGAAGGCTGGACATACCTGTACATCCCGGTTGACCGGTCCAGCGTCTCCGAATGGCCGATAAATAAAAACCCACCCGGTTCGGTGTAACGATAAAATCTTTCAATAAGCGCCTGCTGTGTTGGCTTATCAAAATATATCATGACATTCCTGCAAAATATCACCTGAAAGAGGCCTTTAAATGGATACTCCTCCTGGATCAGGTTTAAACGCCGAAAAAGGGTCATTTCTTTCAAGCCTGGCTTAACCGACCAACTCCCGTTTTTTAAAGGTGTAAAATATTTATGGCGGTATACCAGGGGCACCTGAATCATTTTCTCTGCCGGGTAGTTACCGGATACCGCTTTATCTAAAGCGCTGACAGAAATGTCGGTAGCAAGAATAGCAGGTTCGGTGTTGACAATGTCATTTCCTAAAAACTCACAGATAACCATACCCAGGGTATACGGTTCCTCACCAGAAGAGCATCCTGCACACCAGAACCTCATGTCTCTTCGTTTCTTATCCTTGAGCAAACCAACTATTCTGGGCAAAGCTGTTGTTGACAGAAACTGGAAATGTTCACTTTCACGAAAAAAGTAGGTGTGGTTGGTCGATATCTGGTCTACCAAAGTCAGCAGCGCCCGTCCGCTTGAGTCTCGAACAACATAGTCATAGTATTCTTTAAAGTTGGAAAAGTTCCCTGAGTACAGCACTTTTT
>DFAP01000029.1 GCA_002365855.1 Pelotomaculum sp. UBA3103 | reverse complement strand
GTTATCTGGAACACCAGGTGAGCGCCTCGATTAAAGATCTGCCCGTTAAAATCGTTTTTAATCCCTGCTACGAAAAGGGTCAGGGTACCTCTCTGGCCATGGGTGCCGGAGAAATAGATGTTAGTGCTTCTGCAATTTTAGTTTTTATGTCTGACCAGCCCTTTATCACCGCGCCATTGATAAACACGGTGATCCGGGAGTTTAACAAAAGACGCTCCCTGGCCCTTCGCCCGGTTTACGATGGTCAACCCGGCCATCCGGTAATATTCAGATACGATTTAAACGATCAGCTAAAACAGCTGAAAGGGGATGAAGGGGCGCGGCAGGTATTGAAAAAACTTGGAAACAAGGTGGATTATTTCCCCGTGCAGGATCAGGCGGTGATTTTTGATATAGACACACCGGAAATTTATAATAGTTTAAAAGTGAAGATGAAATAAAGACATGAATTTTAAAATTTAAATAAACTTTCCCAAACCTACTCTACCTCTCTTTTTCCTTTGGCATGGATAGCAACAAAAAGTTATCCATGTCAAGGACACTTTTTTTAAATAATCAAGTATTTGATTTATAATAAAGGTTTCAACATCTATTGACATTGCATGATATGTTTAATTTTTAAAGAGGAGGGAATGCAATTTGTATAAAGTTGTATTATCCAAATTGGCTAATAATAAAGGCTTTTCCACTGCCATACTGGTTATGTTAACCTTATTTTTAGGGACTTTGCTTATTGGATGCACACAGAAGGAGGACCAGTCCAGCCAGGATAAAGAACAAAAGCATTTGTTGGTTTATGCGGGATCAGCCAGCAAACCACCAACTGAAGAAGCAGCTAAGAAATTCGAAGAAAAGACAGGGATAAAGGTTGACCTGGTATTTGGTGGTTCAGGGACTGTTTTATCCCAGATGAAGCTTAATAAACAAGGTGATTTATATTTTCCCGGCTCCTCTGATTTTATGGAAATAGCCAAAAAAGAAAATTTAGTTTATCCAGATACAGAAGAACACATCATTTACCTGGTGAACGCCATAAACGTGCAAAAGGGTAATCCCAAGGATATTAAAGAATTAAAGGATCTGCTGAAACCGGGCCTGAAAGTAGCCATCGGTAATCCCGAAACCGTATGCGTAGGGCTTTATGCCACGGAGATAGTCGATAATGCCATATCCCCTGAAGAAAAGCAAGCATTTAAACAGAATCTGATTAATTACACTGAAAGCTGCGATAAGACTGCAACGGCTGTTTCATTGAAAACAGTCGACGCTGTAATTGGTTGGAGCGTATTCCAATATTGGGATCCTGATAAGATAGAGACCGTTCCTCTGAAAGAGGATCAAATCCAGCGTATAGGGTATATACCTATAGCGATTTCTTCATATTCACAAAATATAGAACTAGCCCAAAAATTCATTGATTTTTTAGTTTCTCAGGAAGGAAAAGCTATATTTAAACAACATAATTATTTTATAACACCAGAAGAGGCCATAGCCTATGTTGGCGAAGACAAACCTGTTGGTGGTGAGTATAAATTACTAGAGGAATGGATTAAAATTGGGTCTTAAAAAAATATCTATATCTTTTTCTATTTTTACTTTCATATTTTACCTGATTCTAATCGTTTCATTGCTATCTTTTATATCTAAAGATAGATTTTTTGAGATTCTGTTTTCAGAAAGAACCATGTTTTCCATTAAACTCAGTATAACTGCAGCTTCGTTTGCTGTTATACTATCTTTGTTAATTGCTTTACCTGCTGCTTATGCTCTATCGCGTTACGAATTTTCCGGCAAGAAATTCATTGATTTAGTTCTAGAGTTACCAATGATTGTATCTCCTGCAGCTTTAGGCGCGATTATTTTGTTTTTTTTTAATACCCATATGGGAACCTGGATTCAAGAAAATGTTCAGCAATTTATCTTCACTTTTTACGGGATAATATTGGCCCAGTTTACAACAATACTGGGCATTACAATTAGAATGATTAAAAATGGCTTTGATGAAATTTCACCCAGGTATGAAAATGCTGCCAGAACACTGGGAGCAAATTCTTTTCAAGCTTTTTTTTCAGTATCTTTGCCCCTGTGCAGTAAAAGTATCATATCCGCAGTCATCTTGGCATGGGCCAAAGCTATAGGTGAATTTGGAGCAACAATTACAATTGCAGGGACTATGGCTATGCGTACGGAGACCCTGCCTGTAGCAATATATATGAGACTTTCTGTTGCTGATATTGATGGATCCGTAGTATTAATTACCATTTTATTGGCTATCGGCCTGCTGGTGCTATTCACCGTCCGTCAAGTTATTGGAGGAAAAGCGAGTGCTTAGAGTTAGCAACCTTTGCATGTCTGCTGGTAATTATTCTATTGATAATATTACTTTATCTGTACCAGATGGATGTTGTCATGTGCTGCTTGGAGGTACCGGTAATGGTAAAACATTGATTTTGGAGACAATTGCCGGGTTAAGGCCGATTAGAAGCGGCCAAATTTGGATAGAAGAATGTGATATAACCAATGAAGCACCGGAAAATAGAGCTATTAGCTATGTACCGCAGGATTTGGCCTTGTTTCCCCATTTGACTGTAGAAAAAAACATATTATATTCCCAAAGGTTCAAGAAAAGTGAAGGCAAAACTAATAATGAAATATTGCAGATTATTAAGCATTTGAATTTAGAGAATATTTTGCATAGATCAATACAAAATTTAAGCGGAGGTGAACGCCAGCGTGTAGCTTTAGCAAGAGCGTTCGCTGCTGGTAATAAAGTTTTGCTGCTGGACGAACCTTTTTCCGCCCTGCATTATACAATGAGGAGATCATTATGGGAGTTATTGTCAGCTATACAAAAAAAATATAATCTTCCCATATTACTGGTGACGCATGATTTAGAGGAGGCCTATTTTTTAGCCGATTATATCAGCGTGCTGTTTAAAGGCAAGTTATTACAGACAGGTACTAAAGAGGAGGTCTTTTCTAGTCCCAATAGTATTGAAGTTACAAAAATGACAGGTCACTACAACTATTTTATGGGCAAGGTGCTAGAAACAAAGGGTGAAGGCTGCCTGGTTGGTTTAGATAGTTTTCGGGCTAATTTTCATACAAGAAATACAAACTTTAAACCAGGAGATAAAGTGGTAATAGCAATCAAGACAAATAGCGTTGATATTATCGCTTCATGTAGTGATAATTTGCCTTATTTCTCGAACATGTTTCCCTGCCGGATAAAAGCAATACACGATACCTGTCATTTTCAACAAATAATATTAACACCTGATAACCAAAACGATAATAAAAATGACGAAGTAATTATAGACATTTATAATAAAACAAATCCAAGTAGTTTTATGATTGGCCAGAAAGTCACCGCTTCTTTCCCAATGCCCTCTACCTTTGTTTTTGGTAAAGGTAAAAATTAAAAAATACTATCTTTATCAGGGTAAAGGAGTTATAAGCATCTGCTTTTAAGGTGAAAGAAAATACCGGATTATTATAGGGAGGAGTGTTTTTGATGAAAAAATTGGTCATTTCAATGGTCATCGGTATTCTATTTTTTCTAATGAGTGGTTGCAGCCAGACACAGACACCCAATCAGGGATCTACTGAAATAAATATCGCAGTAGAGTATACCGATCATGCGGCGGCTTTCTATTTTGCCCAGGGTAAAAATCTTTTTCAAGACACAGAGTTTAATATTAATGACGTCAAGGTGTACGCAAGCGGAGTCGGCGTTGCCGCCGCATTCACCAAGGGAGGCTTTGATGTAAGCTATATGTGTCTGATTCCAGCCATTTACACATATGCAAATGGTGGTGTGCCGATAAAAATCATTGCCGGTACACATAAAAACGGCTACGGGCTGGTGGTAAACTCAGATAAAATTAAAGACTTGCGCGATTTGGAGAAGAGTGGTATCAAAATTGCCAACGGGCCGCAGGGAACAGTGACAGACTTTTTACAATTGCTTTTAGTTGAGAAAGAAAATTTGAATGCAGAAAAAATCTTGGCCAATACCGTGCGTATGAACGCGGCAAAACAGCTTATGTCTTTACGTAATGGAAAAGTAGACGCTGTATTTGTCCCTGAACATTTTGCGGCGATGGCTGCATCGTTTCCCGGCATGAAGATGCTGGTCAGCAGTAATGACGTCTGGCCGGATATGCAGGGAAGCGTCCTTGTGGTAACTGAAAATTTATTAAAAACAAACCCTGAGGCTGTTAAAGAGCTGAGGGAGATCAATGAAAAGAGCATTGATTTGATTAATGAAAACCCAGATGAAGCAGCTGAAATCGTTGCTCAGAACTTAAACATAAACCAGTCAATGGTAAAAGAAGAGACTCAAAGTCCTGAGGCCAATTTGGAAGTTACTCCGGAACTTGTCGCTGAATCAATGGCAAATCTTAAAATTACCCCTGACATTACTCAACAAGATGTACAGGCTGTTATCGACAAGATGTATGCTTTAGGATATATAACAAAACATTTTGACGCGAAGGAAATTATGGCAGTTGATTAGTGAAAAGAGTGGTTGATCTGCAATGAAAAGAAAAATATCAACAGACAGCTTGTTATTTCTGTTGCCCATTTTTTTGTTCCTTGCTTTGTGGGAAATATCGGGGCATATTGCGCAAACGCCGTTATTTCCGCCCTTTAGTAAGGTGGTTATGGAATTTTGGAATCTGCTAAGCAAGGGTATTCTTCTCAAAAGTCTGGGAGCAAGTTTGTCAAGAGTCATGGTTGGGTATTTACTGGGAATTTTGGCCGGGTTGTTTGTAGGCATCCTAATGGGGCTAAACAGGGTAGTGGAACGTAGTTTGAGTCCATTGATAAGTATGCTCTTTCCCATTCCAACATTGGGGTGGCTGCCGCTGTTAATGTTGTGGATTGGCATCAATGAGGCGCTACCGGTTACGCTAATTTTTATCTGTGCGTTTTTCCCGGTCGCTTACAATACATTAACAGGCATTAAAGGGGTAAATGGGGAGTACATTAAAGCCGCCCGTACCCTGGGGGCGTCTACCTGGTATACTCTCTGGCATGTAATAATTCCCATGGCTTCACCCAGTATTTTTACCGGCCTGCGCTTGGAGGCAGGTATGGTCTGGCGCACAGTAATAGCGGCGGAAATGTTTGCCATATCTACAGGTATTGGTTCACTGCTAATCAATGCCGAAACTTTGATCAGGGTAGATATTATTTTAGTTTGCTTAATACTACTGTCACTGATGTGTTCAAGTTTTGAGCGAATATTTATATGGCTGGAGCATAGAACAACAGGCGCATGGAGGTAAAAATGCCTTTTATCCGTTTGTATAACATAACAACGCCATACTGTTTAAAAAATGTGAACCTGCATATCAGGGATAATGAACTGATGGTGATTATGGGCTTTACCGGCGCGGGCAAGAGCACGTTATTGAATGTTATCGCGGGATTAACAGAGTACCATGGAGAAGTAAACTTTGATCAAAAAAATATGAATGATACACCTACGGAAAGGCGTGATGTCGGTTATCTTCTTCAGGATATTTATCTCTTTCCTCATTTGAATACTTTCAATAATATTGCTTTTGGATTGCGCGCAGCCTCCTGCCCGCCTGACAAAATAACCAAAAAAGTTGAATCAATACTCAATCTTTTGCATATCGGCCATTTAAAAAAACGCTATCCAAAGGATTTAAGCGGTGGTGAAAAACGACGTGTTGGTTTAGCGCGTTCCCTGGTTATGGAGCCGAAAATTTTGCTCTTGGATGAGCCGCTCGCAAGCCTTGATCCTGCCACCGCCAGAAATATCCGTAGGGAAATCAAGGCGCTCCATAGAAGGCTGAATTTAACGACCCTTTACGTTACCCACGATTTTAACGAGGCACGTGAAATGGCGGACAGAATTGTTGTCATGATCAATGGCGAGTTAAAACAACTGGGTTCAGTTCAGGATATTTTTAATCAACCCTCGATGGCAATCCGGGAATTTATTGCTGCCGCCAATTGAATGAGATTGAAAGAATGGTAAAAGATTTATTATTGGAGGTTTGGATGATGAAAGATAATAATACAGGCGCCTTTTTTAACCGTTTGCAAAGAGAATTTGCTCTGTTGGTCGATGAGTCCCAGCTAAGGCAGGCAGAGGTCAAAGTCAAGGCGGCATTGTTAAGCCCGGAAGACGCTCTCGGAGCCACCAAGCGCCAAGACTACGTGCTGCTGAAAGGAAAAGAGCGACTGCTTCAGGCTACCGTTATGGGTTCCAAGGGACAAGCTTTTACCGGTGCGCAGGGTGATTTTACAGGAACGCTGGAAGATGTGCTGGCGCTGCCGCTGACAGATGATTTCCAAAGGGCTGTTTATATCGCCACTCTCAATGCAGTTGCCGGCCATACCGGAAAGGCGGATAATTGTGTTCACTGCCGCAATGAAGGACCGGAGCTATGTGCCCTTCAGGCAGTCGAATACTTTCAAAAAAACTACGGCCGTCCGCGCATACTGATGGTAGGCTATCAGCCGGCGCTGGCAGAAGCATTGCATAACGCCTTCTCTTCTGTAACTGTACTAGACCTGGACCCGGCAAATATAGATCAGACCAAAAATGGTGTACTGATTAAGAATGGCGCTGCCGGTTTGGACACATATATTGAGGCTAGTGATGTTATCTTTGCCACCGGCAGTACCATCTGCAATGCGACAATAGATACAATATTCAATGCCGTCATACCGCTCGTCCTGTTCGGTACGACCGGCGCCGGGGCTGCCGCATTGCTTGGTATAGCCCGGTTTTGCCCTGAAGCTACCTGCGGTAGATTGATTTAAATGTCCCATGTGGTCTGCTTAATATAAAGGCACTTCCAAGGAAGTTGTTTTATAAACGGCCATAAAATCAGACGCCCTTCTTTTATAAGCGCCTTTCACACAAGACATACTATCCCTGTGGTCCTATACAGGAAAAAGAACTCTGACTGTTGAATGTTTTAACATTACAGTTATACAGGGAGTTTGAATTGTCACAGATAAAATTTACTCCTGAAGTCAATAAAAAATTTTGCAAAAAATGTGAGCTCTGCGTCCGTTTATGCCCACGGGGTGTCTTTGACCTGGACCGGGAAGGATATCCCTTCCCGGCCAGGGCGGAAGAATGCCATGGCTGCGGCCGGTGCCTTCAATGGTGCCCGGACTTTGCGATAGAGATTAAAAAAATAAATCTTAAGCAGGACCATTCTTAAAGACGAAAATATCCGGTTTCAATCACCTTCAACTATGCTCAGCCAAATTTCCATTTGTTCCTGAAGTTTAGCGCGAGCCTGGTCTAAATCAGTCTGAATTCTCAGGCAGTTTTCGTAGTTTTGAGCATTCTGCGGCAGGTAAAGCTCTTTTTCCAGGCGGCTGACAAGGTCCTCCAGCCTGGCGATGTCTTGTTCGAGTTCTTCTATTTTCCTCTGGCGCCTTCGTTTCTGCCGGTCTTCTTCTTTTTTAAATAAGTATTGTTTTTTTTCAGCCGTCTTTTCAGCGCGTTCAGATCCAGAGGGACTGACGGGCGGTTGTTGAGTCTGCTCCGACCTTTTATATAAATAATAATCGTAATTACCATGGTAGTTTTGCATTCCGCCGGGGGACAGGCATAGGATCCTGCCGGCGATTTTATTGATGAAGTAACGGTCGTGGGAGACGAAAAGCAGTGTTCCCGGGTAACCGGTCAGGGATTCTTCCAGTACCTCCCGGCCAGGCAGGTCGAGGTGACTGGTAGGCTCGTCCAGGACTAGAAAATTTGCCTGCTGCAGCATCAAAGCAGCCAGCGCCAGGCGTGATTTTTCCCCGCCGCTCAAGTCTGCCACGCTTTTTTTAACATCGTCCCCCCGGAACAGAAACCTGCCAAGAACCGTGCGGATGTCAGCCTCATCGATGTGGGGATAGCGGTCCCATAATTCGTGCAGGACCTGCTTGCCGCGGTCCAGCCCGTGCTGCTCCTGATCGTAATAGCCCATTTGGACGTAACTTCCAAGCCGGACTTGGCCGCTCAGGGGCTGGATCAGCCCGGCGATAGTTTTCAGCAGGGTGGATTTTCCGATGCCGTTGGGGCCAATCAGGGCCACCCGCTCCCCCCTGGCGATCTCGAATTTCAGCCCCTGGGCCAAGGTCAGGCCGGGGTAGCCGATGTTAAGGTCTCCAGCCTGCAGAACCTCCCGGCCGCTGGTGCGTTTAATGTTAAATGAAACTGCTATCTTCCGCTCGCTGCCGGGACGGTCCAACTTACGCATCTTGTCCAGAACTTTTAAGCGGCTCCGGGCCTGGCCCGCGGTATCCTTGGCAGCAATGTTGCGCCTAACGAAGTCTTCAAGGCGGCTGATTTCAGCCTGCTGCCTGTTGTAATCCCTGAGTTGCTGCGCGAGCGCCGCTTCCTTTTGCCGGGCATAACTCGTGTAGTTACCGACATAGCGGGTCAGGCAGCCGCCATCGAGATCATATATTTCTTTTGCCAGCGCATCCAGAAAATAGCGGTCGTGGGAAACAACCAACACCGCTCCGGGGTACGCCTTCAGGTATTGTTCCAGCCAGTTGAGGTTGTCCATGTCCAGGTAGTTGGTGGGCTCATCAAGTACCAGCAGGTCCGGGGCGCCGAGCAGGCTGCGAGCCAGCGCCAGCCGGGTCTTTTGGCCTCCGCTTAAGCTTTTGACCGGGGTATCGTAGTCCTGTTCACTGAACTTTAAACCATGCAGCACACCGCGTATGGCGGTTTCATATTCATACCCGCCCTTATTTTTAAAATCAACGGTTAGGCTGTCATAATCAATGAGAAGCTGACGATACGTGTTTGTATCCGGGGCTAGCGATGGGTCCGACATCATCTTTTCCATATCCCTGAGCTTAAACTCCATAGCAGTAAGGGATGTGAAAGCTGAGAGCATCTCGGTCCAGATGCTCTGCTCTGACTCCAGGCCTGCGTCCTGAGCCAGGTAGGAAAGCTTCAGGCCTTTGGGTCTGGACACTTCTCCCGTGTCCGGCTGAAGATTTCCGGTTATAATTTTCAAGAGCGTTGTTTTGCCGGCTCCGTTTAATCCGACAATACCAGACCGGCCACCGGCGTGGATGGTCAGGGACACGTCTCTTAAGACCCGGTGGGCGCCAAAAGATTTTGAAACATGAGCTGTCTGCAGTAAAATCACGATCCGCTCACCTCTCCATTTATTCAGTTTACAACAGCGCGCCGGGTGTTACAAGGAAAAACGGCAGGTATTACTAAGTATGAATTTGAAATGTTGTCAAGTGAGAAAAAAGGAAGATGCTGTTTCAGTGCGGCTTCCGGAAGGGGACAGCGGCTATTTAAAGCGATCAGATGTAAAAAAAGCCGGGGAACAGACATTCTCCCGGTCAGGTATTATTGAAGAGCAAAGCAGTTTCTTGGGCTGCGCTATCTTTGGGCGGGTACAACGGATTAGACTGCTCCGGTTTTACCATGAGGCTCTACCAGTCTCAGGGCATCAGCATACCCCGTGACGCTGATGAACAGGCCAGGGAGGGGTTTGAGGTTGCTGACAGGAATGACCTGCAGCCGGGAGACCTACTCTTTTTCGCGGTCAAAATGGGCCTTGGACAGGTCCACCATTCAGCCATGCACATTGGGGACGGGATGATGATTCACGCTCCGGACAGCCGGTCTGAAATAAGGATAGATCACGTGGACAACGGTGTTTACAAGGATGAATTTTGGGGCGCCAGGAGCTACGCCGACTAGGAGATGAGCTTCCCTTCATTTAGCTTAAGCTCTTCTATTTCGCTGTGGTCCAGGACCTTTATAACAGTGAGGTTATTCTGCAGCGAGAGGTCGATGTCCAGAGGTTCCTGAAGTTTGTTTCCCGTAGAGTCGTAAAGCACTTTGACCCTGGGGTATAAAGGGTAGCCCTTTGGTGTCTCAACCACAACAGCTATTTCATTTGAGCTGAGCTTGATGATGGAACCTGCCGGGTAGGCCGCTATATTGCTGAGGAAGGCGAGCACCAGTTTATAGTCAAAGAGAAAATCACCCGAGCCGGCCAGCATTTCAAAGACCTCGTTTGGCGGATATGCCTTCCGGTAGACCCGGTCTGCGGTCATGGCGTCATACACATCAGCAATACCGACGATCTGGGAGAATACGTGAATGCTGCCGCCCTGCAGTCCCTTCGGATATCCCTCGCCATTGTACCGCTCATGATGCTGCAAAGCAATCAGGGCATACAGCTTCCTCACGTAAGCCTCGTTGCTGGCCAGGATGGTATAACCGTATTCGGAATGCCTCTTGACAACATTGAACTCACTTTCAGTTAAGGAGCCTGGTTTATTCAGAATATGGGGAGGAACCAGGGTTTTGCCCATATCGTGCATCAAGGCGCCCATTCCCAGGTTCATCAGCTTTGTTTTGTCGTATCCCAGGGACACACCGGTAACCAGGGATAGAACGCAGACGTTGACCGAATGCCCGAAAAGGTAATCGTCAATGCTTCGGATATCGACCAGGTTGACCATCAAAGATGGGTTGTCCAGGAGCTGGTCTATGATGTCATTGACAACTTTCTTTGAGTCGCTTACCACCGCCTTGTCCAGGGGAGACTCGGAAGTGTTCTGCCCGTTTAGGATGCTCCTGGTTAGTTTGATGGCGGCAACCCTGCTTCTTTCGTCAATCACGTCCTGAACAAAAAAATCGGGCAGACTGTCATCGATGATATAAAGTGCTGGTATACCCAGCTTTTTTAAGCTGTCAATATACCTTTTATTCAGAATCACGCCCCTGCTGATCAGTGTTTCGCCCCTGCTGTTGTAAATGTTATGGCCCACTTTCATGCCTGAAAGCAGGGATGTGATTGCCACTCTTCTCACCGGCCGCACCTCGTCATTTTTGTCGCCTTTCTTTTGTATATATAAGTTTTCGTAATAAAACTTAAAATCTTTAGTTATGTCTACTCGTTATCATCATACATCTCGCTTATTATGCATGGTATTGAGCCGGAAACCAGCCGTCCGCTTTCCAACTCCACGTAGATCAGCCTTCCTACCGGGTTGTCAATAATAGTCCGGGGATCGATCCAAACTTTCTCACATTTTGCTTCTACACAGCCGGTATATTTTGGGCAGTGCCCGCAGCAGATAGAACCGCACTGCGGTGTGTCCAGAAAGATGTCGGAACACTTAGGGGTTTCCGCTTCGCCACTATCCTGGTAAATGTTTTGGCACAGGTTTGCCCTTTCCTGCATGGTCATTTCTTCATAATTCAAAGTGACCCCTCCTAAAATTGTTACTGTTCCCGCCCGAGTTATCCGTTTGTACATCAAATATTCTAAGCATAAGGAAAAATCCCTTCATATGTCCATCTGCTCTTTGCAAAGACCTTTTTTTATTTTCTACAAGAGAAAACAGGCGAAAGGAATAAACGGGTCTGGCGGCTAATGTTTGGATCTACAGCTAATACTAACCGGGACCGAGGGGGGATCTGCATGACCAAAATATCTCCGTCCAAAGTAGAGGAGCGGTCTTTTGTAGTTGAAGGACCAGTTTCTGCTTCCTGTCTTGGTGAATTGGCCATAGACCCGGAAATGAGCAACTTCAGGCCCGCTGAAATTCAGAAGGATGCTCTGCTTCAGATTGCAGCGGATGACTACTGCAAGGTTTTTATAGCTGTAAGTGAAAAGGTTATCATCGGATATCTGGCATTTCACCAGCCTCATGAACTGACTCGTTGGAGCAGCCTGCCTTTTATTCTTGAACTGGGGGCTGTCGAAATCTCTCCCCGCTGGAGGCGCCAGGGGGTGGGGAAGAGCTTGATAACAGCAGCGGGACGGCACGGCTTTATGGAAAACCATGTGGTTATCAGCCTTGAATACGCCTGGCACTGGGACCTAGAGGGCAGCGGCCTGGATATGTGGTCATACAAAGACGTTCTTTACCGCCTTTTCAGCAAGATCGGCTTCCGGGTCTACCAGACAGACGATCCGGATATTATGGAGCACCCGGCAAATTTCTTCATGGCACGAGTTGGAAAAAACATTAATGAAAATCAGCGGGGCGACTTTTTGAATCATTTGTATTTGGACAGCCTGACTTATAAATAACTGCGGGTGCTGCGGTAAAGAACCCTTAAGATGGCCTAAAGGTGGACATAAAAATAAAACAAGCCTATTAAAGTACAACTTTGAGTTTTATTTAAAAAATAAAACTCATTTTTTGTTTTTTTATTGAAACCACAACTCTGCATAATGGTAGTTTTGCGTAGTCTTACTCAAATACAGCTTTTTAATTAAATAATTAGAACGTTTGACAAGTAGTAAATATTTGATTATAATCTATCAAGAATACAAAATATGGGAGTGTGTAGAATGACGTTTGAAGTTTATAAGCCTCGAGGTGAAAGAGTACCCAAATTGCCCTTGGTAACTATTTCTAAGAATTCTATTGTCTTAAACAAACATGCTCGCGAAAAGCTGAATACGGAAAAGGTAGAGCTTGCTTATGACCAAGAAACGAACACAATCCGGGTTAAAGCCACAGATGATGGGCAGAATATTAAGAAAACGAAGGTTTTTAGCAGAGGCTTTTTTAATCATTTCAACATCGCGGCAAAAGGTAAATTTAGCGCAAAATATGACGAAAAAGAGAATGCGTTGTTCGTAAACCTGAACCAGTAATGAACATGCCCGTAAAAAACGGGCTTTTTGTTTATATCTAACCAAAACGGACGGAGGGGGCACTGCCCCTCTTTTTTTGTCTGTAAGTTGGGGACATTCAGAGGTCAGCGGGGATGGTTCTCGTTGCTTCCCGATAAGAAAACAACGAGAACCACTATAAAAATCTGCAAGTTAACTTGAATTATTAAAATTACCGCAATGCCATGTCGCATGATGAAGCAGTGGAAGAACTGCGGAAGTGTGCCGGGATGCAGTTTGTGCCAGAGTTAGTGGAAAAATTTATTTGTTTGCTTCAAAGCGGCCCCAAAGGAAGTAAGGCTGGACATCTGTGAGTGTACCCTCTCCCCCGGCATCTACCCACACTTGTGCTGAGCAAATATTTAGATGTTACGCGGAAGACTTTGTAGCTGGTTATAATTAACCGGTTTTTTGTTTTGCCAACGTAAAAAATATTGTGCGCGAAGAAGACTCTAGCTGTTATAATAGGAAAAAGCCCTGGAGGGTGGAGTTGATGAACCAGCGTTTTTATTACTGCCCTAAATGCGGTGGTGACTTAAGATATAAGGTGTACGGCGACAGGGACAGGCTCACCTGCTCTGATTGCGGCTACATTTTTTACGAAAACCCTGTTGTGGGTGTGGCCATTGTTGTTTTAGACCGGGACGGGCGCATCCTCATGGGCAGAAGGAACAGCAGCTACTGCGGTGGTATGTGGTGTATACCCTGCGGCTACGTGGAATATGATGAAGATGTTTTTGATGCCGCGATGAGGGAATTTAAGGAAGAAACAGGTCTTGACGTTAAAATTAAAAAAGTTTTTACAGTGCAGTCAAACTTCCATAACCCGGAGACCCACACGGTCGGGATCTGGTTTGAGGCCGAAGTAGTGGGGGGCGAGCTGAAGGCAAGCGAGGATTTGGATGAGGTAGGTTACTTTGACCTCTCTTCCCCTCCCCCGCTGGCTTTTCCAACAGATGTCCTTGTTATTGAAAAATTGAAGCAGAGAAACTCATAAGGGTAGCCTGGTTGAGTTCTCAATATAATGCTATGGCGCCGGATAAACTATGGGTGAGATGATCTAATGCCTCATTTTATACTGTCTGCAGTAGGTCTTTCCGCAGTTTCTTTTATTTGCAATCTTCCCCTGGGAAGATGGCGGGTTTCGGTCAGCAGGTTTTCCGCCTCCTGGTTTTTAGCTGTTCACCTGTCAATACCTCTGATTGTGTTGCTTCGCGTTGAAATGGGATTAAGCGCCTGGTTTATTCCCCTGTCGCTGGCGTCCGGACTGGTTGGTCAGTGGTTGGGCGGGTCTTATGGCGCCTGGAGGGAAAAAAGGGGCGAGGGTCATGACTTGGCTGATAAAGCGTAAGCTGGATGTTGCTTTCCAGGGAGAAGAAATTATAAAAAATTCAGTTATAAATTTAGGGACATTCCTACAGCACAGGAGTGTCCCTAATTAATATATCCCGCTGACTACTGATAAGTTAATAGTACGAAGCAGCTGAAGAAAAGGCGGGTTGTCCACCTTCATAAGCCGGAGGCGCTCAGGGTAGCAAGAGTTAGTAGCATCTCCTTGCTTCCCTATCAGGGAATTAGGATGTTTCTGACCGCCCCGGCCATCTGGTCTTTGGAGGTGGCGCCACTGAAAAAAACCGGTTTTTTGTCCAGATTTTTCAGCCCGGGTGGTATTTCCATGCCGCCGGCCGCCGCAAGGTCCTCGAGCAGTTTAAATTCATCCTTGTTTCTAACCGCTACTTCTCCCAGGATGGCCCTGGCCACACTATCATTGAATTTGAAGGGGCTCGCCGTAGAGGCCACGATGGTCTTGGCGCAGTCCCCGGTGGCAGCGGCATATTTTTCATGAACTTTTATGCCCACCGCGGTGTGGGGGTCAACCACGTAGCCGTAGCGCCGGTGGGTAAGCCTGATGGTGTCAAGCGTCTCGCTGTCATCTGCGAAGTCCGACCAGAATAACTTGTGAATCAGTGTGCGGGTTCTTTCATCAACGCCGTATTTGCCTGCATTATTGAGTTCCCCCATCCAGCAGCTGATCCTGGCCGGATCTCGTCCGGAAAGATGGTAGAGCAGCCGCTCCAGGTTGCTGGAAATTAATATATCCATCGAAGGGGACAAGGTTTTTTTGAATACCCTGTTCCTGTCATAAACACCGGTCCGGATGAAATCGGTAAGGACATTATTGGCGTTAGAAGCGCAGATCAGCCGGTTTAACGGGAGGCCCATTTCCCGGGCATAATAGGACGCCAGGATATTACCGAAGTTGCCGGTGGGAACAACGAAGTTGATCTTTTCACCAGGGGTGATTTCACCTTTTGCCAGCAGGTCAAGGTAGGCGGAAAAGTAATATGCGACTTGGGGCACAAGCCTGCCCCAGTTGATCGAATTGGCTGAGGATAAAACGTAGTTGGCCCTGTGAAGCTCCCGGTTGAATTCCGGGTCTCCGAAAATATTTTTAACCCCTGTCTGAGCATCGTCAAAGTTGCCCCTGACGGCAATGACGGCGACATTGTCGCCCTCCTGGGTAATCATCTGGAGCCTCTGGATCTCGCTCACACCCTGTTCAGGGTAAAATACAATGATTTTTGTACCCGGGACGTTTTTAAACCCTTCCAGGGCAGCTTTGCCGGTATCGCCGGAAGTGGCAACCAGGATCACGATGGTGGATTTCTCCCCGGTTTTAACCGCCGCCCTGGTCAGCAGGTGCGGCAGAATCTGCAGGGCCATATCTTTGAAGGCGCAGGTAGGGCCGTGCCACAGCTCCAGGGTGCTCAGGAAATCTCCCAGCTTTTTAACCGGAGCTATTTCGGGGGAGTCGAACTTTGAAGAGTTGTAGGCAAGTGAAACGCAGCTCTCTATTTCATTCTCCGTATAATCGGTAAGATATAATTTCAAAATCACAGCGGCTTTTTGCTGGTAGCTTAAGGCCGCCATTTCCTGAAGCAGTTCACCGGTTATAGATGGTATTTCACTCGGTACAAAAAGACCTCCGTCAGGCGATATTCCCATCTTGATCGCCTCTGCTGACGAAACCCTCCCGTACTTCCCTCTGGTGCTTTCGTAAAGCATCGGTTAAGACCTCCTGACAGTTATCATAACATCAACATTAAACAATAAATTTTCCCGCGAGTAAAGAAAATATTATATTAAGTTAAGCAAAAACCGCTTTTATACGAATAATCAGTGCTGTCAGGAGTAAAAAGCTTTTAGGCTAACGCCAGAATTTTGTGCTGATTACAACCAGTACGGTATAGATTTCCAGACGCCCTAGCAGCATGCAGAGGCTGAGAATGACTTTACCGGAGTAAGGCATGGCGCTGAAATTGGTCGCCGGGCCGACCAATCCCAGTCCGGGTCCAATGTTTCCCAGCGTGGCGGCTACGGCAGACAACGAACTAACTATGTCATAACCGAGGAAGGAGATGTAGGCTGTTACTGCAGCCAGAATAAAAATATATAAAAAGAAGAAGGTTTGTACGTTTTCAACTACAATCTCCGGCACCACATCTTTGCCGAGCCTGACCGGAACCACCGCCTGCGGGTGAAGCAGGCGCACCAGCTGCCGTGAGGCAGTTTTGAAGAGAATCAGAAACCGGATGTTTTTTATGGCGCCGCCGGTGGAGCCGGCGCACCCTCCAACGAACATCAGGGCCAGAAGAATGAATTTACTGAACTCCGGCCAGCTGTTGAAATCTGCGGTGGCGTAGCCGGTTGTGGTTATAATGGATGATACGGTGAAGAGAGATGCCCGAAAGGCCTCACCGGGCTGGTAGCCGAGAGTATTGATCAGGTTTCCCCCGATCAATAGCACACTGACAATAATTAGGCCCAGGTACAGCTTAATCTCGTGATCGCGCCAGTAACTCTTTAAATTGCCGCGCAGCGCGTTGTAATGCAGGGCAAAGTTCACCCCGCAGATGATCATAAAGAATACGATTATTAATTCAATGGCGAGGCTGTCGTAAGCGCCCACGCTCATGTTTTTACTGGAAAATCCCCCGGTGGCCACCGTGCCGAAGGTGTGGATAAAAGAATCGAACAAAGGCACGCCGGCTATGCACAGCAGAATTATCTCAGCTCCGGTAATGATCAGGTATAGTTTGTAAAGCTGCCTGGAGGTCTGGAGAATACGCGGCAGCACCTTGCCCTTGGTCGGGCCGGGCACCTCGGCCCTGTATAGCTGCATTCCGGCCACTTTCAGGGATGGAATCAAGGCCAGGATCAGGACAATGGTTCCCATGCCGCCCAGCCAGTGGGTGAGGCTTCGCCAGAACAATATGCCGTGGGAGAGGGCTTCAATATTATCAATGACCGAGGCCCCCGTCGTGGTGAAACCGGACATGGTTTCAAAAAATGCGTCCACAAAGCAGGGCAGGGCACCTGAAAACATAAAGGGAAGACTGCCGAACAGGGCAGTTAAAAGCCAGCTCAGAGTAGCGATAGCAAAGCCTTCCCGGTAACCCACGTCCTTAGAATTAACGGGAGTCATCGCCAGGGCAAATCCTACAGGGCTGACAATCATCAGGCTGTATAAAAAGGCCTGTAGATCATTTTCACCGTAGTAAAGGGAGATAAAAAGACAAGGAGTTATTGCGGCAGCTTCAAATAGGAGGACCAGTCCAAGTGTTTTAAATATAAGGTTCCTGTTCAAATTTATATCCCCCGACTACGTTAAATAGGGACTCGATAACGTGAATATGCTGACCCAGGGAGAATATTACCAGCCGGTCGCCTTCCATGATTACATCTTTGCCTTCAGGTACAATGGTCTTGTCTTCGCGCAAAATGGTGCCGACAATAACTCCTTTGGGCAGCCCCGCGCGGGACAGGGGCTTTCCGGTTACTTTTGTGCCCGGCTGTACGATCAGCTCAAAAACCTCTGCCAGCCCGTTCAGTAGGAGGCACAGGGTCAAAAGCTTGCCCCCCCTGATAAACCTTAGGATTTCACTAATGATGATCAACCTGGGACTGATGGCCGCGTCTACTCCAAGGCGTTCCACCAGGGGGGCGAAGCTAGGCCTGCTGACCTTGGCAACTACACGCTTTGCGCCGATCTGCTTGGCCAGGAGGGACAGAAGCAAATTTTCCTCATCGATACCTGTAACAGCCACAAAGCCGTCGGTATCTTTTACCCCCTCCCGTTTGAGCAGGTCAACGTCGGAGCCGTCACCCTGCAGCACAAGGGCATCCGGCAGAAGCTCCGCCAGGTCCTGGCACCTATCCCTGTTTTGTTCGATAATTTTTACTTTCATGCCCATGGTGCAAAGTTTGTCAGCCAGATAATAACCGATCCTGCCGCCTCCCAGGATCATTACTTTCTGCATTTTCTGTTTCTTTTTCTTTATTTTTGAGCAAATTTTGCTGATGCTTTCCGAAAGCCCCAGGATATAAATAGTGTCGCCGGATAGTATCGTATCTTTCCCTCCTGGGATGACCATTTGGCCCATGCGGGATATTGCCACCACCAGGGAGGATGGAGGCATTTCAATATCGCTCAACTTTCTACCGGCAAAGTCCTTCATGTTTTCTTCAACAACAATATCGGCCAGCTGAACCCTGCCGTTGGCAAAAGGCTCGGTATGCACCGGCATGGATACGGTTAGCAGGCGGTTAATTTCCATAGCCGCGGCATATTCCGGGTTGATCACCAGGTCTACTCCCAGATCTTCCTTTGAAATGACCAGCTCACGGGCGTATTCCGGGTCCCTGATCCGGGCAATGGTCTTCGGAATGCCCAGTTTCTTGGCGGTCATGCAGGCAATCATGTTGACTTCGTCACTGTTGGTCACTGCAGCCAGCAAATCACTGCCGGCCACTTCCGGAGATCTCAAAATATGGGCGCTCGAACCGTTTCCTTTCAGGCACAGCACATCCAAATGCTCCTGAATGCCGGTAAGCTTGCTTTCTATCTTGTCAATTACAACAATATCATGGCCCTCATCACAAAGGCGCCTGGTTATTTCCAGACCGACTTTCCCCGCTCCGACAACGGTTATTTTCATCCAGCCGCACCCACGTTTCTTTTCAATTCAATCTGCATTATCTCTTTTTACTCCTTTATTTCGAAAAAATCAATAGATTTTTATTTTATCAACTAACAGGTAAGAATTTCCCTAGAATTGGGAAAAACTATAGTAAAAAGACTTGGAGGAACACTATAAATGAGCAAATTTAAAGTGCGGAGGCTGCTTAAATTTAAAGCCGGTGATTTCAGGCACGGCTTTATTAACTGGCAGGAACGGCGCAGGCGCGGGACCTCACTGCGCTATTTCCTGCGCAAGCCCAGGGAAGACAGCAGAACCACCTTTGGTAAAAGGATCGACACCCTGGGAGGACTTATGCTGGTTTGGCTGGCCAGTTTTATACTTCTGGCTAATTTTACCGGGCGACCCGCAGTCGCGCTGGTGTTGTCAGTGCCGCTGCTGGCAGCCGAAGCCCTGCTGCTGAAGAAAATTTTTGCGCTTTTGGAACTAAGGAAGCAGGAACAGAGGAAGTTCTGGACGGCGGGACAAAAGTTTATGGAAGGTATATCAAAAAAATCACAGGCTGAGTTTTTGACATATGTGAGGGAGATCCTGGCCGGCCTGACTGGTTTTCAGGCGGCATCTCAAACGACAGCTAAAAAGGCTAAAACCAGGAATGAGCAGGGCGCTGACCTGGAACTGACTTACAATGGCACCCCCGTGGTGGTTCGCTGTTCTCTGCTGGAAGCGGACAAAAAGGTTGCGTCTGAAGAAGTTCGTTCTTTTGCAGGCACCCTGAGCCTGGGAAACTTTAAAAATGGTATTTACGTAACCTCCAGTAATTTTGAGAACGGAGTTCTGTCCGTGGTAAGGAAGGCCTCGCGCAGGGGAATCAGGATTAGACTGGTAAATCGCTACAGGTTGATGGACCTGGCCAGGCAGGCCGGGTGCAGCGCCTTCCGGGAAAAAGAGGACAGCCCCGCGGCACTTTCCTCGGGGGTTGGCAGAAAACGGTTAGACTCAGTAATGGCCTTTTTAGATTCGGCGTTCGGCTCCAGGAAAAAAGCGAGAAATTATTTTCTTTACGGGCTGCTGCTGTACGGCGGGTATTTCCTGTTAAAAGGCTCCGTATTGAGCATTGTTTATCTTTTGTTTGCCTCGCTTAACTTTCTAATGGGCGCCGGGTCTTTGTACTTCGGCAGGTCCCTGGAAGAAATGGACCCCCTGGAGGGGTTGGAGGCCGAAAATTAAGCCTTTCGGTTGCATTATATTTCACCAGGCTGCTGGGGTATTTTCATCAGCGCCGGCTAGGGTGTAGCCCCTGTCCAGCAAAAACTCTATGACCTCAGGAAGGGCGGCGACTCCGCTTTCCCGGCTTCTGATATAGTTGTGCACAGCTGTTCCCGGCTTATCTGTGCCGAGGTTAATCTCAGTTCCGTCATGAATAAGGATTATTGGTGATTTTTCCATCTTTTCTACCGCGATGACACCGTTTTTAATATTGTCAATAATCTGCTGGGAGCTGATGCCATTGGGGTCGGAATCAGCACTGCTTACATTCCAGCCAAGATGTTTATAACCGTGACTGTCCAGAACACCGTTAAAACTTGAGGTAAGCCTGGAGGCCCCGCCGGGCGCCCGGAACATTTTAACCTCGCTCCCCGTAATTGCTGAAATTGATTTGTTGCCCCTGTCCAGGTCCTCCAGAAATGCCTCCGGACTGGCATAGATCTTTTTGTAATCGTGACTGAAAGTGTGGTTGGCGATGCTGTGGCCTTCATCCAATATTCTTCTAAACACTTCGGGGTTTCTTTCAATATTGCTTCCGACAACCACAAACGTTGCTTTGGCATTATATTTTTTTAATATATCCAGGTATATTCCGGTGAAGTGGGAATTCGGCCCGTCATCGATAGTAAGGTAGGCATTTTTGACCGGACCCGCTGGAACCGTGAGCGCCTGCGCAGGTTCTGCTTCTGAGACCACGTCCGTGCTGGCCTGTTCCAAGTCTGGTGTGTGGGAATATGCTGTTACCAGGGAAGCCCCGCTGCAGCCGGTGAAAAGGATGAGAACCAGCGCAAAAAGAAGCAGATGCTTGCATGTCATCGATTAAACCCTTTCAATGGTGTATTTCCGGCCGGGCAATCTTAAATCAGAGGAAACGAGCTTTTTCGACATCCAAATACAATATACTATTTATTGGATTAAATATCAACTAGTTAATTAAAAGGTATTTTATTACAGAGGGAGGGATATTTGGCAGACAACAAATACTCCTGTCTTTTCACAAAAAGTACTGAATTTTCTATTTTTTGCATAAAATATCTGGCGGGAGGTAAAAAACTATGCCCATCAAAAACAGAGTCAGGTACTGGAGGATGCAAATGGGCATCCATGATCTTATAAAATTTGCAGAGATTGTTAATTGCTCCACCTGGTTGCTGGAAAGGTGGGAAGAACAAAAAACGCAGCCGACACTGGAGTCGCTGTGCAAGTTAAGAGAAAGGTTGAAGCCTTTTCTCCCCGGGCTTACACTTGATGACCTGGTTGACTATTTCCCTGAGGAACAAGACCTGGACAGCTGAGATAATCAATAAATTACGATAAATTTCCCTCTGCCCCCTTCAAGCCTGTTTTATTGGATTTGAGGAGGGTTATTTTTCGTTCTTTACAGCCCGGACTTGCCTTTGCCGGCGGCGCCGATTATGATAATATAAAATGTGGCAAAAAAGGAAAAACAACAAGGAAGAACTCATATGGCAAAGGATTACCACAAGTGGTTTTTAGGCCGGGTTAAAAAGGCCATCAAGGATTTCGGCATGATTGAAGACGGTGACCGCGTGGCGGTGGGGCTATCCGGAGGAAAAGACAGCACCTCGCTGCTGCACGCGCTGCGCCTTATTTCCCGCTCTGCGCCTGTTAAATTTGAGTTGGAAGCAGTTTTTATTGATTTGGGCTGGCCTGTGGATATATCGTTGCTGGAAAGCTTCTGCCGTGACAGGGGGGTGCCCTTCCATGTGGTTAAGACTGATATTGCTGAAATTGTATTCGAAGTCAGGAAGGGGGAAAACCCCTGCGCTCTCTGCGCTCACCTGCGGCGCGGCGCTTTCCACGGCAAAGCTCTGGAGCAGGGGTGCAGCAGGGTAGCCCTGGGGCATCACCTGGATGATGCGATTGAAACGTTTTTGATGAGTTTGTCTTATACCGGACAGCTGCGCACCTTTTCCCCCTGCACTTTTTTGGACCGCAGCGGGCTTACCATGATCAGGCCGCTTGTCTATCTCCCGTCTGAGGATGTGCGCGCCTGGGCCGAGATGGAGAAACTGTTGACCATGACCAACCCCTGCCCGGCCGCAGGCCGTACCAAGAGGGATCAGGCCAGGGAAATACTGTCCTATTTGACGCAACAGTTTCCTGACTTTAAATCCCGGTTTCTCAATGCGTTGATGACCTTTGACCGGCGAAACCTCTGGCCTGTTCCCGGCTGTAAAAATGCAGTAAAGGATGATATTTGAGGTAATAAGAAAGCGGGGTAGAATCTGAGATGTTGTACGAAGATAAAATTAGTGCGCTGGCCAAACTCTTAAAGAATTCAGCCCGCACTTACGCCCTGACGGGCGCAGGAATAAGCACCGAAAGCGGAATACCTGACTTCCGCAGCCCTGGAAGCGGTCTCTGGACGAAATATGACCCGATAAAGACAGCTTCCGTTTCCGCCCTGGTACGTGACCCGGCCGCTTTTTATAAAATCAATCTGGACCGCTGGACCCGTTACTCAGGCGCTGAGCCTAACGATGCCCACTTAGCGCTGGCCCGCCTGGAGCGGGAAGGGCGCCTGGCTGGCATAGTGACGCAGAACATTGACGGCTTGCACCTGAAGGCCGGGTCGAAAAGAGTCTGGGAGGTCCACGGGCACCTGCGCACCTGCCGCTGCATGGAATGCGACAGGAGTTTTCCGTTTGATTTTCTCGTTGACCAGTTTAACTCAGGGAAAAACCCGCCCCGCTGCTGCGAGTGCAGGGGTGTGTTACGGTTGGACGTGGTGCTGTTTGAAGATCCCATGGGAGAGGACTTCTTTTTCGCATCGCGGGCGCTGGACGGGTGTCAGGTGCTCCTTGTAATCGGCAGCAGCCTTCAGGTATACCCTGTCGCCTCGCTGCCGGAGAGGGCCAGGCAGCTGGCTATAATTAACAATGATCCGACCCCCTGGGATGACCGGGCCGCTGTTGTTATCAATGACATGGCCGGGAAGGTCCTCAGAGATACCCTTTCAGTTATGGAGAGTCTATAATAACCGCTGGGAATATTGACCTTATTTAAGAGTCTGCAAATCGGGGAGAATAAAAAAAGTTATCCCTGGCAGACGGATTGGGAAGATAAAAATGAATATAATGTAATAAGCTGTTGCTTTATTAAATGTAACTTGAGGGGGGGAACAACCCACGATACCATTAAAGGATAATATTCCTTCCAACACCTTTCCTATTGTAAATATTCTGTTGATCTTGGTAAACATTGTAGCCTTCACTTATGAGCTGTCCATGGGAAGGCATCTGGACGCTTTCATTTACACCCACGCGGTCGTCCCCTCACAGCTGGTGGAGGCGGGCCTGACCATGGAACAGGTTACCCGTCTTACCACGACCATGTTTTTGCACGGCGGGTGGTTTCACCTGTTGAGCAATATGCTTTACCTCTGGATCTTCGGGGACAATGTGGAAGACCGCATGGGTCATTTCAAATACCTGATCTTCTACCTGCTGACCGGGTATCTTGCCACCCTTGCACACGTTGTTTACGCCCCCCTTTCCAATGTTCCGCTGGTCGGGGCAAGCGGCGCGATTGCCGGGGTTTTAGGCGCCTACCTGATTTTATTCCCGCGGGCCCGGGTGCTGACGCTGGTATTTTTCTTTATCATCATTCAGGTGATACCCATTCCTGCGGTAATTTTCCTGGGCATTTGGTTTGCACTGCAGATCTTGAGCGGCACTGCCGGCCTGAGCGAGCAGGCTGCACAAAGTGTGGCCTTTTGGGCCCATATTGGTGGTTTTATAGCGGGGATGCTCCTGGTAAAATTTTTTGCCGGCCGGAAAGAAGCAGTTAAATATTGACAACCTTGAATATGAAGGATCGCCTCTGTTAATGTCGAATTTTCACTAAATCAGGCAGAGGTGATAACGAATATGATCAGATATTTTTGCGACTGCGGCAACGAAGATCCCGGCAGCTTCGACATCTACGTCACCCAAAGTGACCTCTGCGATGTTCTAACCGTCATCTGCAAATTTTGCGGCGACATCAAGGAAGATTTTGTGGCATGCAGCAGGGATACAATCCTTCTAAAATACTAGCAAGTTGGGGACGGTTTCTTGCCTTGCCACCAGCTGGTGGCAGGCAAGAACCGTCAGACTGTCGCATTGTCGCAGGCTCCTAAACAAAAATTCCCCGCCTGAAAACTTGGGGCAGGGAAGAATTTGTAGTTTTACTGTATAACCATAACTGTAAGAGAAATATTTTTACATATTGTCTTACTAGCCCGTCATTCTTTCTTTGAAAGTTGATATCTTTATCGCTCATTTTTCAGACTCCTGATACGCAGTGTTGTTCCTTCCCTCAACGCCCTCCCGAAATCTCTCAATGATTAATATCCCCCATCCGTAAGCGAATATCAGTATGCCGCTAATCTCAAATGGTTCCTTGTTAATATAGGCACTTAACGTGGGAGCCACCCAGAGAATGACACCAAAACCAACATGGCAAAGGATTGCCGCACTGT
>DFAP01000142.1:1083-6873 GCA_002365855.1 Pelotomaculum sp. UBA3103 | reverse complement strand
TTTAAAGCCTGTTCCGGTTGCGAGTACGGAAGGTATGCCCGAGTGGGTCCTGGCAGGTGTGCTTTTTGACAAACAGGCTGAGGAAAGGCGCAGGATTAAGTGGCTGCTGGAGAAGATTCGACAAGATTTGCCTGGAGAAACGGCGTCCCACAGGGACTGGCAGCGCCTGGCCGTTCTGTGGGCGGAGTTAATTGTACTCAGCGGTGAACTGAATCAGGACATAAAAACTGGAAGTAAACCGCAAATTGAGGAATTGCACGATCAATTGGAAGAGCGCTTTGCGGGCTGGATGCTCGTGCGCTACGGTTCTTTGGCCAACCTTTCTTACGCGTCCAAACCGGTAATGGTGCACCACATACCCCGTTACCTGGCTTACCAGCGTGCCAGAGGAAGAGCAAAAAACATTGCTCTGCTCGTAATTGACGGCCTGGCGTTAGATCAATGGCTGGTTATCCGCAATTTCCTGAGAGACAGGTGCCCGGCGTGGCGAGTCGAGGAAAACCAGGTCTTTGCCTGGGTACCGACCTTAACTTCTATCTCACGGCAGGCACTGTTCGCTGCCGAGCCGCCCCTGTATTTCAAGGACTCTCTAACGACAACCTCGAAAGAAGAACAGCACTGGCATAAATTTTGGGAAGACAGCGGGGTCAGGAGGGGAAATATCTACTACCGTAAAGGTTTGGGTGACGGGCTGGCAGGTGAAATTGGAGAACTTTTAGGATCACAGTTCGAGATCGCTGGTCTGGTTATAGATAAAGTGGACAGGATCATGCACGGCATGGAGCTGGGAACAGCCGGGATGCACCAGCAAATCAGGCTGTGGGCCGAACAGGGTTACCTGGTCCAGCTAATTGATCATCTCCTTAAAAACAAATTTGCCGTCTATCTGACTTCGGATCACGGTAATATTGCGGCCAGGGGAAAGGGCCGTTTGCCGGACGGAGTCCTGGCTGAGTCCCGCGGTAAGCGGGCCAGAATTTATCATTACGAAGTTTTTCGGCAGCAGATAATGGAAGAAATAGAAAATGCCATCTGCTGGCCTGGTTTTGGTTTACCCCAGGGTTACTTTGTGCTACTGGCCGGGGGCCGGTCGGCCTTTGTTTCTGAGAGTAAAGAAGTTGTCAGCCACGGCGGAATATCTTTGAAAGAGGTTATCGTTCCCTTTGTCAGGATTTGGGAGGAGCATTGATTATGGCGTTAAACATAGGTTTTGACCGGCGAATCAGGTTGGAATGGCTGGATGCCGCCGCCTGGAAAGCCGCAACGGAAACAGACATTGCTGAGGTACGGAAATACCTTGATGATTTCTTGCAATCAGAATGTCGAAGCAGGGAGGCACGCAGGAAGACCATAACCGTGTTAACCCGGATTTGGGTCAGGGTACCGCAGAAACACCGGTCATTACAGGAGCGGGCTTTAAGAATTTTAACCGAGGACGGCCCCGATACAAGACTCTGGTTGCACTGGGGCATGACGCTTGCGGCCTACCCGTTTTTTCGCGATATAGCGGATATTACTGGTCGTCTGTTGTCACTGCAGAATGAAGTTTCTCTAGAGCAGATTTACCGCCGGCTGGCGGAGCGGTGGGGAGAAAGGTCAACTGTTCGCCGGGCGAGCCAACGAGTGGTACGTTCGCTGGTAGACTGGGGCGTTCTCCAGGATACGGCCGTAAAAGGCGTTTACATCCCCGCCGCCAAAAAAGGTCCGGCCAGCGATAGCGTTCAGTTGTGGTTTTTAGAAGCCCTGCTGTGTCCGGAATCAACCCCAGCGGTGATTCTGCAGCAGTTGCCCCTGCTACCCTCAGCTTTTCCTTTTCACCTGGATATTTCAGTGGCGGATATATGGCAATCTAAACGATTTGAAATACAGCGCCAGGGTTTGGATTTGGATGTGGTTACAATCGTAAACCGGTAATGGTCAGGTCTGTATCTTTTGAGTGGTAAATTTGATGGTTTTACCACATGCAAATTCTGAGCCTATTGAAGGAAGCACGACTATCTGCCCTTTATATGAAGACATCTCTTGTCTTCCTCTGGATGAAGTTGGATCAGAAATGGCCATCCGGGCGAAGCGGATTGGAGTAGAGCCAAAACAGGTCCATCTCCGGGCGATGAAAAACAAATGCGCCAGCTGCTCCAGCAAAGGGCGGTTGACATTTGATCCGGAATTACTAAAAAAACCGGCAGCTTTTCGGGCTGAAGTTATAGTTCATGAGTTATTGCATTTAAAGATACCCAATCATGGCCCACTGTTTAAGGCGGTGCTGAGGTTTTATTTGGCAAGGTACGGAAGTTACAAATTATCCACTTTTTAACGAATTTGACGTCTGCTATGGTTTGCGGCGCAAAAGAAAATTTTGTGCTGTTACTTTACTCACTGAGAGCGTGACAGAGACTTCCTCTAATTAAGCAGTTATACCGTGGAGGTGCTTACGGAGACGGTGATGGACCCCATTCTTCTTCCTCTTACAATTGGTGGAAAAATGCCGCAACTAGCTTCTTCCGCCGCTCCGGGTACTACTTAGATTGTGCTGACACGGGAAGCAAACCGGATTATGAGAAGCTATTTCAGCAATACAAGCAAGCATTTACGGCCCGAGGAATAAAAGTAACCTACCTGGTGCCACTTGAAGGTATTCATTTAACGGAACAAGAAGGAAAACATTTAACTTCGCAAGGTTATTTCATAGTGTGCGATGATTTTGTCATTAGGCGGTTCTCGCGAGATGAACTTGAGCACCTTTCTGGAAACCGAGTCAGCAGGGTTTTTTACCCGCACGCCGTGTGGGATACTCAAAAGCTTTCCGATTACTTGTTTTTGGTAATCAGCGGTAGCAAACTAATTAATGTCATTGGAAAGATACCTCTTGATTTCAGTGACTTGTTTGAAATAAAAAAGCGGGCTGCACCTGACTGGCTAGCTCCTTTCCAGATGGCTCTCTACAGGCTTGTGCTATATGACTGGTTACCTGAAGGATTCAGCCTGGCTCGTGAACTGCATGATGCACGGCCTGAAAAATTAGAGGGCTTTTGCTGGTCTGATATGGGTATCCGCTTCTCGGTAGAGCGGCTTATTCAGAATAAAAAGCACCTGACTTGGGTACCGTGGCATGGCTTCCGGGTGCCCTTCCGTCTTAAATGTGACGGCAACCTTATCGAACTACCGCGCGCCGCCCCAGACACTTCGATGCTCGAAGTGGAGCCCGTAGTCGGGCTGGAGGATGAGGAGTTGGTATGTCCCGTTATATATGGTTTTGCCTTGATGAAAAGGCCACGATTGAGTTAGAGAGATGTGTTCGGGAGGATTTTGGCGTAATTAATAAGCTACTGCAAGAGGAAACTTGGAATTTTTTTAAGATAGCGTTGGATTATCTTTTAAAGGCTTTTCTGACTGATCCGTACCAGTCGTCGGCGGAGCAACTTCTCTGGCATGCTGTCGCTATAGAGGCCCTCTTGGGTAAAACAAATGATAAGGAACTAACGGATTCCTTAGCTAAACGTTTAGGTAGACTTCTGGGTCACAATACCTGTGAAAAGGAGCGTATCAAACATAACTTCAAGGAGCTCTACAAAATCCGCAGCGACCTTGTTCATGGGAACCCCTGGAAGGACTCTTCTACTCTTTATCTCTATCTTGCCCGGAACCTGGCCCGGCGGGCATGTCTGCGGTATACGGAGCTAGCTGCAAGCCGCATCCAGAAAGGGATGCCGTTGCCGGATCGTGAACAAATCATCGCCGCCCTAGATGAAGGACGCTTTGATAAGCTGATGGGATAGAGGGAGCCCTGGGTAGGTTTCTCTGAGAGACAGAAAGTAAGGGATCCACTTGGGCAAGGAAGTTGCCTGCCACCTGGAACGCTACGACCCGACAAGGAAGGTGAGACAGTGCGAAACATTCCGCCAGAAGTGCTGAAAAGGATTACGGAGGAAATGTGTCGCCCGGAAGGGACGGTTGAGTTCGGTTACGTTTCTGAAACGCTTTTTGATACGGCTCTGCCTCAGGAGGTCATTTTGGAACTGGCGGCCGGAGCCCACATTTTCCAATTGGTGCGCAACGAGCGGCTAGAGTTATTGTTTTTTCATTTCACTCCCGGCACAGGAACCCGCGTGGCCACGGTAGATCTAACGTCTGTTACCCCCTGTTTTCGGGTATATATCGCGCTTGTGTGGTCTCCTTTGGAAACAAGGCTGCATGTAGGCCCGAGAGTTCCCGGGGGAAAGCTGGTGCGGGCTGAGGGGCGACCGTCCCCGGTACAACTCAGGGTGGGCGATGATGGTCGTGTTTACAGGATCGGCGATACCAGCTTGGCGGTGGGCCACTACTCCGTGCGCCTGGGCGGGCATTTGGTGTTACAGCCTACAGCCATAGAGGCCTGGCGGAACACGGTGCAAGCGGTGGAATTGCTTAGAAAAGCAAAATCAGAAGAGGGTTACGCTTTCGAAGTGATTTTAAGCAACTTTATAATTGTTACACTGGTGACAGGCTTTGAGGACTACTGCAAAACAAGGTTTCTGGAACTGGAGCCAGAAGGGATTAACCCTGACCTTAAGGCCTTAATAACTGCCTTTTACTCCCAACGGGAGAGGGCCCATTTCACCGCAGACGATTTGAAAGAGGAGGCAGTCGCCAGTAACCGGACAGTACTTCAGAAGATGGTCGGGAATCGACGTATAAACTTTCAGGATTACGAGGAGGCGAAGAAGGCGTACCGTAAGGCCTACGGCATAAAGTTTGGCGAGATAGGAGTCTTCTCCAATGATCTGGCGCTGCTCCAACGGCTCATTCACCACCGCCACAGGGTGGTGCATTTCAGCCCGTGGGAAAGCTACCTCCCCGTTGCCTCGGGGGAGCCTGAGTTCTCCGATCAAAAGCTGGTGGAAAAGGCCGTCGATTGTTTCAACCGTTTCGTGAATAGGCTGCACGAAGCTACGTTGCGCCTGCGCCCTTGTAAGTAAGTGTCATTTAGTACATTATCTGTTGAATTTCAGAATAAATTACCCAGGCCAGCTGCCCTAATTTGCAAGTTTAGCAAATTGGGATTTGCCAGCTTTGACGGGTTGGCCAAAGAAGTGGGGAAAAGGGTATTACCGGCCCGGGGTGTAGGTTGCTTTTTAGCAGCCACCCTGCCGGAGCCAGTTTTTTATTGCCTTTTTTAGTCGTGTTTTTGTCGGGCAGAGTCTGGACATTGGTGTCACTTTAAAAACCTATTTTTTAAACAGTCTCTTCCTGAAGTTCAGCTCTTTGCGTCAGGAAAAGATTTTCTCCAATAATTTCGAGGCCACTGCCATGGCGGTGGTGGAGGAATTCCTGTCTCCCGGTGAAATTGCCGCCATGCCGCTGGAACAAGGCATTGGCCAAGTTTGCCGACCTGGTATGGAACGAAGAGCAGTCCGGCGAGTGGAAAGCCGAAGATATTAAGCGTATCCGCTCAGGCAATAAGTACTTGCGCTACTACCTGGTAGAGGCAGCCAACCTGATAAGGGTGCATGATCGGGAATTCGCTGAGTTCTACCGCGTCAAGTATGATGAAGCCCATACTCATAAACATAAGAAAGCCCTCGTCTTAACCGCAAGAAAACTGGTCCGGCTGGTTTATGCTTTGCTGCGCACGAACCAGCTATATATTCCTAGAAAGAGGGGTGGTTGATCGCCTCCTGTAAGTGGCCGCCTTCTTGTCGCCCAGTTATTACCAGTCGAATATCTGGGGCTAGTTTTTTGTTGCCTTTTTTGCCTTTTTAGGATAAATTTTTTCCAGTTTCCTCGAAAATGGTGCTTGACATTTTACCGCTG
>DFAP01000142.1:0-774 GCA_002365855.1 Pelotomaculum sp. UBA3103 | reverse complement strand
ATTTTACCGCTGGGCTTAAAACAAAATCACGCGCAAAGCCGGCTCAACATTATGCCAAAAGTTTGCCCCGGGACAACTATTCGACGTTTCTTTAATACTTCCCTTTTATTAATCGCCCATGATTAATAACCTGCGCTTAAAAACAGCCCCAAACCATGGGACTGTTCCGCTCACGTTCCCGGTTCAAAAACCGGTACCGCGTAAGGGTTATTCATTCTGGAGGAATTAAGCGTAAACAGGAAATTCCATTTTGCCGCGTGTTTCAGTTCGTCGGTAATTATTTCTGTGAGCATATTGCGGAAAGGCAAAAACACCAAGCCGAATAAAATCATGCGGTATTTTTCCACCGCCCCCAGTTCCCCGAACAAAGCCTGCTCGATTCCCTGCAGGTAACCGGGGGGATTTTGAAAAGACTCTTCCGGCGCCGGCGGAATTTCCCGGCCGGTCAATTCATAGTAAATTTCCCGGAACATCCGGTTATGCTTTCTTTCGTCATTCCTTATGTCTTCGATAATCCGCCTTTGCTTTTCATCGGGCGCCCGGCCAAGCAAGTACTGGTAGAATATTTCGTCCTCCCTTTCACTCTGCACCGCGTCTGCTATTAAACGCAGCGCGTTGGGGTAGGCATACTCGGGGTAATACATGTAAGTATTAAAATATTTATTCGCCACGTTTCCTTGCTTAAAATCAGACATCGTTAACCACCCTTTTTCTTTAAAATATGCCGTTCCCCTTGCTGATGGTTACACAATATCGAGTAGGGTAATGCTGCAG
>DFAP01000027.1 GCA_002365855.1 Pelotomaculum sp. UBA3103 | reverse complement strand
GATGCCCCGTACAACCAGGGCGCCCTGCCCAGACTGGTTTACCGCACCCGCTCATGGGAAGAGATTTACAGGGCGATCGTCGCTGAACCTTACAAGCTGGTGATACAGGAAGAAGTCATTCGCCCCCTGAAAACGACTGTTTAACTTAATAAGATTTTAAAATCATTACTGGTATGGTAAAATAAGGTATAAGTTCTTAACAGGACGGTGACCTTATGGAAACCTTACTGGGAGATTTAAATAATTTCTATTCAAAACTCAGTAATCTTTTGCAGCATTCAGTTAAAGACTGCGGCATCTGCGGCAAGTGCTGCAAGGTTGTATCCGCATTACAGGTCTTTCCAGTTGAACTCGAAAATATCAAAAGACAGGTAAAAAATGAAAAAAAACTCAACTATTTTGTTGAATTTATCAACGGCGCCGCTATCCGGATCTGGGGTAATATAGACGGGGGGTGCCCGTTTCAGGAAAACTCTCTCTGCGAAATATATCCTATACGACCCTATTATTGCCGAATTTACGGGCTTTACGACTTCCGCGGGACGACCCTGCTGTACGGTTGCGTATACCGGGATCATACGGTAATATACAGCCATAGGGAAGACCTGCCCCTTATTGATGAACTGGACAGCCTGTCAAACGCCTACAAGACCCTGTTAAAAAAACCTGAGCCTGTCGGCGTGCGGCCGTGACAAAGAATTTATCGGCATTTTAAAAGCCCTCAGGGCTTTTTTCTCTTTGAGGGTAATATTAACCTGTTAGTGCAAGGGAAAGTAAAAATTTTGTCGAATAAGCTTCTATAATGACCATTGAAAGGCGGCGCTGTTTTGAAAACCATTGACGACGTAATAAAAGAAATGGCCACGGGACGGGAAAAGCTGTATATGTTTGATTGCTCGAGCATCGCTCTGCAGGATATCTTTTTAAGTGCCGGGAGAATCGAGGTTTGGTACAAGGAGTCCAGGGAGCAGTTAGTTGAAGGTAGCGGCTTCAGGGAAGTGGCCTGGTTTCTCACCGAAAAGAAAGTTGTGAGAGTAGAGATTGATCCCTCCAGCATCAACGCTACAACGCACAATAGAGGCGAGATCGTGCGGATTGACAGGAGATATAAAAACGTACCCGGGCTAAACGCTGATGCTGTATTGGTCAGCGC
This sequence comes from Pelotomaculum sp. UBA3103, assembly GCA_002365855.1. GTDB lineage: Bacteria > Bacillota > Desulfotomaculia > Desulfotomaculales > Pelotomaculaceae > UBA3103. The sequence goes on along the minus strand of DFAP01000027.1, from coordinate 1,949 downwards.
TCTGATTAGGATCAAGGGGGAAGACACATACGAAATCAAGTATCCTCAGCACGGAAGCCCGACACAGCTGGAAAACTTCAGAAAACTGGTGGCCTTGTTAGGATAGTTTGATCAAGCTCCGGTTGGCTGGAGCTTTTTTTTGATCTTATGCGCCGAATTTTACCAAAAAGATAGGTGTGATAAAAGCTTCGATGAATGCGGCGGTTAAAAAAATTGGTATTAAAGTTTTAAAGAACAGGTGATATATTTTTTGTTTTTGCTCTGCAAACTGTTTTTCTTGCAAAAGTAAAAGTTTTAAACCAAAGGCTGAACCCAGGAATACTCCTGTGAATTCAAAAAGCCCGTGCGGCATAACACCTATAACAAGCCAGGCTATTGGATGACCGTTTGCGGCTAAAAGGCTTAGTACAGAACCTATAATTAAACCATTTAAACCCAGCAGGAGTAAGATGGAAATCCCCCTGGTGCGCCGGGCTAAAAAAGCAGTTGCCACGACCGCCACCATATTTTTAAGAAACATAGCCATAGCTGAGGCCGCCGTCGAACCTCCTAACAGCCTGGTTAATATGTCTACTCCCTGCAGTGAAGGGAGCAGCAGCTTCAAGGCTGTGTTTGAAATTACTTTATATAAGATCACCCCTGTCAAAATCGATGCTGTGAAAAACAGCATCGAAAAAATAAATAATTGAAAATAACAGTATTCTTTATTGCGACGGCATTTCAGTTTTTGTTCCAGGTAACGATAGATCATTTTTTTCACCTATGTCCGGGTAATTCGGTGATTATTTTGATATTCTAGACATACAGGATGAAAACCTCTTCAAATTTTATCACTTCCATTCTTTTGCAGTGGTTTAAAGTATATAATTAAATTCTATAGAATAAGCCATAATTAAAGTAATCTCTTGGTGAAGCTGGAATATCTGAGTTATTAACGGAGGATATATGCAAGACAAGAAGTGGTACTCACTGGATGTCCAGGAATCCTGCCTGGAACTCAAAACTCACCCTGAACAGGGGCTGGATGTCAATGAAGCAGCAAACCGCTTGAGTGTTCACGGGTCAAATGTACTTCAAAAAAAGCCTCCCCGGAGCCTTTTATCCATGTTTGCCGGCCAGATGAAGGAGATCCTGGTGGTAATTCTTATCGCTGCGGCGCTGATCTCGGGCATCCTTGGCGAGTGGGAGGACGCTGTTGTTATCCTTATTATCGTGATTCTTAATGCCGTTATTGGAGTAATCCAGGAAAACAAGGCGGAACATGCTCTTAAAGCCTTAAAGGATCTGACTAAGCCCTCAGCCAAGGTGATGAGGGGCGGCAGGGTTGTGCAAATAAGCGCCGAGGAAGTAGTCCCCGGTGACGTGATCTTGCTGGACGCTGGCGACTCTGTCCCGGCAGACGTGAGGCTGATTGAAGCCGCCTCCCTGCGCTCCAACGAGTCAGCCCTGACCGGGGAGTCCGTGCCGGTGGAGAAGGATCCGGCTGTAATAAAAGCAGATCAGCTTTCCATAGGTGACCGGAAGAATATGCTTTTTATGGGCACTACCGTGACCGGCGGGCGTGGAAAAGCGGTTGTGGTGGAAACTGGCATGAAGACGCAGTTGGGCCGGATCGCCCGGCTGCTTGATGAGGCAGTTATAGAATTTACCCCTCTGCAGAAGCGTTTAGGCAAGCTGGGCAAGGTGCTGGGGGTTGCCGCGGTGGTCATCGTGGCGATGGTATTCTCGATAGGGCTGTGGCGAGGGGAAGATCTGCTGGAAATGTTCATGGTAGCCATCAGCCTGGCTGTAGCGGCTGTCCCTGAGGGGCTTCCGGCCGTAGTAACCATTGTGCTGGCCCTGGGCGTGACCAGGATGAGCCGCCGCCGGGCTATAATCAGAAAGCTCCCGGCAGTTGAGACGCTGGGAACAGCAACTGTAATCTGCTCAGATAAAACAGGCACTCTTAC
>DFAP01000147.1:17323-28543 GCA_002365855.1 Pelotomaculum sp. UBA3103 | reverse complement strand
GAAACTGCATAACTACTGTTACAGATTCTATTACATCCCCGATCTGAATCTGGTCCACTACCTCCATTCCCTCAATGACCCTGCCAAAAACAGCGTAATCTCCATCCAGCCACGCCGCGTCCTCTTTTAGAATGTAAAACTGCGACCCGGCCGAATCGGGTTCCTCGCTCCTGGCCATAGCTACGGCGCCGCGCAAGTTTTTAAGCTCTGGGTGTGTCTCAAGCTGTATCGTCCAACCAGGTCCTCCCGAGCCGTCTCCCTGCGGGTCACCGCCCTGAATCACCCAGTTTTCAACACGGTGAAAAGTAAGGCCGTCATAGAAGTTTTCGCTCACGAGCTTCTCGAAATTACCGGTAGTAACGGGCATTTTATCGGGGTATATTTCAAAAACAATATTCCCTTTTGTTGTTTGGAGAGTAACCTTTTTTGCGGGTTCGTCCCTGTTAGATGCGGTATACCCAAAGTAAAAGATCAGAAGCATCCCGATCGACATGAAGGCGAATAAAAGCAAATCGTTTTTAATATTCCTTTTTGCAGGCGCCGCTGTCTTTGCCTTTTTGCTTTTATCGGGATCCGGACTGCTTTTTGTTACATTGCTTTTTGTAACATTGCTTTTCTTTACACTGCTTTTTCCTTTTTTGCCTTTTGTCATTTAAAACCCTCCCCCCGCTACCACACAATAAATAACATAGTCTATAAAACAGTATTCTTTAATAACAACAAAAACCCTGCCGCAGGACAAGGGTTAAAAAAACGTTGGTGACAGCCGGGCTAGCAAGAACCATGCCCTCTTGACATGAATTGTTGCTTTTTTTTGCCCAGGATATCGTGTTACCAATTACTTTTTGTTGAATATTAATTTAAAGGCAGGAAACAATAATATTGAATATAAAAAAATTTAACGGGAGGCATTTCTATGAAAAACCAACAACAAAACTTAAGTAATGCACAGAATGAGTTAAAGAAGATTATTCAGATGTCGGAACAACTAAAATCAAAATATGAGTTTTCACAAGAACTGAGCAATTTAAACAAGTTGGAGCAAATGGCCAAGAAGGCTGAACAGGAAATACAAAATGCAAAAAATCAGAACCAGTACCAAAAATAGCGATAATCTAAAACTGAATCCTTGTTTTTTAAAAGATTGCTTGATAAATTCCCACAGCCTCAGGCCACACTTGTTAGCAAGTGTGGCCTGAGTGTTTGATATAACTGGTGCGCCCGGAGGGACTCGAACCCCCGACACGCGGTTTAGGAAACCGCTGCTCTATCCGCCTGAGCTACGGGCGCAAAAAAAAATTATTAAACGGCTAATTAAAAAAATCTCTTTTGGACGCTAATATAGTATAGAGGAGACTGAAACCGTTGTCAAGACACTGTCGATCCGGGGGCCAGGTTTTTTCTATGGCCTTATTTGGCCAAATATTTTTTTATTTATGCTTTTTCAACAGTTACTTCGTCTCCGTCTTGAACAAGGCTGAGGGTGTCGAGGCTGCCTTCCACACAGCCAAAAACATTTACCGCGCTGGCTGCCCTGATTTCATCTCCCCCGCTGATGGGAGTTGGTCCGAAAAAGATGCAGAAAGCCCTGCCTGTAGGCCAGTAACCCAGGTCGCCCCGCGAAACGACATCTGCGGCTCCTTTTTCCAGCCCGGCTTCGACCGGTATCGAGAAATAAATCTCTTCCCCCCAACGGCTGGCCCACCCTTTAATAGTCAACGCTTCGCGGATCTTGACGCCGGTCGGGGTATCAAAAATGACACCGGGCCAGGAATGGGAGCCGGATTTAATAATTATCTTCATCCCTGCCACACTTCCTTATATTAATATGTCTTATTTTTTACTTCGAATCTTGCCCCAAAAATCCTTCAGCTATTTTTTACAGAACTTCCCTACGGGCTTTTTTTTTAACTGTATTTGTGGTGTAATATTATTAGAGATATTATAAAAATAGATGGGGAGGGATAAATTTGATCGCGATGTCTTTTGAGGACTTTAGAAAAGTCTCGAGAACTAAAGATGCCGACACCGGATATAAACTGGAAAAAGTACTGGACACCGTGAGGGACCTTCTTGAAACAGACGATAACGTCAAAATATTTTATCCCAAGAACTTATTCGTAGACTATAAGAGCCTGGAAATTTTTATGCTGACAAAAAGCGACAAAATAATTCTCTCGCGCTATAACTGGAAGGATGAATACGTGGAAATAGAAGCATACAGGGCGATCGATATTCAATGTATATCCATAAAAATCAAGCCTTGTGAACCCAATGCAAAGAAACTTACGATCAAGTTTAAGAATGGCAATGAAATTAATTTTGACAGTATCAAAGACGCCAATGAAACATGGCAGGAACAATATTCGACCAGCATTGAAAACATTTCAAAGTTTCTAATGCTGCGTGAGTCACCGGTTCGCTAGCCACCGGTATGATATTGTAAAGGATTAGGAATAAAAGCACTAAATCCATCAGGACCAGTTTGCTGAACAATTAATTTACCTGCTCATGGAGATGCCTTTGTAATCATAAATTTACTCCTATCTTTTGAAGCACATTTTTCGTTTCTTTTTAGTTATTGCTAAGAAACGAAAATCAATAATGATTTCTTAGTAATAATATTATATCATTTTATTAATGTATAAAAGAAAAACCTTCCTCAAGGGAAGGCTGACACGGAGTATATATTCAAACCGTCAGCGTACCAGGCTGGCGGTTTAAACTTTTGCAGTGAATATGCAGTAAATTGAGTTTTGCAGCAAGGCTCCGGTTTCCCGGAGCCCTTGATTTTAATGGCGCGCCTGGAGAGATTCGAACCCCCGGCCTTCTGATCCGTAGTCAGACGCTCTATCCAGCTGAGCTACAGGCGCAATTTTTTTACTGCCTTGTTTCTGTGGCAAGCTACATTGTAACAAAATCATTGCCTACCGTCAAGGGGATGCCCGGGATAAGCGCCGGAGCCGATAAAGATAATTGATCGACCCACAGGGAAGATACCTGCTAAACCGTCCAAATTTGCCTTGATCTTCCTGAGCTTTTTTGCGCACCGCTAAATATTATATAATAAAATTTTTTCGGCGGTGCTCAATGTATATACCTGACACCAGGATTAAAACCAAGCTGTCTTCAATTATTATCCCGTGCAAAAACGAGGGTCCTAACGTCAAAATGACGGTAGACTCTATCCTTGAAGCGTCATCTTGCGACGACCCGGAGATAATAGCTATAGATGACGGGTCGAATGACGGCTGCTGCAACTTCTTAAAGAAAGATGATTACAGCAGGGTCCGCCTTATAACCTCCCCCGGCGTGGGCGCGGCGCGGGCAAGGAACCTCGGCGCAGCGGCTTCGCGCGGGGAGTACCTGGTTTTCTGCGACGCCCATATCACTGTGCCGGAGGGCTGGCTGGACTGCCTGTTAGAAAACTTTGATGACAACGATGTTGACGGCGTTTCACCGGCCATCGGCTCCCTGGAAAACCCCTCCGCCGCAGGCTACGGCCAGACCTGGAACGAGAGACTGGAGGTAACCTGGCTTCCCCCTCCGCCGGACTTCAAAGTTGCAGCCGCTCCCCTGCTGCCGGGAGGCTGCCTGGCAGTTAGATCCGCAGCCTTTTTCCAGGTGGGTGGTTTTGACGGCGGCTTTATCGTGTGGGGGCACGAGGATGTGGAACTCTCCCTGAAACTATGGCTCTTTGGCTGCAAGTTATATGTAATGCCATCGGTCAAAATACTACACCTGTTTCGCAAAAAACATCCCTACCCGGTTCAGATGGACCATGTTTATTACAACCTGCTGCGGATGGCCTATTCTCACTTAAGCAAAGAACGTATCAATAAAGTACGGGCTTTAATTAAACCGTCAGGACTGTCCAAGACAATAGAAGACCGGGTTTTAAAGGCCGGGGCCATGAAACAGCGGAATTACTACTTAAGACGTCGTAACTATGACGATGACTGGTTTATGAATAAGTTCGGAATTCCTTTTTAAGAACATCAAACATCAAATTATCTCTCGTTAAAGGAAAAAGCACATTTCCGAAGGAATGTGCTGGATGTTTTATGGCGGAGAGTGAGGGATTCGAACCCTCGATACAGGTTATGCCCGTATACTCGCTTAGCAGGCGAGCGCCTTCAACCTACTCGGCCAACTCTCCGTGTGGTTATCGCAAAGCCAGTCCGGCCCTTAAGTGGCCGCAAACCCAAATATTTATTTTTTGGCGGAGGGGGTGGGATTCGAACCCACGGGACCCGTAAAGGACCAACGGTTTTCAAGACCGCCTCCTTCAACCGCTCGGACACCCCTCCACATCAGTCGTCAGTTGCCGGTAGCCAGTCGTCGTTCTGCTTGTGGGAATTGCCTGCGGCAATTTCCATTTATCTAATGCTCGTTTAACGCATTATAAAGTCTAACATAGATCAAAAACCGTGTCAATAAAACAGCTTGCGGGATTCCACGCGTGAATCCACGCTGCAGGTTTAGCCGATCCTGGACATGCCGCCCATGTAAGGTCGCAGAGCTTCAGGTATGGTGACCGAGCCATCGGACTCCTGGCAGTTTTCCAGGATCGCCGCCACCGTGCGGCCAGCCGCCAGACCAGAACCGTTCAAGGTATGCACCAGTTCGGCCTTGCCTTTGGCGTTCCTGTAGCGAATACCGGCCCGGCGCGCCTGGAAGTCGGAAAAATTGCTGCATGAAGAGATCTCTTTATAGTCCTGATAGCTGGGCAGCCAAACTTCGATATCATAAGTCTTTGCCGCTGAAAAACCCATATCGCCTGTGCATAAAACCACCACGCGGTATGGTAGGCCAAGGATCTGCAGCACTCTTTCAGCGTTCCGGGTGAGCTTATCCAGTTCCTCGTAAGACTCTTCGGGCTTGGTAAATTTAACTAGCTCCACCTTGTTGAACTGGTGCTGGCGGATCAGCCCCCGGGTATCCCGTCCGGCGGCGCCGGCCTCTGCACGGAAACAGGCGCTATAGGCGCAGTGCCGTACGGGCAGTTTCTCGCCATCCAAAATCTCGTTGCGGTACAGGTTGGTCACTGGCACTTCTGCAGTAGGGATAAGATAATAATCGGTACCTTCTATCTTGAACATATCTTCAGCGAATTTTGGCAGCTGGCCCGTGCCCACCATGCTGTCCCGGTTCACCATGAACGGCGGGAAAACTTCCACATAACCGTGTTCTGTAGTGTGCAGGTCCAGCATAAAGCTGATCACGGCCCGTTCCAGCCTGGCCCCATACCCCATATAAAAGCTAAATCTGGCGCCTGTGACCTTGCCGCCACGCTCAAAATCCAGTATACCCAGAGCCTCGCCCAGGTCCCAGTGGGGCTTCGGGTCAAAAAGAAATTTGCGCGGCTCTCCCCATACGCGCACTACAGGGTTGTCCTCCGCGCCATCGCCTAAAGGGACGGAATCATGTGGTATGTTGGGTATATCCAGCAGAATGCCTTGCAGCTGTTCTTCCAGCTTTCTTATTTCCTCATCTAACTCTTTAATCTGCCCGGAGAGATCCCGCATTTCCACAATCATGCCGGGAGCATCTTTTCCGGTCTTTTTTAACCGGCCGATTTCCTCGGAAACCACATTGCGCCGGTTTTTCATCTGTTCCACTACAAAAAGCTTTTCCCGTCGCTGCTCATCCAACCGTAAGAACTCTGAGAGTGTAACCTTGGAGCCCCGCCTGGATAGAGCGTCCTGAACAACACGCGGGTTCCCGCGTACAAATTTTAAATCGAGCATGATCATCTGCCCCCATCCGAATGTTAACCAAAATATACCTGCAAAACCTGATATATTATACTACAATGCCCTGAATTTGTAAAACAACAGGTCCCCTTTAAGGAGGCCTGTTGTTTTACTCATGTATAAATTAAGAATTTTTTTACAGGCTTACGTTCTTTACGCCCACAACGCCGTCTATTTTGGCTATCTCCATCATTGTATTCTCCGGAACCGGCGCGTCTACGCTGAGCAACATAATTGCCTTCCCCCCTATTACCTTGCGGCCCACCTGCATCGCTGAAATGTTGATATTGTGTTCACCGATGAGGTTGCCAACCGGACCGATGATCCTGGGTTTATCTATATGCGGCACATAGAGCATATGCCCTTCCGGGACAGCGTCGACGTGATAGCCGTCTATGGACACGATGCGGGGATCAACCCGCCCAAAAATGGTGCCTGCCACAGATATTTCTTCTTTGTCAGAGGCTGCCTTGACCGTGACCAGGTTGGCGTAATCTCCGTTCTCACCTGATGTTCTCTGGGTCACGTCGATGCCGCGGTTTTTGGCGAGCACGGGCGCGTTTACAAAGTTGACCATATTCTGCAGCATTGTATCAAGGAACCCCTTTAATACAGCCGTGGTAATCGGCGCGACTTCCTGGCTGGCCAGATTGCCGCTGAACGTTATTTCCAGGGCGCTGATCCTTCCGCTGACCAACTGGGCGACAAATTTCCCCATCTTTTCAGCCAGCAACAGGTAAGGCCTGATTTCCGACAGCGTTTTCGGGCTTAAGGATGGAATATTTACAGCATTCCTAACCAGTTCTCCCTTCAGCGCGGACACTATCTCCTGGGCCACATCACAGGCCACGCACAGCTGGGCCTCCTGGGTGGATGCGCCCAGGTGAGGTGTGGCAATAAAGTTGTTAAGTTCAAAGAGGGGACTGTCGGTGGGGGGCTCCTTTTCAAACACGTCCAGAGCAGCGCCGGCAACCTTGCCCGACTTTATTGCTTCATATAGCGCCTGTTCGTCAATAACACCGCCGCGGGCGCAGTTGATAATTCTAACGCCGTCCTTCATCAGGCTGAACGCCCTTTGTCCTATGATATGCCTGGACTCTTTATTCAGGGGCAGGTGTACGGTTATAAAGTCGGACAGCTTAAAAAGACTGTCCAGGGACATGAGCGATACACCCAGTTGTTCGGCCCTTTCTTCAGTGATAAAAGGGTCGTAGGCTACAACTTTCATTTCCATGCCCTGCGCCCGCTTGGCGACTGCTGACCCAATACGTCCCAGTCCGATTACGCCAAGCACTTTATCTCTCAGCTCGACACCCATAAAGGATTTCCTGTCCCAGTTTCCCGCGCGAAGTGAGGCCCAGGCCTGGGGAATATTACGGGCCAAAGACTGCATCATGGCCATGGCGTGCTCCGTGGTGGCAAAGGTGTTGCCCCCCGGCGCGTTTACAACCAGAATACCTTTTTCTGTGGCAGCAGGCACATCGATATTATCGACTCCAACACCTGCACGACCCACAATTTTTAATTTGGACGCGTGTTCAAGCACCTGGGCGGTAACCTTCGTGGCGCTCCGGACAATCATCCCATCATATTCAGGAATGATCCTGACCAGTTCGTCCTCGGGTATTTTGCTCCGGATATCTAACTCTATATCGGGTTCCCGCCTGAGGGCCAGCAGGCCTTCTTCTTCGACCCCGTCCAATACCAGTACTTTCATCTGTTATACCCTCCCCAAAAATACTTCCTGCGCGGCCTTTACTCCTTCGCCCATTTGGAATGAGTGACCGGCCTGCGCCAATGCCATTTCAAGAGCGCTAATGGCTGTAATGACGTCCATTTTATCACAATATCCCATATGTGCAATTCGGAAAATTTTGCCCTTTACTTCTGCCTGACCTCCGGCAAACGAAACGCCGTACTTTTTCCTGATGATGCTGCGGAGCTCATCCGCGCCTACACCCTCCGGTCCCCATACGCTGGTGAGGGCGTTGGAGGCGCAGTGGTCTTCAGCCATTAATTTTAATCCCAGCGCCCTGACCGCTGCGCGGGTAGCTTGTGCCAGCATGGCATGACGGGCATACACACATTCCAGGCCTTCTGCCAGCATCATCTCCAGCGCGGCTTCAAGGCCAAAGAACAATGATACCGCAGGAGTATATGCTGTGTTCCACTTATCATAAACCTTTTTAAATGCTGGTATACTGAAGTAGAACCGGGGAGACTTATTCTCTTCAACAACCCGTGAGGCCTTGTCGTTGACGCTGATTACAGCCAGTCCGGGCGGCAGCATCAGGGCTTTCTGGCTGGCTGTGCAGAGAATATCAACACCCCAGAGGTCCGCTTTTATTTCAATGGCCCCAACTCCGCTTACCCCGTCTACAAGCAGCAGCGCAGGTGTTTTTCCAACCAGTGCGCCGATGCCTGCAATGTCATTGACTACACCGGTAGAGGTTTCATTCTGGGTTGCCAGCACCACCTTGATATCGGGATGTTCCTTCAGCTTTTTTTCCAAAATGTTCAGGTCTACGTCTTTTCCGTAGCCGAAACACACTTCGATCACTTCAGCCCCGTAAGCCCTGGCAATCTTTGCAAAGCGCTCCCCAAAATTCCCGGTAATCAGCGAAAGGACCTTATCCCCCGGACTTACAGTATTTGCTATGGCAGTTTCCAGGGCGCCCGTTCCCGTGTTGGTCAAAATAAATATATCATTCTTGGTCTGAAAGACTTTTTTCAGGTTCTCGATGATACGTTTATACATCCTGCCAAACTCATCGGTCCTGTGCCCTATAACCGGCATTGACATCGCGGCTACTACTTTCGGTGGTACAGGAGTAGGTCCCGGAATCATCAGGTACTGTTTGCTTGCCATAAAACTCTCTCCCTTCATAAAAGAACATCCAATTATAAAATCACAAACGACTCCCGAGGCTCGGTGACAGCGGAAAAGGAATTTTCCGCCATAAAACAGTTAACCCCTCATCCCCATAAAACAGGGACGAGAGGTTTCTCCCGCGGTACCACCCTTCTTGACCGGTATACACCGGTCCTCTTGAGCCTGTGTTAACGGGAACTTCCCGGGTTTGCCTACTGCTGGTTTCAGCAAACCCCCTCCGGGGAGCCTGTTTCATCCTGCCGATCCTGCCGGTTCACAGCTACCACCGGCTCTCTGAAAGGTTATCAGCGGACTACTTTACCCCTTCACTGGGTTTCTTATTTGGGACCATTCCACCGGGGACATTTCTTCGAAGATGGTGTGTCCCCTTTCCATAGACAGGAGGTGTGTCCCCTTCCTTTTTTAAAACTTGTTTAAAATATTACTACATGCTACAAAGATTTGCAATAGCTAATATAAATGACACTCTATTCATAAAATTCTTTATTGGTCACGATAAACACTAATAAATGTAATGCGTAAAAAAACGGCTGCGTGTTCAAACCATATAAGTAATTAATCAGTTATTTCCCTAAACAGTTCTCCAGGAAGTAGCGGTGTACCCGCAAATCACCAGTCAGCTCCGGGTGGAAAGCGGCTGCCAGCAAATTTTCCTGGCGAGCAAAAACTATTTTTTCGCTAAACATGGCTAATATCTCCACGCCGCTGCCTGCTTCAATAATATATGGAGCTCTGATAAAAACTGCCTTAAAAGGCTCGTCTCCGATAACGGGTATATCCAGGTCTGCTTCAAAGCTGTCGACCTGACGGCCAAAAGCGTTCCTCTCCACCGATATATTCATCAGACCGAAGCTCGGCTGCGGTGAACCGGCAATCTCTCCGGCAAGCATGATCAGCCCGGCACAGGTCCCGAATATAGGAAATCCTCCCTGTCCCAACCTGACTATGGGGTCAAAAAGCCCAAATTCTACTAATAGCTTGCCCATCGTAGTGCTCTCGCCGCCAGGGATTACAAGCGCGTTAATGCCCTCTAGCTGCTCCGGCTTCCGAACCTGGTTCGTATCCACACCACAGCAGCCAAGCATCTTCTGGTGTTCCCTGAAAGCTCCCTGCAGGGCCAGGACACCGACTCTCATTAAAAAACCATCCCTTCAAAAGCTTTAAAACATGTTATCACAGGATTTACAAGATTATCAGGATTTACAGGATTTTTTAAATACTTTAAATTTTTTATTATATAATTATTTCAAGATATTTCTTCAAACCTGTTAATCTTTTAACTCCATATCCTGTGTAATTTCTTAAATTAATATTTATTTTAATCTTAAATCTTATTAATCTTTTTTTTATCCTGTTAATCCTGTGCTAATTTTTTTCGTTATTCTCACGTCCCACGTCCCACGACTCACGTCTCACGTCCCAATTACCATCCCCGGTCCTGCATCCTTTGCTCTGCTGCGATTGTTGATATTTCCAGGCCGGGCATCGCTTCACCCAGGTCTTTTGACACCTCTGCCAGAATCTTCGGGTCATTATAATGAGTGGTGGCTGAGACAATGGCCTTGGCCCGCCCAGCGGGATTTGTAGACTTAAATATGCCGGAGCCTACAAAAATGCCGTCACAGCCCAGCTGCATCATCAGCGCCGCATCGGCTGGCGTGGCTATGCCTCCTGCGGCAAAGTTTACCACCGGCAGGCGCCCCAGTTCAGCGACCTGTACTACCAGCTCATAAGGAGCGCCCATCTCCTTGGCCGCTGACATCAATTCCTCCCGCGGCAAATTCTGAACGTGACGAATTTCCCCCATCACCATCCGCATGTGGCGTACAGCTTCAACAACATTGCCTGTGCCCGGCTCTCCTTTAGTGCGGACCATGGCCGCCCCTTCACCAATTCTTCTCAGGGCCTCGCCCAGGTTCCTCGACCCGCAGACAAAAGGAACCTTAAAGTCATGCTTATATATGTGATAGCTTTCGTCAGCCGGTGTGAGCACTTCACTTTCGTCAATGTAGTCAACACCCAAAGACTCCAGGATCTGTGCCTCAACAAAATGACCGATGCGCGCCTTTGCCATCACAGGGATTGTAACAGCCTCCATAATACGCAGGATGATAGTCGGGTCTGCCATCCTGGCCACCCCGCCAGCCGAACGAATGTCCGCCGGGACGCGCTCCAGTGCCATTACGGCGCAGGCGCCCGCATCTTCAGCTACCTTGGCCTGCTCGGGGGTGGTCACGTCCATGATCACACCGCCCTTTAACATTTCCGCAAGACCTTTTTTTACCGTCCAGGTTCCCTTTATAACCACTAAAAAGCCCCCAATCAAGCTATCCTATTAGCTATCAAACTATTTTATAATAATTTGATCCCAAAAACAAGATAAAAACAGGCATAAAAAACACACCCGCGAAATGGCGCAAAAATATCTCACAGGCGGTCAAAAAACGGCCGCACGATACACAGAGTTTTCTCTATCAGGACTCCAGCAGCCAGAGACACGGAAAGAGTTAAAACCAGGGTTATAAATAAACGGCCTGCCTTTCTAATAATAACCCACCTTGCTTCTTACAG
>DFAP01000147.1:0-16999 GCA_002365855.1 Pelotomaculum sp. UBA3103 | reverse complement strand
TGTTAATATTAACATATGCTGTCAAGCCCAAATTTGTCCCCTTATATCCTTTACCTGGTTATTTAATTTCATTTGTTTTCGTTTTTTTTGATTTCCTCAGGCTTGATGTCGCTGCATGAATTTTTTATTCATTTTTTTTTACGAAAATGCCATTAAAAAACAAAAAGCCCCGCGACTTTACGGCACGAGGCGTCCTGAGTCATCTTTAGTCGTCGATATCAACTTTCGCCACCGCTACCACGTAATCTCCCCTGTCCAGGCGCATCAGGGTTACACCTTTTGTGGAGCGACCCATATTGGAAATCTCTTTAGCCTTGATCCGGATGATAATCCCTTCAGCGCTGATGATCATGATCTCCTCTTCGCCTTTGACAACCTGAACAGCAACGACATGGCCGTTTCTTTCCGAAGTCCTGATATTTATTATACCTTTGCCGCCCCTGGCCTGGGCGCGGTACTCGGATAGCAGTGTGCGCTTGCCGAACCCGTTTTTCGTAACGGCCAAAAGAAAAGCATCAGGCCGTACTATTTCCATGCCGATTATTACATCGTTTTTAACCAGCCTGATCCCTTTAACACCCATGGTGTTGCGTCCCATGGGCCGAACTTCCTCTTCTGAAAAACGGATCGCCTGCCCACCTCTGGTAGCAATAATAATTTCTTCTTTGCCACCCGTCAGCTTGACATTGACAAGCTGGTCTCCTTCTCTCAGCGAGATGGCGATAATACCGTCCCGGCGGGATGTGTCATACTCGTCCAGGGATGTTTTTTTGATCTGGCCGTACTGCGTTGCCATGAAGAGGTATTCATTGGTGTTAAATTCCTTGACTGGTATAACTGTAGTAATTTTTTCATCCCCTCCGATAAAGAGGAGGTTGACAATAGCTGTACCTTTCGCCTGGCGGCCGGCCTCCGGTATTTCGTGCACTTTTAAGCGGTATACTTTGCCCTGGTTGGTGAAGAAGAGAAAAAAGTGGTGCGTCGTTGTGATAAAGAGGTGGCGCACAAAATCCTCCTCCTTCGTCCCCATGGCCGCAACGCCGCGCCCGCCCCGACGCTGGCTGCGGTAAGTATCCAATGGTATCCTTTTGATGTATCCCTGGTTGGTGATGGTGATAACCACGTCCTCTTCCGGGATCAGGTCTTCATCTGCAAAAGCCACGTTTTCATCGGATATTTCTGTGCGGCGCGGGTCTGCAAACTTCTTTCTAATAATAGTGATCTCGTCTTTAATAATCTCCAGGACTTTTGCCTCGTCTGCAAGTATCGCCCTGAGCCTGGCTATCCTTTCCACTAGCTCCTGATATTCCTGTTCCAACTTCTCGCGCTCCAGGCCGGTTAGCTGCCTTAAGCGCATCTCTACGATGGCCTCGGCCTGCTTCTCAGAAAGGCTGAACCTTTCCATCAAGGCCTTTTTAGCAATATCTGTGGTGCGGGATGCCCGGATGGTTTTAATAACTTCATCCAAAAAGGACAGAGCGATCCGCAGGCCCTCAACAATGTGGGCACGGGTCTCCGCCTTGTTCAATTCGAAGCGGGTGCGGCGGACGATGACGTCTTTCTGGTGCTCCAGGTAGTAATAAAGTACCTGCTTTAAGTTCAATGTCTGTGGTTGGCCGTCCACGAGGGCCAGCATGTTCACCCCAAAAGTGTCCTGCATCTGGGTGTGCTTATATAGCTGGTTTAAAATCACCTGTGGGTTGGCGTCTCGCCGGAGCTCGATGACGATGCGCATGCCCCGCCGGTCAGATTCATCACGCAGATCACTGATACCCTCAATTTTTTTATCTTTAACCAGTTCCGCGATTTTTTCGATCAGCCTGGCCTTGTTTACCTGGTAGGGTATTTCATTGACAATAATGGTGTTCCGGCCGTTGGCCGCTGTTTCAATGACTGTCCTGGCGCGTACCTTGATGCTGCCCCGGCCGGTGCGGTATGCGCTCCAGATGCCCTCCCGCCCCATTATTATGCCGGAGGTGGGAAAATCCGGTCCCTGAATAACCGTGGCCAGCTCTCTGATCTCAACATCGGGATTATTGATCAGCATGATCACCCCGTCAATCACCTCGCCCATGTTATGGGGCGGAATGTTGGTAGCCATGCCCACGGCAATGCCCGCTGAGCCGTTTACAAGCAAATTTGGTATACGTGAAGGAAGGACGGTTGGCTCTTCCGTCTTGTCGTCGTAATTAGGAATAAAGGAAGCTGTATCCTTTTCTATATCAGCCAGCATCTCCGTGGCTATTTTAGCCATGCGCGCTTCAGTGTACCGCATGGCTGCCGCTGAGTCACCATCCACAGAACCAAAGTTACCGTGACCGTCCACCAGGGGATAGCGGCAGGCAAAATCTTGAGCCAGGCGAACCAGCGCGTCGTACACGGCCACATCGCCATGCGGATGGTACTTGGCCAGTACTTCACCCACAATGTAGGCCGATTTGCGGTGGGACTTTTCAGGGGTCAGGCCCAGGCTGTGCATGGCGTAAAGTATGCGTCTGTGTACCGGTTTCAAGCCGTCCCTCACGTCCGGCAGAGCCCGGCCAACAATAACGCTCATGGCATAGTCCAGATAGGAATGCTTCATTTCATCGTTTATATTAATAGGCACAACTTTCCCGGTCAGGGATGGCAAAACCCAGTCACCTCTTAAAAATAGTTTTTCTGTTTTATCTTTACTTAAACTCTATACTGCTGGCTCTTCTTTCCATTAGGAATTATACCAAAATAATCTATATTGTGCAATTTAATGCGATCTCCTTGGTAAAAAGAGCAGGCAGCCACGCCTGCTCCAACAGCATATCGTTTTCTATGAACATGTCTCTTTTCTCTGCTTTGGCGGCCCGGTTTGATCAAAGGGTTGTTCACCCCGGAGCAGCGCGTACACTCAGCCCCTGCTAATAAAACCCGGTTTGCCGCTTTTTACAGGATTTAGTTTTATCCCCCGCGTGTGACATTGAGGGGGCTTTCAGACAAGCAAGATACATCACCTCAATCTTTCCATCGATAATGTTATTCTCTTAACTGGGCCACTGCCATGAAATAAGGATGGTTTCTCCCGATCATGCACCTCCCGTTCCGGGATTTCTTTTACGGTTAAGGACCCCTGATAACGTAGTTTCCGGATCCCTTAACGATTGAAATTATGATTACCGCTGCCCACTTAAGCTGCTCAGCCGCAGTATTAACCTTAAATATAACCCTTTGCTGTAAAAACTCCTTGGCCTGGTCCAGCATTATTGGTGCGGCCAAGACTACGTCCTGCATAAAATGAGCCGTTTTTTCGGCGACAGCTCCAGCAAGGAAGGCCATCGCTACAAGCAAAGCTGTAAGCAAAATGGATTTAGTCCTTCTAACCCTAGTAGGCCTATATGTAGAAATCGTTCTCACGCTCATCCTCTCCCTGGAATCCATTTCCCGATCATTTCATCATAACTTCAAAACACGTTATCCCCCCAAAAACCTGAACTTGCCATATTTTACCTCCTCGTTTTGATTTTCATACTACCACATCGGTGCAAACCCAATTATTGGGAATTTATAGTATTGTGCCCTCTGGTTCTCCAGCAATCTCTTTCTTGCTCGGTTTTACTAAATTTTAGAAATATTAATCAGCTATTCTTCCCTGGTAAAGCTGGTGTTTCAGATACAAATTACCTTACGGGTACCTGTTTTGATAAATTGTGCTTATTTTATTAACAATGCGACAAAGTGAGACAAGTTAACAGGCCCCTTCGGGCACTTTTTCGAGCTGACAAAAACAATGATCGTATCAATACTGGCGTATTTTTCAATCCGGCGGTAAAGTTTAATCCCGCAAATTTAAATAAAAATTTCGCTAAGTGTTTCAACATCAAGGTACTGTAAGCAATATCAGTCCCTCTCAGGTCACTTATCCACAGTTTTAAAAAAGCATAATTCTCAATAAAAAAGCCCCTGGAGCTTGTCCAGAAGCTTTTTTCAATCAATTTACACATCTAAATTGCGTACAGCCCGGGCGTTTTCCTGTATAAAATCCCGGCGAGGCTCAACCCTGTCACCCATAAGCATAGAAAAAACTGCGTCCGATTCCATGGCATCCTCCAGGGTTACCTGTAAAACGGTCCTGGTTTCCGGGTTCATTGTTGTATCCCACAGCTGCACCGCGTCCATTTCACCAAGGCCCTTATACCTTTGAAGGCCTACTCCATCCCGCCCAATTCGCTTTAACAGGCTCTCGAGTTCCGAGTCATTGTACACATAGTTTTCGTTTCTGCCTTTTTTTACCTTGTACAAGGGCGGCTGGGCGATAAATACATAACCGGCCTCAACCAGCGGGCGCATGTAACGGTAAAAGAATGTTAGTAAAAGCGTTCTAATGTGCGCTCCGTCAATGTCCGCGTCGGACATCAGGATCACCTTGTGATACCTGGCTTTGGAAATATCAAACTCTTCACTGATACCCGTTCCCAGGGCTGTGATCATAGCGCGTATTTCTTCGTTGGCCAGAATTTTATCTAAGCGTGCCTTCTCCACATTTAATATCTTGCCCCTCAGGGGCAGAATGGCCTGGAAACTCCTGTCCCTTCCCTGCTTGGCGGATCCCCCCGCAGAGTCGCCCTCGACAAGGTATAGCTCAGAAACGGAAGGGTCCCGCTCGGAACAGTCTGCAAGTTTACCGGGAAGCGTTGAGCTTTCCAGGACACTTTTCCGCCTGGTCAGCTCTTTAGCCTTTCTTGCGGCCTCCCTCGCCCGCGATGCTGTGAGGGCCTTTTCAAGAATTCGCTTGCCAAACGAGGGGTTCTCTTCCATGAAGGCGCCCAGCCCTTCCCCCACCGCCGTGTCAACGATGCCCCTCACTTCACTGTTTCCGAGCTTGGTCTTGGTCTGACCTTCAAACTGAGGCTCCTGCACTTTTACACTGATGACAGCCGTTAAGCCTTCTCTTATATCATCTCCTGAAAGGTTTGATGCTCCGTTTTTTAGTATATTATATTTGCGGCCGTAATCATTCACTACCCTGGTCAGGGCAGCTTTAAACCCGGCTTCGTGCGTCCCTCCGTCTACCGTGTTGATGTTATTGGCGTAGGAAAATATATTGTCCACTGTATAGGCGTCGGTATACTGCAAAGAGATTTCCACAAGCACATCGTCTTTATGTTTCTGGAAATAAACCGGCTTATGCAGCGGAGTTTTGTTTTTGTTTAAATATTTTACAAAATCCTCAATCCCGCCTTCATGCTGGTAAACAATCTCCTGGCCGGTACGCTTGTCCTTAAAAATAATTTTAATACCCCTGTTCAGGAAGGAAAGCTCCCTCAGTCGCTGTGTCAGCGTATCATGACTGAATACCAGTTCCTCGAAAATTTGTGAATCTGGTCTAAATGTCACCTTGGTACCGGTGTTTTTACTTTTTCCAATAATATCCAGCTCGGTAATTGGCTCGCCTCTGCTGTATTTTTGATAATATATGCTGCCGTTCCGCCTGACCTCTACCTCCAGCAACTCAGAAAGGGCGTTTACCACAGAGACTCCCACACCGTGAAGTCCCCCGGACACCTTATATCCTCCGCCGCCAAACTTGCCGCCGGCGTGGAGCATGGTCAGCGCCACTTCAACCGCCGAGCGGCCTACCTTGGGGTGAATGTCAACAGGGATACCCCTGCCGTTATCGGTCACGGTTACAGAATTATCTTCGTTTAAAACCACTTCTATCTGGTCGCAGAAACCAGCCATGGCTTCGTCTATACTGTTATCCACCACTTCGTATACCAGGTGGTGCAGACCCCTGGCGCTGGTGCTTCCAATGTACATGCTGGGACGGCGCCTGACTGCCTCTAAACCTTCCAGTACTTGAATTTCTTCAGCGCCATACCGGTTGTTGCTGCCGACATCAGTCAATGATTGAATCACCCCTTAATAAAATTTAATTATAGTAGATAAAAATTTTATTTTTTTAGTATTCCAGGGAGTTTGCCGCTCTCTTTTTTAACGTCGTGCATGATATGGGAGACATAAAAATTTCCCTGGTTGTAATAATGAATGATTTTTGCTTTTCTTTTTCGTGGATATCCTTGATAAATCCTTCGTCCCTTGCAATCTCTATAAATTCCTTCGTGACCTGTGCCTGCCTGGTGCGGTTATCTAAAATCGCAATAATATCCTTTTTCAGGACCACAACATCTGCTCCGAGGTGTAAAAACATACCTTTCCCCCTTAATCACTAACTATTTTACCCGATCTTACTGTGAATTTTTTTATATTAGTATTATCTCCAAAATAGATATCTTCTGAGCCAGTGGAAGTAACAAATACCTGGACGGAACCCCTTACACGATTAAACAGTGCTTCCTGACGGCGTTGATCCAGCTCAAAAAGCACATCATCTAACAGTAAGATCGGATACTCATCCAGTTCATTATACCATTGTATAATCTCTGAAATCTTAAATGTTAAAACAATGGTTCTCTGCTGCCCTTGTGAACCGTAAATCCGCGCATCTGCACCGTTAATCAAAATTGAGATATCGTCTCTGTGAGGACCGATCATGGATTGGGCACGGGAAATTTCTTCCTTTTCTACAGCTTTTAGCGCTGTTTTAAAACTTTTATAAATATCTTCCTCGCTGGACACCCCTTCCAGTTTAATTGACGAAAGGTATCGCAAGTTAAGATTTTCCACCCCGTCAGTCAATTCGCGGTGTATGTCGCAGATGATGGGGTTAAATTTTTTTAGCAATTCCAACCTAAAAAATAAAAGTTTACTTCCGTAACGACAGATCTGCTCGTTCCAAACATCCAGCATTTCAATTTTTGCGCGATTATCTCTTATTTCCCTGAGCAGGTTGCTGCGCTGAGACAGCACCCGGTTATAACGCGCCAGGTAATGCCCGTACTGGGGGTGAAAAGGGCCAATCTCAAAATCTAAAAAACGGCGCCTTTCCTGTGGTGAACCCTTTACCATAACAAGATCGTCCGGTAAAAACACAACCACTCCCGGCCAACCGACTGGGTACCCACGTGCCCTGACCCCGTTAACATCTATCTTTTTTTGTCCCGGGAACAGTGCAGTTTTTACCTCCACTTCCCTTCCTCCGGTCTCCAAAAAACCGTGAATATAAGAAGCGCCGCTGTCCCAACGTATAATTTCTGCTTCCCTGGAGGTACGAAAAGATTTGCCCGTGCAGGAAATATATATGGCTTCCAATAAATTGGTTTTTCCCTGGGCATTTTGTCCTTTTAAAATATTAAAACGAGAATCAGTCTCAAAAATCTCCTCTTCATAATTTCTAAAATTGACTAATTTCAGGCATTTTAGATGCAAAAGCCTCAACACTCCCCGTTCTGAAAGGAAACAAGATATTCGTTTTCCATTACTTTCACCTTGTCCCCATTCCGGAGCAGTTTTCCCCGCCTGGTTTCTACCTTTTCATTCACCATTACCATGCCTGATATTATAAAATATTTACTCTGACCACCGGTAGAAGAAAAACCTGCCCATTTTAAAAACTGGTCCAGCCTTATTTCATTTTTCACCGTCACAGGGACTGGCAAAATTTTTCACTCCTCACGCAACCTTACCGGCAGAAGCAGAGACAGATACTCCATGTCTGAAACCGGTTTAAGTATACCCGGACTCAGCGGCCCGGTAAATTCTATATTTATTTCTTCACTTCCCACCACTTTAAGAACATCGCTCAAATAACGCGCATTAAAAGCAAACTGGAGAGGTTCCCCTTCATGATAAACTGACAGTTCCTCACGCACACTGCCTGCTTCGGTGTTAACAGAGATTACCAGCATATTATCCTGTATATTAAATTTTACGATAGATGAACCTTCTCTTGTCAGCAGTGCCGCTCTTTCCGTAGCCTCTGCCAGTTCTCTCGTTTTGATGCGTATTCTGGATATATGCTCCCTGGGTATTACCTGGCGGTAATTCGGAAACTGACCTCCAATCAGGCGCGAGATCAGGCAAACATCATCTGTGTTAAAGAGTACCTGGTTTTCAGTAATCGTTACTTTTACCGGTTGATCGGACCCGCCAATTATTCTCAACAGCTCATTAAGAGTTTTTCCAGGTACAATTAAATTTATATTGAGTTCCCCGACGTTATTCAGGCTAACTCTGCGCCAGGCCAACCTGTGTGTATCAGTTGCCACCACGTGTACTTCTTCGCCACTTATTTCAAATAATACTCCTGTAAAAATTGGGCGGTTTTCATCAGCAGCAACCGCAAAAACAACCTGTCTGATTACTTCTCTTAAAATATCCCCTGAGAGATAAAACTGTGTCTCACTTTCAGGTAATGGAAAGTCCGGGAATTCATCAACTGGAAAACCATTTATATTGGCTTCCGATTGTCCGTATTTAACCTTGACGCTGCCTGTCAGCGAATCTGATTCTAAAACTACCGGCGCATCAGGAAGACGCCTGATCAGTTCGGTAAAAATTTTTGCAGGTATAACCGCTCTTCCCTCTTCTAAAATTTCCGCCTGAAATGTACATTGGATCCCAATTTCAAGGTCTGTGGCAGTTAGCAGAACTCGATCCTCTTTTGTTTCAAATTTTATTCCTGAAAGAATAGGCAGAGGGTTTTTTAACGAAACAGCACGTTGGACAATTTGTACTACTTCAAGTAATTTTTCTTTTTCGCAAATTATTTTCATGTGATATTCTCCATTATCATTATTATTTTATCATTATTTTTTAGTAGTAATAATAGTAAGGAGTGTGTATATGTTAGTATGTTAAATAAACTCAGTAAACAAAAAGGACAAGATGTTCTTAAATGATGTTAATTAAATATCAAAAAAAATTTATAAAAATCTGTAAATATAATTAACTAACAAAATTATTAACAATATATTCAACAGGTCTGTTAACTCTTTTCTATCTGCTCGATGAGATTTTTCAGAGCATCTTGTAAAACGACATTTTCTTTTATTTCACGGTTTATTTTATCATAAGCGTGGATAACCGTGGTATGATCACGGCCGCCAAAAGCGCTGCCGATTTGAGGGAGTGAAGTATCAGTGAGCTCCCTGCAGAGATACATTGCTATCTGGCGGGGATAAGAGACAGAGCGGGTCCTTTTCTTGGCCTTAAAATCTTCAGCCCGTAAATTATAAAAAGAAGAGACGATCTCCTGGATCAGTTCTATGGTTATTGGCCTGGGTTTAACGGTCGGCAGTATGTCTTTAAGAACCTCTGCCGCCATTTCCGGGTTAATATTTTCACCGTTTAAGGAGGCATGCGCAAGGATCCTGATCAGCGCACCTTCCAGGATACGAATATTTGACTGGATCTTATTAGCAATGAAGACTATTGTGTCATCAGGGATGGCCAGGCTTTCGAGACGGGCCTTCTTTCGCAGTATAGCAATCCTGGTTTCAAGGTCGGGAGGTTGAATATCTGTGATCAGACCCCATTCAAAACGCGATCTGAGGCGATCTTCCAGTGTCGGGATCTCTTTTGGCGGGCGGTCGCTGGATATGATAATCTGTTTATTTGCCTCGTGCAGGGTGTTAAAAGTATGAAAAAATTCTTCCTGTGTGCGTTCCTTTCCAGCTAAAAACTGGATGTCATCCACCAGCAGGATATCCATACCGCGGTACTTGTTTCTAAATTCAACGGTTTTATCATCTCTGATTGAATTGATCATTTCGTTGGTAAATTTTTCTGAAGTAACATAAGAGACCTTCATTCTTGGACAATGCTGCAGGACATACTGTCCGATGGCGTGCATCAGGTGAGTCTTGCCCAGTCCGACACCGCCGTATATAAACAGTGGATTATATGCTTTTGCCGGCGACTCTGCCACCGCAAGGCAGGCAGCGTGTGAAAACCGGTTACTATTTCCCACCACGAAGTTATCAAAGGTATACCTTGGATTTAAATGAGTCATAGAGAAATCCTCAATGTCTTTTTGAGGGGGTTTACTGACCTGGTTTTGTGGAATATCAGGGATTTCATTGGAAAGAAGAAACTGCACACTTATCTCCTGATTCATTATATCCTGAAGGACGTCCTTCATTAATGGAGCATAGCGGTCACTAAGCCACCCCCGTGAGAAATGATTTGGAACCTCAATGATAAAGGTATTTTCAAAGCAACCCAAAGGCTTAAGTGTTTTAAGCCAGGTTTCATAAGAATATTTGTTAATTTTCTTTTCTAAAACCTTGAGTGTTTGTTCCCAAAGTTCCAGTAATTCACTTCTGACCATGGTATACCCCCGTAGGAATAAAGATAGATAAAACCGAAAAAGCCTCCTGTACGGGGAGGTATTTTAGGGTTTTAGGCAAATATTAACAGAATAACACGAAAAAATATTAACATGCTGTGGAAAAATATCTAGTAATTGTTTATTAAGACACTAGAATAATACCAAATTTTGCTTTAATTATCAACAAGCTTTTAAAAATATAAAGACAAGGAGCCTTTTCAGGTTGCGCCTTGACGTCCAAAAATGATTGTTATATAATGGTTTGTGTGTCCTTGAACAGGGGGGATCTTTTTTCATCAACCCCAGGACAAATAATGCCTGAAATGGCTCTGTGCCTCACCCTTACAAGCGGGTTTAATGCGGACAGAACATAAAAAGGAGGTGCAGTTATGAAGCGCACATACCAGCCAAAGGCACGTAAGCATAAAAAAATTCACGGCTTCCTGAAAAGGATGTCAACCCGTTCCGGCCGGAACGTATTAAAGAGAAGAAGATTGAAAGGGAGAAAAAGATTGTCTGCGTAAGGCCGCTAGTCAGTGGCCTTTCTAAATGTTTGCAGCGTGAAGGGTATATAAGGAATAAAGGACTGGTTATACTCTAATAATGGAAAAGTATATAATAGAGGACTCTGTAGCTGCTGACAAGTAAATTGTTTACCAGAGTGAGTGAACCGGCTTAACCTGAGGAATAAATGAACTCTCTGAATATTATCAAAAAAAATGGTGAATACAGAAAAGTATACAGCCTGGGCAAGTCGGTTGCTGACCGGCGCCTGGTGATATATTTTTTTAAGAATAACTTGGATACCAGTCGGTTTGGGTTCACAGTCAGCAAGAAAGTCGGCAAAGCGGTTACAAGAAACAGGGTCAGGCGGCTGCTGAAAGAAGCATGCCGGCAGAATATATTAAAGTTTCCTGACGGCTATGATTTTGTAATCCTGGCACGCCGGGGCGCTGCCGTTATTAAATTCAGGCAGGCCGAAGACAGCATCATAAAGTTATTAAAAAAGGTTGCAAATGGGGGAGGAACCCCTTGAGGTTTTTTTTGATTTTGATGGTCAAGCTCTACCAAAAGATTATTTCGCCGCTAAAACCGCCGACCTGTCGCTTTTATCCAACCTGCTCACATTACGCCCTGCAGGCTCTGGATAAATACGGCCCCTTTAAGGGACCCTGGATGGCTGTGAAAAGAGTGCTTAAATGTCATCCTTTTCATCCCGGCGGATACGACCCGGTATAAAAATTTTCCGCTGGGTTGGCGGGACTGAAAAGGAGGCGGGTTTTATTTGGCAATTTTTAATGCTATTGTAGACGGTATGACCTGGCTTTTAAACTGGCTGTACCTGCTCACTGAAAGCGTTGGTTTTCCGAACTACGGCATAGCCATTATTTTACTTACCATACTCATAAAAATAGTACTTTATCCGCTGTCTCAAAAGCAGATGAAATCAATGCTGGCGATGCAGCAGATCCAGCCGAAAATCAAGGAAATACAGGCAAAATACAAAGAAAAAGATCCCAAGAAGATGCAGGAAAAGATGATGGAGTTATACAGGGAGAACAATGTAAACCCTGCAATGGGCTGCCTGCCGCTCCTGATCCAGATGCCAATATTTATTGCCCTTTATCGTTCTTTATTTAATTTTGATTTCATTAATCCTGCCCATGCCACTTTTCTCTGGGTAAGGGACCTTAGCGGGATGGCGTCATTGGCGGATCCCGCATCATATATTCTGCCAATTTTGGCGGGTGTCACAACTTATGCCCAGTCCAAAATGACAACCTTGTCCAACGACCCCACCCAGAGAATGATGTTGTATACGATGCCCGTATTTATTGGCTGGATTTCCACCAAAGTTTCCGCCGGTCTTGCTTTGTACTGGGTTGTCTTCAATATTGCGGGGATAATCCAACAATATTTTATTAACAAGCAGACGTTGGCTGTCAAAGGGGAGGCTGGAAGTTGAAAGTTGTCGAAAAAACGGGCAAAACAGTAGACGAGGCGGTAAATTTAGCCTTGAAAGATCTGGGCGCTTTCAGGGAAGAGGTTGAAGTTGATATTTTAGAAGAGCCTTCCAGGGGCATTTTTGGCCTGCTGATGGTAAAAATGGCCAGGGTTAAAGTATCTATGAGAGCAGGAATCTCACAAAAAGCCACCGGGCTTTTGAAAAGAATTTTTCAAACAATGGAAATCGAAGTTGACATTAAAGCAAAGGAAAATGAACGAGGCCTATTAATCAACCTGGAAGGGCCAGACCTGGGTATTTTAATCGGAAGGCGGGGCGAAACGCTCGATGCTCTGCAATACCTGGTAAATCTTTCAGTTAATAAGAACCAGGAAGTCCGGAAAAAAATTATTATTGATATAGAAGGTTATCGCGACAGGCGTGAGAAAACCCTGCAAAAACTAGCCCTGAAGCTTGCCGACAAGGCTAAGCAAAGGGGGAGAAACGTGGTCCTGGAGCCGATGAGTTCCCAGGAGAGGCGGATTATCCACACGGCTCTGCAGGGAATGGACGATATCCATACTTTCAGCGAGGGTGACGAGCCTTACCGTAAAATTGTAATATCCCCCAGGAAATAAACCAAACCCAGCTGGTCTCAGGCCTGCTGGGTTTTTAAAAATCAATTATGCGGAGGTTTCACGAATCTTGGGTGAAGACACCATTGCTGCGATTTCAACTCCCCTGGGCGAGGGGGGTATAGGAATCGTCAGGATCAGCGGATCTGAGGCAGCTGAAATTTCAAAAAAAATATTTAAGGCCCGGCGTGGCGGGTGGCTCAACAAGGGCAGTCACAGGCTGATGTACGGGCATATTGTCGATGGGACCGGAGTGATAGTTGACGAGGTGCTTCTGAGCTATATGAAAGAGCCGCATACATATACCAGGGAAGATGTTGTGGAAATTAATTGTCATGGAGGGATAGTGCCCCTTCGAAAAGTTTTGGAGCTTGTTTTGGCCCAAGGGGCTCGTTTGGCTGAACCGGGCGAATTCAGCAAAAGGGCTTTTTTGAACGGCAGGCTGGACCTGGCGCAAGCGGAGTCTGTGATAGATGTCATTCGTTCAAAAACAGAGTCCAGTTTAAAAATAGCTGTATCACAACTCAGGGGAGAATTGTCAAGAAAAATTCTGGAACTGCAGGACAGGCTGTTAGGTCTTCTGGCCAGGGTTGAGGCAAACATTGATTTTCCGGACGAGGACCTGGAAATAGCCACTGGCGTAGAAATCACCATTACCGGAGAAAACCTGCTGATGGAGACCCGGGAACTTATCAGGGGCGCAGAAGCGGGAAGAGTTTACCGGGAAGGGATCAGCACTATTATTATCGGCAGGCCTAACGTTGGCAAATCTTCACTGCTGAATGCCATGCTCAGGGAGGACCGGGCCATTGTTACAGATATACCCGGCACTACCAGGGATGTTATTGAAGAAGTCGTTAATATCAAGGGCATACCTTTAAAAATAATTGATACTGCGGGTATTCATGAGACCAGAGACATAATAGAAAAAATTGGGGTTGAAAAAACAAGGGAAATGATCGGGCGGGCGGACCTTGTTTTGCTTGTGCTCGATGCTGCAAGAGGATTGGCGCAGGAGGATCTGGCAATTATCGAGAATTTAGGTGATAAAAAGTCTATTTTTCTCATTAATAAAGTAGATGTTGAACAGAAAAAAATAAATTTAAGTGATGTTGAAGAGCTGGCGAAGGGCAGAACTGTTTTATGGATCTCCGCTGAAAAAGGGACCGGACTGGCTGAACTGGAAGAGAAAATATATGAAATGGTGATGGGTGGCCAGCTGTCCGGTACAGACAATGTACTTGTAACCAACGTCCGCCACAAAATAGCACTCGAAAAAACAGCGCTCCACCTTGAAGATGCCATTGAGGGGATAAAAAGAGGGGTTCCCATTGATGTGGCAGCAATCGACCTTCGCTCAGCCTGGGAGGCTTTAGGTGAAATTACTGGTTCCACGGTTACCGAAGATTTGTTAGATAGAATATTTAAGGATTTCTGTATTGGGAAGTGAGGCTCCGGGATGGAATACTCGGCAGGAAAATACGATGTTGTTGTAATAGGCGCGGGACATGCCGGGTGTGAGGCCGGCCTGGCAGCGGCCAGGATGGGATGCAGAACATGTGTTCTTACTTTAAGTCTGGATAATGTGGCGCTGATGCCCTGCAATCCTGCGGTGGGTGGGCCGGCCAAGGGCCACCTGGTACGGGAAGTTGACGCGCTCGGCGGAGAGATAGGGCTAACCACAGACCGGGCCTCCATCCAAATGCGTCTTTTAAATACTGCAAAAGGTCCAGCCGTACATGCTTTACGGGCCCAGGCGGACAAAAAAGTCTACCAGATGCTGATGAAACAGGTGTTGGAGCAGCAGCCAAACCTGGACTTAAAACAGGCCATGGTGGAACGGCTGATCACCGGGGAGGGGAAAGCGCGCGGGGTGTTAACAAACACCGGCGCCAGGTTTGACGCCGGGGCAGTTGTGATGACAACCGGTACGTACCTTAAGGGCAGAATTGTAATAGGAGATCTGTCTTTTCCAGGTGGTCCTAATGGTCAATTTCCATCAATAGGTCTTTCCGACAGCCTGCTCGAAGCGGGGCTCAAACTTGGCCGCTTTAAAACGGGTACCCCACCAAGGGTTGACAGAAACAGCATAGACTTCAGCCGTATGAACATCCAGCCTGGCGACGAAAAGCTGCGTAACTTCTCATTTATATCAAAAGTCACTGAAAGAGAGCAGGTTCCCTGCTGGCTGACCTACACCAACGAGTCAACGCACCGGGTTATACGTGATAATCTATACAGGGCTCCGCTTTACACCGGAGCCATCCAAAGTTTGGGCCCACGCTACTGTCCTTCCATAGAAACAAAAATTGTGCGTTTTTCAGATAAGCCGGCCCACCAGATTTTTGTTGAGCCGGAGGGAGTAAACACTGCTGAGATGTATGTTCAGGGCATGGCCACCAGCCTTCCGGAGGACGTTCAACTGGAAATGCTGCGGACCATCCCCGGCCTGGAGAAAGTGGAAGTTATGCGTGTGGGATACGCGATTGAATACGATTACGTGATTCCGACGCAGTTGAATCTGACCCTGGAAACAAAAAGCGTTCCCGGTCTTTTTACGGCCGGCCAGATCAACGGCACCTCAGGTTATGAGGAGGCGGCGGCACAGGGAATCATGGCCGGGATCAACGCGGCGCTTTATGTGAAGGAAATGGAGCCTTTCACCCTGACCAGGTCAGAGGCCTATACCGGTGTAATGATTGACGACCTGGTCACCAAGGAAATCGATGAACCTTACCGCATGCTGACCTCCAGGGCAGAGTACAGGCTGCTGCTCAGGCAGGATAACGCGGACCTGAGGCTGACCGAGAAGGGCTACCGGATAGGTCTTGTATCGCCTGAGAGATACAGCGCTTACGAAAAAAAGAAAACGCTTGTGGACGAGGAAAGGAACCGGTTGGAGCGAACGGTTGTGCCCGTGACAGAGGCCACAAAAAAGGCCCTGCTGGAAATGAAAAGCTCAGCGCTGCCACAGCAGGGGACATCCCTGGCGGGTTTACTGCGCCGGCCGGAGATAAGCTACAAACAGCTGCTGCTTTTGCCCCTGGATCACCCGGAACTGCCCGAGGAAGTAAGGGAGCAGGTTGAAACACAAGTTAAGTACGACGGGTATATTAAAAAACAGCAGGCCCAGGTGGAGCGCTTTCAGCGGATGGAAGAGAAAAAGATACCTGGTGATCTGGACTATATGATGGTAAAAGGGCTCCGACAGGAAGCGCGGGAAAAAATGGAACAGATCAGGCCGGCCTCTATTGGTCAGGCTGCCAGGATTGCCGGGGTCAATCCGGCGGATGTCTCTGTCCTGTTGATCTACATGGAGCAAAAGCGCCGCAAAGGAAAAACGGGTAAAATGTTTTAGACAGATTAATATGATTACCAGGAATTTTACAGGATAAAAAGTAAAATTAATAGTTTTGCAACCTAATATCAGCTAATCATGTAATAACAAGGTGGAATATGAGCATTTTAAGCAAAACCCTTTTAATCGGAGCAGCCGAGCTGGGCATAGAACTTTCAGAAAGACAGCTTAAACAGTTTGAAAAATATTATTTTATGATTGCAGAAACCAATAAGAGCTTAAATCTTACTTCAATTGTTGAAGAAAAAGATGTTGCGGTAAAACATTTTATCGACTCGCTGACATGCCTCAAGGCTGTTCCTGTTGAGGGAGAAGTAAGCCTGTTGGATGTGGGAGCAGGAGCCGGCCTGCCGGGTATTCCAATAAAAATATGCAGGCCCGCCGTCCAGGTCACCCTAGTGGAAGCACAGGAAAAAAAAGTGGTATTTTTGAAAAAGGTTATAAAAGAACTGAGTCTTAGCGGGATCGAAGCTGTTCATGCCAGGGCGGAAGATGCGGGGAGAAGCGGGCCTTACAGGGAAAAGTTCGACCTGGTTGTGGCCAGGGCAGTTGCTAGCATGCGTGTTCTGTCCGAATACTGCCTCCCCACGGTAAAGACCGGAGGACTCTTTTTAGCCATGAAAGGCTCAAAAATAGAAGAGGAAATGGCTGAGGCTAAAAATGCTTTCGCAGTATTGGGCGGGATGACCGAGGATATTATCAACCTGCGGCTGCCGTTTGCAGGCGATGAAAGGAACCTTGTTATAATCAGGAAGGTGGGGGCCACACCGGATATATACCCGCGGCGCCCCGGCACAGCTAAAAAAAAGCCCTTATAGGGCACGTTTAATCTTTTGTACTTAATCTGACGCACGTTTAAA
>DFAP01000053.1 GCA_002365855.1 Pelotomaculum sp. UBA3103 | reverse complement strand
GGGTCAACCCCCATGCTAAGTATTATTTTCCAGGCTATCAGTTCCAGTACAGCCAGGGTTGTATAACTGACAAAGACAGCAAAAAAACAATTTACCGGTCTAACATTGGTAGTTTTAATTAGATATATAACGATAAGCAGGATGCCGGCTATTATGTGGAGACCGAAACTTACTGGCAGAGACCTTATCAATAGAACCAATAAAGTCATTATTGACCCAAAAACCAGAATTCGCCCCCAACACAACGGAACACCAGCAAGCGCTAAGCTCAGGGCAATCAGCCCTGCCGACTCCGGGGCAGCCTGCAAAAATGAATATATACTTGAAAACTCCATATAAACCCTCTTTTTCAGCAATCTCCGACATTGAGTATTTTTTCAACCGGTAATTCCTTACTTTAACGCAAAACAACCCTGCTCCTTCAAATTCGACAAGCTGTCTGATATAAACATATTTTAATCATAAAATTATTCTCCGGTTGGTTCAATCTTCCTGCCTGTTGATTCAAACTCTGTGCAAATAACATAAAGACCTCCCACCAAATAATTGAGGAATAAATTATTTAATTTGGAAAAAAATAATATTATCTTTTTATGTACAGCTCTAAAAAGGCTGAAAACTGGTTGTAATGCCAGTTTTTCTCTATTATGATTAAGAAGACTATTTATTGGTTATCAGGAGGACTATTAGATGATTGACCCTGTTGCCGTGCAGCTCGGCCCAGTATCCATCCACTGGTATGGTATTATCATTGATATCGCTTTTATTGTAGGCGCCGTACTCGCCTACAACTATGCTAAAAACACAGGCATAGACCCGGAACATGTTTTGAACCTGATCATATTAGTTATACCTGCGGCATTGATTGGGGCCAGGCTTTACTATGTAGTATTTAATTGGGAGGAATACTTTTACAACCCTCTGGAGATCCTGGCCACCTGGCACGGCGGCCTGGCCATCCACGGCGGTTTACTAGGCGGTTTTCTTGCAGGATACCTTTATATTAAAAAGAAAAAACTTGATTTTTGGAAAATGGCAGATATATTTGCACCCAGCATCATACTGGGACAGGCCATTGGTCGTTGGGGCAATTTTATCAATCAGGAAGCTTACGGTGTCGCCGTCAGCAGGGAATATATTGCCAGGTTCCCTGAATTTATTCAAAGACAAATGTTTATTGGAGGACAATATCACCACCCGGCCTTCTTATATGAGTCCGTCTGGAACCTTCTCATTTTCTTAATCTTAATAATTTACCGGCGTCGCGAACATTTTTCCGGCCAAATTTTACTAATTTATCTGGCTCTATATTCCTCCGGGCGCTTCTTTATTGAGGGTTTACGCACTGACAGCCTGATGTTAGGACCGTTAAGGGCAGCCCAACTCGCAAGTCTCCTACTAATAGCCGCAGTAGGTGCTATTTATTTTAAGAAAAGGTTCTTAAAAAAATAATATCCCTTCATGCTGAGCAAACTAATATTGAGTTGTAGTCCTTGCTTCTCTAGAGTAATCCTGAGAGATTCTAAATACTTATTTGTTATACAACCGCATCATTATCAGCGAGAGGGGTGTTATTAGTGTCTTTCTTGTCGGGGTTACTTCAACACCGGGGCACGGAAATGATGTCCCGCGAACAGAACACATTTTTTATTAGAGATGCCCAAAATGGACTCATGGAGATGGGAAAGCTGATTCAACAAATTGCTGACACAGGCCACCCTGATATCTCTCAGCACTGCTCACGCCTTCTCAAACTAAACTCTCATGTTGGAAATGTTTTGGAACATGTCCAAAAATCGATTCAGTAACCCCGGATATCCCTTGTCCGGGGTTACACTATTTAAAATCAGGTAATCTTAGAGCATTAAGTAACATACGTTCCAGAATTATCATATTATAACAAAAATAAATATTTAGGAGGTACGTTTTTATGGCCTTTAACACTGGCGCTGGCGGAGGCATTTCTGGAAGTTTCAGTTTCTCCTTCTTTTTTACGTTTTTCTTTTTTATCATCATTGTGTTCTTCTTCCTCGGAGGGTTTATTTAAGAGCACATAGGCCGGGTTTCACAAACCCGGCCCCATTATTTACTATATCCCTTATATTATTTAATTCATTAAAGAGGAATATAACAATGAGCAAAGAAATTTTTGATATATAAACTTGAAAGAAGGGGGTATGGAGTTGTACAGGAAAGTATTAGTCCCCGTCGATGGTTCTAAAAAGGCGGAAAAGGCAGCGCTGCATGGGGCTGAATTGGCCTCAAAAATGAATTCCGAATTAATCCTTTTTCATGTAGTACCTTCTCTCCCGCCTTATATAAATAATTCTCCTGACCGCTTAAGTGAAATTCAGCAGGCAATCATGGACGAGTACAGTAAACAGGGCATGGCTACCTTGACTCAGGTTAAAGATAACCTGGCAGCTTATGCTCTTAATATCACAACCGGTATTGCTGTCGGGCAACCAGCTGATGAGATTTTGAAGAAGATCAAAGAGACCGAATGCAACCTGGTGGTTATGGGAAGCAGAGGCCTTGGTGAAATAAAAGGCTACCTGATGGGAAGCGTGAGCAACCGTGTTACTCGCTACGCGGGATGCCCCGTCCTGGTAGTGAGGTAACGTTTTTTTGGTTAGCTGTTTTCCCTGTTGGTTTCCGGGTCATAGAAACAATAAGTTGATGAAGAACTGAAATATTTTTTTTCGATTGACCGGTTCTTATGGGAAGACCGGTCATAAGGTGTTACAACCGAATTGGACTGCAACAGAGGATAAAACTGCTTATCTGCATTTACTATGCCAATCTCACATTTATACGACAGTCCCGGTTCAACATTAGAGAAGTAATAATCTCTCTTTGAAAAGTCAATGTCATAGGTGCTGCAGGTTCCGTCAACCTCCCGGTTCAACCTGATCTGCAGCTTTTCCTTACCGGCAAGCGAGCTCTTTAAACCGGGTGACAAATCCCAGTACGAGTACAATACATTCGGGCTTTGCACCATTAAGAGAAATGCGTTTTCTTCATATTCAGCCGGAAGTGTTCCCTGAGTGCGATGAACTTCCATGTCAATCCCCCCTCGCAGGATAAATTAGACAAAAATATGGATATACCTCCCATATATGAACATTTATGTTATACTTCCTTTGTTGCAAAGCTGCCAGGCAAAATCACCTTCGCCATAACCTCTCCAAACCCATGCTTAGCCAGCTTATTCTTTAATGCACTTAATAAGTCCAGCCGAATAAAATAAAATATAAAAGGGGTGGTAATATTTACACTTTTATTAGACATTGGATACCCAGGATGAACCTCTTAACCCTGCGTTGGAAAGCAGCGGGTATATTTAAGCTAATATTGTTGGGTTACCGTATGCGCTATGGAGCGGTCAGAATGGCCAAGTGGTTTCAAAAATAAAAAAAGCACTGCCACCCAGTGCTTTTTTTATTTTAGCTGTTTTAAACAAACGCAAATTTGCAGGGTTATGGTATGACTTTAGTCAAAGGATATTCTATGATATCCTGCGCGCCGGCCTTTTTTAATGCGGGAATGAGATCCCGGACCTGTTTATCCTCCAGGATGACTTCGACCGCGACCCAATCGCTGTGAACCAGCTGAGAAATCGTTGGGTGTTTCATGGCCGGTAATACATCCAGTATGGCCTCCAATTGTTCCCCCGGCACATTCATTTTTAATCCTACTTTAGACCTGGCCCGGAGCGCACCTTGCAGCAAAACTGAGAGGTTCTGCAGTTTTTCCTTTTTCCAGGGGTCCTGCCAGGCAGTCTTGTTTGCGTGCAGTTTTGTCGTTGACTCAAGGATCGTAGCAATAACGCGCAGGTTATTGGCTTTTAATGAGCTGCCTGTTTCAGTAATATCGGCGATCGCGTCAACCAGATCCGGCACTTTTACCTCGGTTGCCCCGTACGAATATTCAATGTTAGCTTCAACGGCGTTATCCTGCAAATATTTTTGGGTCACCCGCACCAGTTCCGTAGCGATTCTTTTCCCGTTAAGATCGGAAATGTTGGTAATATTGCTATCCTTGGCTACAGCGATGACCAGTTTGATAGGGTTGGAAGTGCTTTTGGCGTAAACAAGATCGGAGACTTCAACCACATCCGCCTCATTTTCAAGGATCCAGTCCAGACCGCTTAAGCCTGCGTCCAGTACTCCTTCATTCACATAGCGCGGGATCTCTTGTGCCCGCATAAGCACAACTTCCAGTTCAGGATCGTTGACCGCCGGAAAATACGAGCGGGCGCGTACCGTAAGGTCAAATCCCGCTTGCTTAAATAGTTGAAAAGTGGCCTCCTGGAGGCTGCCTTTTGGCAAGCCCAGACGAAGCTTCAAACAGAACCCCTCCCCCGTCTAATCTGAGAAAATTTTTTAATGTTTATAATACGGTCCGGGCATATACTTTTTGTCCAGCGCTGTTCCAGTTTACTATGCTGACTTATTCATTGTAAAAGTATACCTTTGGGTTATCCTGGTGTCAATAGTACCTTCAATTACTGCCTTGAAACTATATATTGAATTATTACGGAATAACTAATGTGCGACCTACCAAAATTAGGTCGGGGTCACTAATCCTATTTGCTTCCGCGATAGCTGTTACACTGGTTTGATATAACCGGGCAATTTTAGCGAGAGTTTCCCCTGGACGCACTACATGTATCTTTTTCGCTGCTGCTGACAAGCAACAGATTATTACTGCGCCGTCAGAGGTACCAAGACCCAGCAGACCCTCATCACTTATGTCCAGATCGGAAACTGGCCGGCCCACACGTACTGCCCAATCCGGGGCGCTTCTTTCAACAGGGGCTTGATATCCGAACAAGAAGCCCTCCGGCGTGCCGGCTATCAGAGTTTCAAAGTTTTCTCCCGGCAATTTTCCCGCAGCTAGTGCAGTAATTTCACCTCCCAGGTTATCTGAGGTTACTTCGGTTGTGAGCTGTTCGTTTACTTCCAGTACTCTCAGCACACCGTCATCACCTCCCCAGACAATCTCATCCCCCTCATCCTGCCTTAAATCACCAGCTGTCAAAGCAGTCAACAGCGCGGGTAAATTATCCAGCGATGGACCCTCTGCAAACCCTATTTCAGTAAAAAACAGTGTCTGTATGCCTGAACTGGCGTTGTTCCTGTAAGCTGCAGCGATAAGCGGCGTTACCCCTTCACTTCTCCTGACGATGGCCAATCTTTGAGCCGGGCCAGGCAAAACCCTGATCGCCAGAAGCTCAAGCCCTTCATCAGGAACCGGCCTCTGGTATACAAAAAGTGCTTCCTCAGCCTCTGATGCTGCGATAACCTCAGCCACACCGTCACCATCAAGGTCCGCAAGGACAACATCCACAAACCCTGCTCCAGGTTCGGGACTAGTCTCCCAAAGCCTGGTTATCTCTCCCTGTATAATGCCGTATACGACTACTTTGTCTTCCAGACCAAGGACAATTCTTTCCGCAGGCGTATCCAAAAACCCAACAGCCATACTTAAAATATCAGCCTGTGCATTAATAGTTGCGCTGAGTGAGTATCCCTGGTCAGAGGGGGTAAAAATGTATACTTTATTTCCTGCCGCAGCAACAAGGTCCGGCCTTGCGCCTGTAATATTACCCCAAGCAACCAGAACGGCCGCCGCATCCAGACCTTCCTGTAGCAGAATAATGTCTGACAGAGCTAATGACATTTAGATCACCCTTTACAATTTTTATTAAATTTATGCTGTTCTATAAAATAATGGACTTAAAATTTTAAAATCACCAATAAAAGACCCGGCTCTTTCCGCCGGGCATTAGTATTACCGTCATATTTTAAGGACACATTCGATACAGCATTCTTGGAAAAGGTATGGCCTCTCGAACGTGGTCAATACCGCTTACCCAGGCCAAAAGCCTTTCCAGCCCAAGTCCAAAGCCTGAATGCGGAACACTGCCGTATCTCCTCAAATCAAGATACCATTCAAAATCTTCGAGAGGCAGCTTGTGTAGCAACAGCCTTTCTTTTAATATTTCTAAATCCTCGATACGCTGACCGCCACCTATTATTTCACCGTATCCTTCCGGTGCCAGCAGGTCTGCGCCAAGGACTACTTCCGGGTTTTCCTCATCACATTTCATATAGAAGGCCTTTATCCCCGCAGGAAACCTGTGGATGAAAACAGGCAGATCAAAGTTCCGTGAAATGATTGTTTCATCAAAAGCTCCAAAATCATCTCCCCACTTGAAATCAACGCCCCTGCCCTTTAGAAAGTCAACCGCTTCGGTATAAGACATGCGGGGAAAGGGAGGAGCAACGTTAGCCAAAGTGGATGGATCACGCTGTAGAAGATCAAGGTCTCTTTTGTTTTTTTCTAAAACCTGCTGGACTAAAAAGCTTATCAGTTCCTCCTGGAGCCTGATATTCTCTTCAAATTCTATAAATGCCGCCTCAGCTTCCAACATCCAAAATTCCATCAGGTGGCGCCGGGTTTTAGACTTTTCCGCCCTGAAAGTAGGCCCAAAACTGTATACCCTGCCCAGCGCCATGGCAGTTGCCTCATTATAGAGCTGGCCGCTCTGAGACAGGTAAGCTTTTTCACCATGGTAGTCTATTTCGAATAGGTTGGTTGTGCCTTCACAGGCGGTGGGAGTGATGATGGGGGCATCAGCAAGGATAAAATCCCTGTCGTGCAAGAAATCCCTGCATGATTTCTCCAGTTCAGACCGGATCCTAATCAAGGCTGATTGACGTGGAGTCCGTAGCCAGAGATGCCTGCGTTCGGCCAGAAAATCAACCCCGTGTTCCTTGAGGCTGATCGGATAAGGCTCAGCCAGGTGCAGGACCTTAAGACTGCTGATTTGTATTTCAAATCCTCCCGGTGACCGTGGTTCTTCTCTGGCCGTTCCCCGAATTTCCAGAGAACTTTCCTGGGTGATGTTCCGGGCTATTTTAAATATTTCTTCCCCTATTTCTTTTTTAACCACAACTCCCTGAACTAAACCGGTCCCATCCCTGACTATTAAGAAAATAATTTTGCCCGATGAGCGCATGTTATAGAGCCAGCCGCGGATGAACACCTCCTGGTCTTTATGTTGGCCCAGGTGTTTAATTAAAACTGGTTTCATTTAGATCACCTCAAGGGGTTTTTATGTCCTTAGCAATAACTTTATCATATTCAGTTGCAGGAAACCTATACTTAAATTACTGCAAGTAACACCTCCATAAGAGCATTAATCCTTAAAACTGCGTTATTAAAGCGCAAGCACATTCTAAAGTTAAACAAAAAACGGTTCCGGAGAACCGTAATATTTAGATGCATACTTTTTTTAATGGCGGCAATGACAAGTATTTAGTTAATGATTACAGTCTTAGTTAGTCCACGCTCGATTAAAAAAGGAAACAATTTTTCCGTCTAAGAATAGTATACGCCTTCGGTTATGGAAAGGGGACACATCTTCTTCGAGGAATGTCACCAATAGAATATCCCATTGTCAGCAAGTTGAAGCAGCTATCCTGCCATGCAGATAGTATTCTTATTATTATCATTGGCGCCCTCTTCAATTTTTTTTAAAACCAGCAGGCCGTTTTCTACCCTTAATAAGATATTATTGCCGTTATCAATCCCAAGTGACTTCATTATTGAGCGGGGTATGGTGACCTGCCCGCCGGGTGTGATATATGATATTTTTTTCATGTCATATCCCCTCTTGTTTCTATTGTTTACGCCGGCTTTTTAATTATAAATGACCTAATAATATATATCCAGGGGTTTATATTGCAAGGTTATGTCATTCTTTGCCGCCCCCTGCAAAATAAGCGTTTTGCATGTTTGAATATTTTTCTGGATGGTGTAAGATACCAACAGGAACATTTATAATCAGCGGGGAGTGAATGTTTTGCCGATATCAAAAAAAATCAAAAACTTCCTATCAAGCGCTTCCTGGATAAGGAAAATGTTTGAAGAAGGCGAGAAGTTAAGAAAGATTTATGGTCATGATCAAGTATATGACTTTACCCTCGGAAATCCAGATGTAGAACCACCAGTAGCCTTCAAGGAAGCGCTAAAAAAACTGGCGCTTAATCCTATTCCAGGGATGCACCGTTATATGAGCAATGCCGGTTTCACAGAGACTCGCCTGGCAGTCGCAGAAGCACTTTCTAAAGAAACCGGGATCTCGTTCAGTGACAATCATATAGTGATGACGTGCGGCGCTGGTGGAGCGTTAAATGTTGTGCTTAAAACCCTGCTTGACCAGGGTGACGAGGTAATTATCCTTTCTCCATTTTTTGTTGAATACAAATTTTATATTGACAACCACGGCGGAGTTTTCAAAGAAGTCCCCACTACTAGTGAATTTAAGCTGGATTTAAATGCTATCGAAAAAGCTATTACTCCGCGGACAAAAGCAATAATTATTAACACGCCAAACAACCCGACCGGCGTAGTCTACGATTCTGATTCTCTTGGCGAACTTGGCAGCATACTGAAAGCCCGGGAAAAATTGGGCCAAACGGTTTATGTTTTATCGGATGAGCCTTACGCTAAAATTGTATACGGCGGCGTCACTGTACCCAGCGTTTTCAAATATATTAAGAACAGCTTCGTCGTTACCTCTCACAGTAAAGACCTGGCTCTGCCGGGAGAACGAATCGGGTATATCGCCGTTTCACCAAAAATTGATAATTCCTCCCAGGTTGTCGAAGGACTTGTTTTTTGCAACCGCACTCTTGGCTTTGTGAACGCTCCGGCGTTGATGCAGCGCCTTGTTGCCGGCCTTCAATATGAGCAGGTAAATATCTTTGAATACCAGGAAAAAAGAGATATCCTCTGCGATCATCTTACCGGGCTTGGGTTTAAACTGATTAAGCCCCAGGGAGCTTTTTACCTGTTCCCTGCATCCCCCATACCGGATGATGTGGAGTTCGTCAAGGCTGCACAAAAGCACAATATCCTGCTTGTACCGGGCAGAGGCTTCGGAACTCCTGGTTACTTCAGGATTGCTTATTGTATTGACAAACAGGTTATCTTAAATTCACTTCCCGCCTTTAAAGCCCTTGCCGCAGAAGTGGGATTAATTTAATAGTTACTCCACTTGACAAAAGGCGCCTTAGGCCGGGTTTTACCCGATCTAAGGCGCCTTTTAGCGAACGCTATACCATGGCTATGAAATAATAGTTGTCTTGACTGAAACTTAAGGTTAAAAAATAACCATAAAGAACCAGACGATCATCACTACTTCAATCGCCAGCTTTAAAACTACACCACCCAGAAGTCCTATCATACTGCCAATGCCCACCTGAAAAGCTTTTTCAAGAGAGCTTTTTTGGTAGAGCTCTCCTGCGACAGCACCAACAAAGGGGCCTATAATCAGCCCGAAGGGTCCCGCAAGCAACACTCCCAGCAGCCCTCCCAGGATACAGCCCCAGGCCGCCGCCTTGGAGCCGCCATACCGGTTAACCCCCCAGATGCCGGCAAGATAATCAACTAGAAATATCAGGGCTACGGCTAAACCCTGGCCGAGGAAAAAGGTCCACGGTAGGTTGTTAAAATTAACAAACACGCCGTATATTAGCATGCCTAACCAGATTAACGGCGCGCCCGGCAATGCGGGCAGGACCGTGCCTATAATTCCTGCGGTAAAAAAAACCACGGATATTATTATGCCTGGAATGGACATTAAGACCCCCCCCCTGTTCCTTATTTATATAATTATACGACAAAATAGACCACCTTTCTGTGGTCTATTTAAATTTTAGTAAAATTTCCTTGAACAATATCAATTACCTAAATAGCGTCGTTTGTTGCATCGTTGTCAAGATTCACGACTGTGCTGCGCCTGCGAATTACCCCCTGCATTTTCCCTGCGGCGTTTTTGATACAGTCACTGGTAGACTCACCTGTGCGCTGTCTGTAACAGCGGCTGACCTTTGACAGGGCCATAAACGCCAGCGCCGCCGCACCTACACCGGCGGCGATTCTGCGGTAAGATAACATACCTAACCCTCCTTGATGTTCATCTTGGTATTTATCATTACCTGGCAGGCTTCAATTATTCTAAAGTTTTTTCATGCG
>DFAP01000088.1:74402-86106 GCA_002365855.1 Pelotomaculum sp. UBA3103 | reverse complement strand
GACACAGGGGGACGGTTCTCCTGTGTCAATGATGCATAGCTAATAAATGTGAGACGGGGGGAGAGTAAATGAAAAAATACGACCTGGCGCCTGACGGCATGGACAGCAGCGTTTTCTACAGATCACTTATCGAAGATCTGGCCAAGAGGTGGCTCGCACACGACGGCCTCTGGTTTCAAGCAGTGGAAAAAGAATATGGGATGAACGCGGCAATAAATATTGATGCCGCCGCATGGGAGAAATTTTCAGCCCTGGAGGCTGAAAGAATCATAAAACTGCTCAAACTCCCCCGGGATGGAGGAATCCCAGCTCTGAAAAAGGCTTTGGGCTTAAGGCTTTATGCTTTTGTCAATAAACAGGAAGCAGTTGAAGAGGGAGAAAACAGGATCGTTTTCAGGATGCTCGACTGCCGGGTGCAGTCAGCCAGGAAAAGAAAAAACCTTCCTGACTTTCCCTGTAAGCCTGTAGGAATGGTAGAATACTCAAGCTTTGCAAGAACCATCGACCCGCGCATAAAAACCAGGTGCATCACCTGCCCGCCCGATAAACACCCGGATGAGTATTACTGCGCCTGGGAGTTCTGGATTTAGCATTATTGCGCGACTTGTAAAAACGTTACATGTTATGTCACGATGGTGTCGCAATGCCGCCGTTTCAGTCACATTTCAGCTCAAGCCCTAAATCAAACAGGTACAGGTACTTTTCACTAACCTTCCGCCCCAGGATTTCTTCCACCGCCCTGGTGTAAAATCTCAACTGATCCCTGTAACGCGCTGCAGCCTTTTCCATCATGCCCGGCATGATCCTGTCGGTCTTGTAGTCCAGCAGCATGAGGCTGTCGCCTTCATCAACCAGGCAGTCCACCACACCCTGAACCAGGACCTGCTCATCTCCGTAATCCATCAGCCCGGGATACACCTCACAGGCAGGCACGGTCATGGTGAAGGGGAGTTCCCGATACACCTTGCGCGCGGCAAGGACCCGTCTTCCTAGCGGACATTCAAAGAAAGCGGCTATTTTTTCAACAGGCACTGACAGCGCCTGCTCTGAGGATAACAGTTCCCGCTCGACCATAAACGCTATGTGGCAGGCAATAGCCGGCTGATCCAGAACACCCTTTAAGTCGACGCTCTGCATCACCAGGTGCAGAGCGGTGCCTTTTTCAGCTGATGTAAAGCTGCTCCCCTCCTGTATGAAACGGGGTCTGCCCCCTATGGCAGCGCGGTAGTCGCTTAGGGATTCACTGTCACCGGAAGCAAGATGATCGAAGCGGCGCTTTAATTCGGTCACCGATGCTTTCGCAGCCTTTCCAACAAGTTCTGAAGAGTGGTAGTGCCATTCCAACCTCGCTCTAACTGTGCCGGCCAGCGGACTCTCGTCTTCCACCGGCTCCATACACCGCACCTTTGAGAGCCATTTCAAATCGGCCAACTTCTGCTCTTCCCGTGTTGCTGCTCCACCGGCAAAACAAACCTGCCAGCGCGAGCCATCTCCCGCAACGTGTTCCGGTGGCTCAACCTCCCAGCCGCTCATCTTTCTTATTGCCAGGCCGTCCCTGTGACGCGCCAGCGCCGGCGCCAGCCAGTCCAGGTAGCTAACCGCCCCGGCCAGGCAACCGTCGGGCAGCGCCCAGCCCTTTGTGCCTACCGGGCCGCACCAGCGCCGGGAGCAACCGGGAAGGTCGCGGACAGACCCAACCAGCACCAGCTTTTCTTTTGCCCTGGTCATAGCGACATAAAGCACGCGCATTTCTTCCGCCAGTGCCTCAAGTTTGAGCTTGTGCCGCAAAGCTAGTTTGGCCACGGTAGGAAAAGAAATCCTGGACTCAGCATCGATAAATTGTGGTCCTAAACCCAGGTCCTTGTGAAACAGCATGTCCTTGCTTAAGTCTCTAAAGTTAAACTTCCTGCCCAGACCTCCGACTATAACCACAGGAAATTCCAGTCCTTTGCTTTTATGGATGCTCATAATCCGCACGACATTTTCTTTTTCGCTTAATGCCCGGGCGGTTCCCAGATCACGGCCGCCCTCCCGCACTCTTTCTATAAACCGCAGAAACAGGAACAGCCCGCGGAAAGCAGTGGCCTCATACTGGCGCGCCCTGTGATGCAGCGCCCTCAGGTTAGCCTGGCGCTGCCTCCCTCCCGGCAGGCCTCCTACAAAATCATAGTAGCCTGTTTCCCTGTAAATGGTCCAGATCAAGTCTGCAAGCGGCCCCTGCCTGGCGGCGCTGCGCCACTTCTCCAGTTTTTCCAAAAAAAGTGTAAGCCTTTCCTGGAGCTCCCCAGTTTCGGTTATGGTAGCGGCCAACACGGCATCTAAAAACTCTCCACGCGGAGAAGCAAGCCTTATTTTCGCCAGATCTCCTGCATCAAGACCTGCAATGGGTGACCTCAGCACCGCGGCCAGCGGCACATCCTGTCGGGGGTTATCAATCAGCTTTAACAGCGAAAGGACAGTATCCACCTCGGTTGCCTCAAAATATCCCGTTGACAGATCAGCGTAAGCAGGGATACCTTCCTGCCTGAACTCCTCCATATAGCTGTTGGCATACCCGGCTGTAGCCCGAAGCAGAACCACCACATCCTTATAGGCAAGGGGCCTGCGCGTGTTTAATTCCTTGTCGTACACAAACATCCCCGGCACACCGTCAGCAGTTCCCATAACCAGTTCTTTGATCCTTGACGCGATCAGGCGCGCTTCTTTTTGCACGGAGTCCAATTCATCTTCAGCTTTTTCACTGCCTTCCTGCTCACCGGACTCAAGGGGAGTCTCATTAACGGGTACAGCATCGTTGTCATGGTTTGTAGCTGCGCTTTCCATAAGGTGCATTTCAACGGCTTCATCCGGATCATTTTCACCCTCGCTGAACAACTCGTAGCCTGCTCCGTAAACCAACTCGGATTCCTTCCCATAGGCCATTTCACCAACACCCGGGGTCATCAGCTGTCTGAAAACAAAGTTCACTGCGTCTACCACGCCGCGCCTGCTGCGAAAATTCCTGGAAAGAACCAGGCGCCGCTCGCGGCTGTATGGCCCATCTTGATAGGTCGAGTATTTTCCAAGAAACAGCCCAGGCTCAGCCAGCCTGAAGCGGTAAATACTCTGTTTCACATCCCCAACCATGAACAGGTTTGGCGCTTTCTCTCCCTGCCGTGAAACCATCTCGAGAATGGCTTCCTGAACAGCATTGGTGTCCTGGTATTCGTCCACCAGCACCTCCTCGAAACGTTCCCGCAGCTCTAAAGCCGCTGCTGACGGAACGAGGTCAGGGGTATCCTGGCCGGCCAGTATTTGCAGCGCAAAATGCTCCAGGTCACTGAAATCCACCAAACCCCTGGCTGATTTAGCCTCCCTGTATGAATCACCGAAAGCGCTGACCAGGCCGGCAAACTCTTTGATCAGGGGATGCATCCTGCGCAGATCGGCACATAGCTGCTCTGGCAGGCGTGAAAAGAATTCTTTTTTTAACGCTGTAATTTTCTTCCTGGCATTGTCCCTAAATTTCTTGGCCTGTTCTGCTTGCCGCCGTTCCGCATCTCCTTTTCTGATTCCTTTAAGCCGGCCGAAAATAGTGTCGTTGAAATCGTTATAAAGACTGGACCAGGGTGCGCTTCCCGAAATGTCCCCGTACAGGCGGACGACTCTTTCAAGGTCAGCCCTGATTTCTGCCAGGTAAACTTCCGGCCCGCCTGGCCTGCCCGCAAGTATTAAAGCCTGTTCCAGGTCGGCTATCGCACCCGCCAGTTCAAACTTAACCGCACCCCTCAACGTGTCGCTCCAGGTTAACTGTTCAAAAGAAGTATCCTCAGAAAAACTAAATCCCTCCGGAAGTTTTGAAAGCCAGGTTAACGGCCTGGGGGTGCTGCGGGCAAACTGGTAGGCCTCAAGGACCATTTGCTGCAGCAGCGTATCGTCACGCTTGCCGCCGTAGCAATCGACCAGGCTGGTGAAAGGGTGGTTGGCGGCAGCAGCATACCGCTGTTCGAGCAGTCCTTCCAGCGCCTCCAACTGTACCAGCGCCGCCTCGGTTTCATCAGCCACGCGAAATGAGGGATCCAGGTCAATCCTGTAAAAATGCTGCCGCATCAGGTCCAGACAAAAGGAATGCATGGTGCAGATACAGGCATGGTTCAGTAAGGCCAACTGCCTGCGCAGGTATACTGAGCCGGGGCGCCGGTTGATTTCCGAGTTGAGCGCGCGTCCGATGCGGTCTCTCATCTCGGCCGCAGCGGCATTGGTAAAGGTAACAACCAGCAGGCGATCAACATCAACGGGATGCGCCTGGCCGGTAACTCTACTGATGA
Organism: Pelotomaculum sp. UBA3103; assembly: GCA_002365855.1. GTDB lineage: Bacteria > Bacillota > Desulfotomaculia > Desulfotomaculales > Pelotomaculaceae > UBA3103. Next base: position 81,799 of record DFAP01000088.1, on the reverse strand, counting down.
TCCGCTCTACGAGAACAGAGGTTTTTCCTGCGCCCGCAGCCGCCGCTACCAGCAGGTTGCCAAATCGGCTTTTAACCGCCTCGAGCTGTTCGTTCGTCCACTTTTTACTCAATTGTTTCACCCCCCGACCAGACTGTCAGCCTGCTCCACACAGCTTTGTCGCCTTCTGCCTGGACCTGCCGGTAGACGTTTCCTCCCATCAGAATGTCAAACTTGCATACCGGCTTGAAAGAACAGTACTGGCAGGAACGGAAAGAACCTCGCCGGTACGGGGATATGTCCACCACCCCACCGACAATATCGCTGCCTGCGGATATAAGCTGGTAGCGCAGGTAAACTCTCAGCAGCTCAAACTGCTCCCGGGTCAGGACGCTTGACCTGGCGCCCAGGTCTCCATCCTTATTGATGATTACAGGGATCAGATCTGAATCTCCCTCCATGCCGAAGTCCATTAACCTGGCTACCGACTGATCGGCCAGAACCATGCCTGTCATGCGAAACTCCCTCAGGATCTTCTGCTCCAACTCTTCACCCTCCGGTATTTGGCCATTTGCCCTGACCAGGGGGTCGTCCATCCGGAAGTACAGCACGGCTCCGGGCAGACCTTCCGAGCCAATCAGAGTTCGCGCGTGCCGCAGCGCCACATCCAGGTAGGTTAACAGCTGCAGTTTCAAACCATGGTAAATATCTGAAAGCTTTATCGTCATTTTGCCGGACTTGTAGTCAATAATCCTGAGGTAGAACTCTTCGCCGGACCTGGCTGCGTCAACACGGTCAATCTGTCCGGTCAGAACCATCTCCCCGCCGTCGGGAAGGACAAATGTTACCCCCGGTAGATCTCCGCCCGGTCCAAAAGACAGTTCCAGACCTACCGGCCGGAAACTGCCCCGCCTGGAATGCTCGGACAGAACCTGAGTAACCCGCTGCACAGTCTTCTTTAATTTGACGGTCAGGTAGCGGCGGCGGGCCGTACTCAACAGAATCTCGCTCTGAAGCCGCGGTACCAACAGGTCAACCACCTCTCCCGCTATTGACGAGCACCGCTCTCTGTCCAACTGCCCCCAGTCTAACCCCTGTTCCTGGATGCGCTCTCCAAAAAGCTTCAGGGCGGCATGAAAAAACTGACCCAGGTCAGGCGCACCCAACTTAAAAATAGCCCGTTCCTTAAGCCTCAGCCCCTTGTCCAGAAAATGCGCAAAAGGGCACGCTCGGAACTTCTCCAGCCCTGATACGCTGGTTTTTAAGGTTCGCCCGTACAGTGCCCTGCCTATGCCGGCATGCAGCCTTTTTTCCCGGTTGTCGGAAAACAGTCCCGATAGTGCCAGGGCACACTCATTGCGGCGGGCACTCCCCGCGTACCAGGAATAAACGTGCCACCAGAGCGGGTTGATCCTGCGCCCGGCTTTTGCTTCTCTAATCCGGCCGACCAGGTAAGAGAGCGTGCGGCCCGGATGGGTGACAAACTCGAGGTCGTCCGCACCCGCCCCCGGTTCCACCAGCCAGGCCGTCTCACTAATACCAGGCAGCAGTTCCTTAACCCGGGCTACTACTGATGAAGGAATCATGGCCCCGCCTTCTTCATTCGCAAGCGGATAACTCAAATAAAGCTTCTCCGACGAACGGCTAACAGCTATGTAAACCAGATACTGTTCATCAAATATTTTTCGCCTGGACCCCGGCGCAAGGTTCAGGCCTATCGCCTGCAGCCTTTCCCTTTCACCCTCCGATAGAAGACCCTTCTCCACAAACCTTGCTGGAAAAATACCCTCATTCACACCCATGATAAAAGCTGCCCTTGCCTCCGGACTTCGGGAGCGCTCCAGGGATCCCACCACGACCTGATCAAGTCCTGGTGGAATTTGACCGAGGCGCATGCTTTCAAACCCTGTGTCTAAAACAGCTGAGAAATCCCGAACGGTTAAGACCTCGTCGCCTAATGCCTCAACTACCTGGTCAAACAGGGCTGTCAGACCGTCCCAAACCTGGGCATGCTCCCGGGAGACCTCCAGTTTACCCTCCTCAAATGCCCTGACGCTCCAACTTTCCAGTTGTTCCTGGACCTTCAGATCTTCCAGGAGGACAAACAGGGCGAGAGTAATGTCCCGAACGCAGCCTGCCTGCCGGACAGATTTCTGAAAAGCTGCAAGTGGAGCAACTGCCTGACTCCGGATGCAGTTTATCTCCTCCAGGTATCCCGCTTCAGTTTCAGAGATTTCCCGGTCTTCCTCCAGGGTAAGCCTCCTTCTATATTCCCACGGCCTGCCGTCGGTCCACCTGCTCCCCCTGATACCATGGGCAAGTACGTAGTTCTCCAACAGGTCCACCTCTTCCCTGGCAAGAGGAAAAAGGTCGGTCTTTAAGAAGCGGAAAACAGGATCGAAAGACCAGTCCCCGGATACAACCTCGAGTGCCGCCCGGACGGTTTCAACAAGCGGATGGTGCAGCACCGGCCTCTTCTGGTCAATAAATACAGGTATGTCGTAATCGGCAAAAACGCAGCTGATAATAGCGGCGTAAGCGTCAATGTCCCTTAAAAGGACGATTATGTCACGGTAGCGGTAGCCCCTGTCCCGGCACAGAGAGGTTATCTCCCGGGCCACCCCCTCAACTTCAGCCATTTGGTTAGCCGCCGCAGCCAGGACCACCCCTTCTCCGGAATCGGCAAGAGGAGCCGCCGGGTGAACAAAAAAGCTCTTTTCGAGGTGAGCAATATCCCGGCTAAAGTAACGTTTTGCGGTGTCAAGGGACAATGGCCGCTCCACGTTAACACGCTCCCTGGCGGCCATCTCACAGAGGATGTCATATGTCTCCCGGACAGGATAAAACAGACCTGTCTCGTCAACGGCGCCTCCCAAGAAATTAATGCCGGCGCAGAGGGTTATATTTACCCTCCGGGCGTTACGGAGCAGGGCAGCAAGCACCCGGTACTCCTGCGGTGTGAAGCCGGAAAAGCCGTCCACCCAAACCTCTCCGCCATGGGCCGCGCAAGACAGTTCCAGCCGGTCTGCCAGGAGATTCAAGTAGTCGTCCGGGTCTGTGAAGCGGTCAGCCAGCACTTCTTCCAGGGCATCGTACATTAAAATCAAATCATTAATTTTATCAGCCAAAAGGCTCGCCCCGCGACCCTGCAGGGCTGTTGCAGCCATGGCCAAGTCATCTGCACCTATGCAGTAAGTTTTGATCTCTGCTAAAGACCTGGCCAGGGTGTCGGCAAAGCCAGGAAGTCCGGCTGACCGTTGAAAAACCTTCAGTTCTCCCCGGCTCTGTTCCAGTAACCTGCGCAGGAGCATACGTTTACCCAGCTCACCGATATGAGCCCTTGCTGCCCCTCCTGCCTCCTGCAGCACCCGGTAGGCCAGGCGCCGGAAGCTCAATACCTGAGCCCGGATAAAACCTTTAAGGCCGGGGGCGGCGGCCAGGGCGTATTCGGTTTGAAATGTCGCCTGTTCCGGCACCAGAAGGATCAGCGGGGGTCCGGATGGACGCGTCAAGAGTTCCTCCCGCATTTCATTAAGACATGTGCTGGTCTTTCCGGTACCGGCCCGGCCGATTATAAAACGCAGGGTCAAGGGCTGCACCCCCCAATAACAACTAGTATATTTATCACTTTTAAGGAAGCAAAAAGAACATCCCCCTGCTTCCCAAGTTAGTGTAGTAATTACCAATTCCCTCACTAAAGTGTAAAATCCTTCAGATCATCAAATAAAACAAACCTCCCGTTGGTTCAAAGGTCCGTTTCAGGCCGTTTTGGAACTAAAATTAAAGGATATTGCTGCAGCCTTGCAGAAGATATAAGGTATTTAAGGCCAAAAATGGAGTTTAGGAGGAGATCCCATGCGGATCCTTGTAATCGGACAAGCCCCTTTTGGCAGGGATTGCCTGCAGGCTCTTATAGAACAGGGCGAAAAGGTAGCTGGTGTTATCACCATACCTGATATTCCCGGAGCAAAAAAACCGAACCCCACCAAAGAGCTGGCTTTAGAGCTAGGTCTTCCACTGCTCCAGACCCGCCGCCTGCGGGGCGAAGAAGTATATAACTGGGTGAAAGAATTAGCGCCTGACCTTCTGGTACTGGCGTTTGTCACGAGCTTCGTTCCTAAAGAAATTATTGATCTCGCCTCTCTTGGGGGGATTAATTACCATCCCTCCCTTCTGCCAAAATACCGCGGCGGCGCAGCCATAGCCTGGGCTGTTATTTGCGGAGAGAAGGAAACTGGGGTTAGCATTCACTATATCGATGAGGGAGTCGATACCGGTGATATCATTTTGCAGGAAAGCGTGCCGATCGGGCAGGATGACACCACAGCCAGCCTTTACTTTAAAAAACTATACCCGCTTGGTGTGAGACTGGTGGCGGAAGCGGTGAAGCTGATACGTGAAGGACGGGCACCCCGTATCCCTCAGGACCCTCGCCTGGCTTCATACCAGTCCGTACTGAAAGAAAAAGACGCTGCTGTGGACTGGAGGCAGGCAGCGCAACATATCTACAACCTGGTAAGGGGCTGTATGCCCATCCCCGGCGCAGGCACGACTTTCAGGGGAGATAAAGTGGTTGTTTTGGAATCGCACCCGCCTGAGGCAAATGCCAATACAGAAGGAGCAGAGCCAGGAGTGATCTTAGAGACCGTTGATGGCCAGGGTCCGCTGGTAGCCACCGGCAGGGGGATACTTCGCCTGAAGACACTGCAGGTTGGACGCGAAAAAATACCAGCGGAACTGTGGGTGGAAAAGTTCAATGTGAAAAAAGGTGAACGGTTTATTTAAATAACGCGAAAAAATAAATCCTCCACTGCGGAGGATTTATTAATTATATCTTTGTTTAGCAGTTAAGCCCGGTTTCTATGATGTCCATCACTTCAAGACCCGGGCGCGCAGTTGTCAAAGGAATGAAACTGTACCTGGACTCTCCCGAGAAGTCCATAAAAAGCACCTTTGGAACCCTCACTATTTCCTTTTGTAAATTTGTCAGCCGTGCAAAAGCGCCGGGATTCAGGAAATACTTGCCGCAGGTAAATTCATGGTACCCCAGGTGAGCGTGTGCCCCGAGGGTATAATCCGCCTCGGTGCCGACCACCTCGGATATTCGGGTACAGGGGACCTTGTCGGAAAAGGGCTTAGGCAGCAGCATACCATGGACAACGTGAATGGCTACGTCACAGTGCTTTTTTTCACAATATAGCTGTCACTATTCTTAAGGCGGTCAATACCCCGGTAGAAATGCTGGCCGCTGAGCTGGATAACGCAGCCATTAATGTTCAGGTATATTCTTTCTCCGGGCTGAATTAGTTTCACCAGGTGATTTCTGGACAGATAGCCCAGGGCGGTATTTTCAAGGCTCTCCAACTGTTGTTCGATCAGGTCGTGATTACCTGCAACACAATATACCGGCAGATCCAGTTCCCTCAAAAAGCGGCAGAACAGGTCTATTGAACCCTGGTCGGGCTTTGGCTGATCGAAAAGATCTCCCCCGTGGATGACATAATCAACTTCAAGCTTCCGGCAAAGGCTGACTACCTCTGTGAACTTTTTTAAAAGCGCTTTAAAAAAATCATCCTTGCGCCGGGCAGGCCTTCCTCTCTGAATGTGGGTGTCACTGAGATATAACAGGCGCATATGTAGCCCTCCCCGTCACGCCAGTTTAAACCCTATACTGCATTTCCGCTCCCGTTAGATTCAAAATATAGCGCGGCCTGTATCCACCCTTTTTTCGTCATCCAGTCCAACCGAAACAAACAACTCCTTAAATTTACCAAAGTCCTCTACGTCCATTAATTCAGTGTGGGAATAAAAAATTCTGCCGGCGTTGTTCATGGCTCCCCAGGTAATTTTTACGATTTCTTTATTTAAGCCTTTTTTGGTTTCTGTCTTAATGAACAGCTTGATGGTCATGGCATAGCTCCCAAACCGGAATTATCCTCTTTATCTATTATAGCAGAGGGATGATAAATCTTGCCTGCTTTTTTAGCTGTTCTGCACTTTACTAGCTGTCCTCTTCAGAAAACTTTCAAGCTTAACGATGAAGCGCTCGTGGACGCCAGTCCCGATTAATTCCTTATCATCCCAGGCCTGCACCTCGAAAAGCAGCCTTTTACCATCAACTTCAGACAGGCAAGAGCGGGCAACAACGTTCATGCCCACAGGGGTTGCGGCCAGGTGTTTTACTTCAAACCTCGTGCCTACCGTGGTTATACCTTCTTCCAAACAGGGCAGCACAGATGACAGTGCTGCTTTTTCCATCAGGCCAATCATGGCCGGTGATGCATAAACGTTTACCACGGTGTTGCCGTAAGCCACGGCAGTGTTTTGGTTAGTTACGGCATCCCTGGCCTCACCCTCGATGCCTACTTCTAATTTCTTGGCCATTTTTTCCCCTCCATATCAATTTTTTGAAACAGATATTCACGTTCAGTCAATAAAAAACCTTCCGGTTCTGACTAAATTTTGAAGCCGGCCGGCAAAAACCTTTGTCCTGCGCTGTGATATTTTGGTCCTTCAGGCATATCTTATCAATAAAATAGTAACAAGTAAATCATTAAGCATACTGGCTTAAAAGTCTGCAGTTGCTCACGATTGCACCCCTCCTAGTATTGTCTTAATGGGTGCCACCGGTATTAATGGAGATGATCCCAGGTGAATAACCCGATAATTAGTATTAGTACATCAGAGATAGTTTTAATCTCACTGCTCTTTTTGGGCCTGTTCGGACGCTCTAACCTTGTCGTTACCTCCACATGTATTCTGTTGAGCATCAGATATTTCAACCTCGACCACATCATCCTGCCTATACTTGAGAGCCGCAGTCTGGAAATAGGACTTGTCCTATTGATGCTGTATATTCTGACACCTGTAGCTACTGAAAAACTCACCCGAAAGGACCTTTACTCCGTAGCATCTTTAAAAGGAGTTTTGGCCTTTACGGCGGGGGCACTGGCCACAAAACTCAATGGGGACGGCCTTAACCTGATGAACGCCAATCCGGAGATCGTCTTCGGCTTAACTGCGGGAACTGTGGTGGGGATACTTCTTTTTAGAGGCATGCCCTGCGGCCCTGTGATGGCGGCGGCGGTAACTGCTGTATTTATGCAGGCAATGAGCTGCTTGAAGTAAATTCTAATTATGCGCTTTGCAATATAAGAAGGGCGCCGAACGGCGCCCTTAGGGTTCAAGTCTAGATCGGGTGGATTGGATTTTACCTGTCATGTTAGCTTTTGTTTTGCCTGCCCTCGCTTTTTGATTCATCCCTGTTTTGGTCCTTGCTGCCAGGGTTATCTTTATCAGCCGCCCCTTGGCTTTGGGCCTTTTCTGAATTTTCGTTTTTACGTTCTACGTAGATGCCCTTTTTAACACCCTTATTTTCATTCATTTTACTTACCTTTTCTGTCTTTTGAACTTGGTCA
>DFAP01000088.1:50698-74058 GCA_002365855.1 Pelotomaculum sp. UBA3103 | reverse complement strand
CTGTTTTTTGAACTTGGTCATCATGGTGTTCTTTTTCTTTTAACATCTGAACAAAAGTCATACCCTTTTCTTTTTCAAGCTTACCCAGGCTCATGCTGCTGATTTCACTGGCGCTCACAGGCACACCTTTTTCATCAGACTTCTGGAGGAGGAAATAACGTCCGGTTGAAAGTCCGGAATTTTCAGCCTGATGCCGCATCTCCGGCTTTACCGGCTCAATGATTACCTCGACGTCCAACCCTCCTGTTTCTATTTGATTCTTAATAACTTCGTAAACAGATTGCAATTCGACCAAAGGAATATTTTCCTCGTTGACTGTAAGGGTGGTTAAAATGACATTGTCGCCTGAATCCGTTAAATAGCGGTCGGCAATGGCCTGTTTCAAAATCACATCCACCGCCTCGTACAGGTCAAGTCCCTTGAGCCTGACCTTTGAGAGTATAACTTCACCGTCATAATTCAAGCCTTTGCAAGACACTACTTTCTTTTTGGCCGAAAACGCGACCTCGATGCTGGGATTGATGTCAATGGTCAGGTAGGCGACAGATGCGTTCGCCTGCCCCAGGTAGAGCTGGCCCGCCAGAATAAATACTAATAAGGAAGCAGCCGCCATAAACTGCTTCAGGAAGGAAAAACGTCTTATTTTTACCATGGGTATTTCCTGGCCCAACCTGACTGACCTGTCTTTGGGCAGTGCAACTTCCAGGTATTCCCCATCGGAAGTGAAAGCTATACAGGAATTTTTTTTAATTTTAACAACCATTCCTTGCTCTTCCATATCAACCCTCCCCTAACATGACGGCAGTTTTAAATATGAAAACAGGTATAAAAAGTCTTCCTGCCTGATGATTAACAACGCTATGGCAATTATGTACTTGCGTCCTCTTTCCAGGGTTTTGCGGCCTACACCAGTGTTCTTTTCCAGCTCTGCCAGAGGCAGCTTTTTTTTCTTATGAAACTCATCCACAAGGTGTTGATTTTTTGCCAGCTCATGAGCCGCAAGCATGAGAGCCTGCCGGGTATCACGGTGCCGGGGTGAACAAAGGACAAGTTCCTCAAAAGACACCCCGTACTTTTTTATTAACTTTTCAAACTCGAGTATTTCCTCTTCCCTATCCCTCTCGGCAGCCTCTTTCCAGTAAACCTCCCAGGCCTTGTGCAGCTCAATATCATTCGGGCCATCACCTGAACCGGGCAGCGGCACCATGGCCAAAGCGTTCTTTTTTTCATGCCGCTGGTAGTCAGTAAGCCTGCTGACCATGACTATTCTGGCAAAGGCGAGAAAGGGAACTCCTGAATCCTGGCGGAAGCGATCAATTGCCTCATTAAAAGCAATTAAGGCTATAGACAGCTCATCGTCCCTGCCCCACTCTAAAAGCCGCCTGGAAAACGTGCAAGCCACCTTGAAAACAAAAGGCTTGCAGTCATCAATAAAATCCTCCCTGGTTGAACAATCGCCAAGTTTGATTTTATATATTTTTTCTTCTACAATCTGTAAAGGAAGCAAGTTTTTACTCCCTCCTCTGACCGGCAAACCACCTCTTTCCTCGTAAAAAAGCAGGGGCCGGGCAACGACCGTGCCTTTGCTGTTAAATACGACAGGAGGTGCGCCTTTCAGGGGGTATGAGCCCGATTAATTACCTGAGATTTCGAAACAGAAGAATCTGGCCAATAATAATGGCGGGAACACCCAGCGTGAATTTCAAATTCTTTGTCTTGTGATTGAACACCTGCATCCCAATAAAAACTCCCAGACCACCACCGGCGGCGGCAAAAAGCAAAAGCCTGCTTTCGGGAATCCTGTGTTTCCCGGCGCGGGCAAGCAGTTTGTCATACCACATAGCAGCAAATCCTATTAGATTAATGGCAAGTATGTATATAATCAAGCAGACTCCCCTTTTAAAATAAATAATCAACTCCAGGCTGTTCCTTTGCGAAAAACTTAATCAATCACTCATCCATAAATCAAAAAGCTTGAATTCCTGTGCATCCACCAACCCCATATCCGTAATTCTTAATTCGGGAATAACCGGCAGCGAGAGAAAGGACATGGTCATAAACGGCGCCGGTAGAGTACACCCGATTTTTATGGCTGCGTGATTTAGTTTCTCGTGCTGCCTGGCCACGGTTTCAGCATCCTCGAAGGACATCAGCCCTGCCACAGGCAAGGCCATCGAGGCTAATACCTCCCCGTTCGAGATTACGGCCAGGCCGCCGCCCATCGATGCTGCTGTTTGAGCCGCTAGTTCCATGTCATGCTCGTTGGCGCCCACTATAATCAGGTTGTGGCTGTCGTGTGCCACCGTTGAGACCAGTGTTCCTTTTATAGGACCAAATCCCGTCACCAGCCCCAGGGCCACATTTCCATTCTTACCGTGACGTTCAACCACCGCAACCCTGGCAATGCCGCTCATAGACTCAATCTCGTCAACCTTTAGAACATTGCATCTAGTCAGAATCTGATCGGGGAAAACTTCAATAACCCTAACTTTTGAGGCTACTGCGGGAACCTTTAGTTTCAGCCTCCCTTTTAGTTCAGGGAGATGAACGGTATTTAAAACCTCCTCACGAGCAGACGCAGGTAGTTCGCAAGTAATTATACCATCACACGCTGCCAGCTTTCCTGATTTATACACCAGGCGCACCTGGAAGTTGGTGAGATCTTCCACTACTACCAGGTCAGCCCGAAAACCGGGGGCGATGCCTCCTATGCCGCGCAAATTGTAGTGTAAAGCGGGGTTAATGGTAGCCATACGCACCGCCGTTACCGGGTCAAGCCCCTCTTTAACTGCTCTGCGCAGGATATGGTCAATCCCGCCCTCAACAATCAAATCCCCCGGGTGCCGGTCATCGCAGCCAAAAAAGAAATTGGGGTAAGTCCTCTCATTTACAGCAGTTACGAGAGCCTTTAAGTTTTTCGCAGCAGAGCCTTCTCTGATTATTATTTTCATTCCCAACCGGAGTTTTTCCCTGGCCTCATCCGGGGTAGTACACTCGTGGTCGGTTTTAATGCCTGCGCTGATGTATGCGTTGAGGTCCATGCCGCTCAGCATCGGGGCGTGGCCGTCAACCACGCGGCCACTGGCTGCTGCCGCCTTAAGCTTCCGCAAGATGTCATGCAGCTTGAGACATACTCCCGGGAAATTCATCATTTCCGCAAGCCCTGGAGACTCCGGATAAATCTCAAAGGCCTCAAGAGCTTCCCCGGGCCCGATTACCGCACCGGACGTTTCCATCCGGGTGGCCGGCACGCAGGACGGAACCATGTACAATATATCCATTGGCAGACCCCGTGAAGACTCCACCATATAGCGGAACCCTTTCAATCCGGCAACATTGACAATTTCGTGCGGGTCAGCAATGGCCGTCGTGGTACCGTGCGGAACTGCGGCAGCAGCAAAACCGGCGGGAGTAAGCATAGAACTTTCAATATGGATATGTCCGTCAATCAGGCCGGGGATCAAGTATTTGCCTTGGAGGTCCACCACCTCACGTCCGAGAGTGTAGTCTCCCAAACCAGCGATCACTCCATTCTTGACGGCAACACTGGTTTGAACGACTTCACCTGAAAAGACATTCACGACGAAAGGGTTCTTGAGCAAGAGGTCAGCCGGAGAATATCCCCTGGCTACGTCAATGACCTCTTCAGTTTGAATACATACATATGACGTCATTGTCTTCAACCTTCCCTTCAGCATGCGAAGCACGGGCAGTAACCTTTGCGGTACGGAAAAATAAATAGTAGATATCCAACCTGTTTTCTAGTTCTAGAACCTGCTTGTGAATCCTTTAAACTTTATGATGCCTCCAACCGTTAATTCTATCGCAGATTGACTTTAATCAGATTATAGAATAACTTTTATAACCAAAATGGTGTAAAATAAAGAGACAGTCCTTTTAAGGGCTTAGATTGGAGCTGATCATTGATGCTGGCGCTGGATTCACACGCCCACTGCGGTCTGACCCTGCCCCTGGAGGAACTTCAGCCACTCTGGACCAACGCGCAAATTGACGGGGGAGTATTGTTTTCACCGGTGGAAGAAATATATGATCGCTGTGATAGAAAGTTTGTTGACAGTAAAAGGTACCAGGACTCCCGCGAAAGGGTTCATTCCTACCTGGAAAAGTTAGTCTCAAAGCAAATCTTTGTTTACTGGTTCGTCTGGAATGATTTTGCGCTGCCGGGTGATGTATTTACCGGGATAAAATGGCACCGTCATCCTTATGAGCCGGAATACAAATATGACACTGAGGAATGTAACAGGTTTATTTCCCATATGTGCAACGCCCGTCTGCCTGTAATCATTGAAGAGGAGTTCCACCATACGATTAAGCTGGCCGACCGAATAGACGGCCGGACACCCATTATCATACCGCATTTTGGGGGCCTTAACGGCGGCTATGAGCAGTTGAAAAGGTCCGGTCTTTTTGAGCGCAGCACCGTGTATGTCGACACGGCGCTGGCAAGTTCGTACGAGATAGAGGATTTTGCCTCAAACTATGGAGCCGGCAGGATCCTGTTCGGCAGCGATTTTCCATTCGGCGACCCTCACTATGAACGCTATAAAGTGGAGCAAATTTTTACCGGACATTCCCTGAAGAAGGTGCTTGCCCTAAACTTGTTGGAACTGCTCGGTCAAAAGTAATATATATATCGAATAAAAGCATGTTTAAATAACATCCTTCTGATAAGAGGATGTTTTTATATTAAGTCAGCGGATTTAGAATAAGGCGGCTCTTTCCGGTGAAAAATATATTACAATTGCGACTTGATAATAAGCCCTTTTCTCAACAATTACCTTGGCCAATAACGGAGGTTAGTATCAGTGTACCTGGCTTTACCCTTTTTCCTCGACTGGCGCAGCAACCCGGTTCTGGACCAAAGTATCGGCATGGTTGTCATAACTGTCATCCTAGCAGTGATTGCATCTATTTTGCTTCTATATATCAGAAGCAGGCGGATACGGAACAAGTGAACATTACAGCACCTATAAATAAAGGAGGCCCATAAAAAATGCCAAATGATATGGCGCCTGGCATCAATGCGCAAAACTATTCCTCAAATAAATCCTATAGAAAAGAGAGCCATACCGTTATAAAAAAAGATATAAATAAGGAGACCTCAGAATGCATTGAAACCGGGGAGGTTTATGACAAGGGTTTTTATACTAACGGCATCATGGGCCTCTAACATAGAAGAAGGCGGGATTATAAAAAATTCCCCAATTACTATTTACACGACAAATAACAACAATGTTAGATAAGGGAATTTATTCATTTTCGTAGTAAAATGTATATATAAACTCGCCGCGGAGGTGGGGAGATGGCAATAGGTGAGAAGTTGCGCCAGGTACGTAAAGAGCGGCAGATCACATTGGAGGAGGCAGAATCCTTAACTAAAATACGCCGCAAATACATAGCTGCACTGGAAAACGAACAATTTCAAGTGCTTCCCGACCGGGTATACGCAAGGTATTTCCTGGTTTCTTACGCCCGGTTTTTAAACCTAAAAATCGTAGAGCTCGTTCAAAAGTTCGATCGGATCTACCCTCCTGATGCTGATGATCACACCTGCATCCAAAAGGTAACGGGAACTCTGGCACAGCCTGAGGAGAGACCCGGTTCAAGTCCATACAAGCATCCAGCTATTGCGCGTCTTGCGGCTGACCGGGATATGCGCCTGATGGCCCAAATCAGAAAGGTAATGACGCAGAAGAGATTGCACTCATCGTAAATCCTGGCTAACTTGTATAATAGCAAAATTCACAGCAAGTCAATTCGGATTTTCCAACCTGGTTCGTTACCTTTACCCTGCGGTAGGCTATGCCGGGTTGTTAATGATGGGAGGGCTTTTGTACGGATATAACGGATATATTAGAGAGCGCCTGGTTGCCCAGCCGGCCTTCAAGCCGCGAAAATAATAAAATAAAAAAGGACCTGTGATCAAACCACAGTCCTCACTTTCCGCCTTCCAGATCGCTGCTAAACAATATACGCATCTAGACTAACATGTTAAACCCAGGGAAAGAGTGTATAATAGCTCACTTTAGCCCAAATAGCTTTTTCCACCAGGGCTTACTGTCCGTCTCCTGCAGTTCATCCCCTGCATACATATCTAACTGACCCTGAAAAGCATCCCTGGCGCCCTTCGCCGGATCCTCCGCCATAGCCTCTTCCAAGGCATTCCTGACTCTCCTGGCAAAAGCTCTTGGAGTGGTTCCACCGCCTTTGTCCTCTTGATTCAATATAAACACCGCCCTTTCAAACACCATATTTTGACATAGAATAATGAATATAGCTAAATGTCTTTAAAATAACTTTCTTCTTAAAAGATGCGAATACTTTGATAAATTATATTATACCCTTATTATACCGTTTTTTCTGGTTTATAAACATTGTTTAAACAAACACTGTGTCGCAGCATATACTTGTAATAGGGTAGCAACACCCTTGTACGGCCGCAGTAATTGAGCGGCAATAACCCGGCCATGCCGGGTTATATCTATTTATTATGCAATGGGAGTCAAATCATCGGAAACACGCCATTTTGTAAAAACTCATTCAATCCAAAATGAGCAGCTTGAGCATACTAAAGCTAAACCTTTTTCTTTTGACTCAAAGTAGTCACATGCCGGGCTGTCACCATCAAGGGTCAAAGATACAAATCCGCAGACAAGAGGTTTACTGCAGCTGCCCATTACATATCAAACCGGCCTTTTTCCCTGGCTATTAGCGCGATTTTCTCCATGCCACTTTTCGGGGGAACATAAAGAACCGGACGTCGGGTCATGGTCAAGGATCCGTTTGGGCAGGCCGGAACGCATACGCCGCAGCCGAGGCAGAGTTCCCTGTCAACAGCAGGCCGCTCCTCACCGTTCCCCGCGTCGCGCATGGTAATAGCCCGCACATGACAGCTGTCCACGCAGGCGCCGCAATTAATGCAGCGCTTAATGTCCAGTTCCGGCATAAAATTGCTCGGGTGCGCCATTTTCTTTCCTGACTCTCTGGTAGCCCGCAGTAAAGTGCAGCAGCAGCCGCAGCAGTGACAAATATAGGCTGGCTTGTTAAAAACGTTGTCACACAGGTGCACCAAACCAATCCTCTCTGTCTGGTCCAGCACCCGCAGCAACTCATCCACGGTGGCGTGCCTGCCAAGGCCCCGGCGCACCAGCCACTCCGATGCAGTTTTCCCCAGGGATGTGCAGACATCAAGCGGCGCATTACAGGCCTTGCCCATGTGAGAGGCTTTGTGACGGCAGGAACACATGGACAGAGCGCCGCCACCAGAATGGCGGATCAGCTCCGAAGCTCTCTCGTAACTCAGCACTTCTGTTTCAACAGCTGCGGATATGAGATTTTCATATACCAGCGTTCTAAATATCTTGGTGTCTCCACCGGAAAGTTCTGCCATTGCGCCAGGATCCTGGAAATAAGCTTCAAAAAGTTCCGCCAATTCCTTCATGTTAACTTCCTCTCTTGTTCTCATGAAGGTATACTCAAAAAAACCAACCACCATAGGCGCCAGCATGTAATAAACAGTATTACGGCGCGGAATGTCCAGAACCAGCCCTTTTCCGGCCATGCTGTCAAGTATTTCTTTTAACTTATTCTCCTTAATCCCTGTAATAGTGGCAATCCTTTCCAGCGTCACCGGCGTCATCGGAAAATTCCCTGCCACCTGAGCCTCACTCTCCGTGTAAAGCCGGTGCAGGATATTCATCAGAGTATCATTTACAGACACCCCCACGGGGTTTTTACTGAGGCGTTCGGCAAGCGCCCTGTAGACCTCTTCCTTTGCGTTAGCAATATGTCCCACTGATTCTTCGCTCCCCCCTCTGCATGTACTGATTATATGTACTAAATATATGAAAAAGCCTGTCTATGGATTTGTTTCATGTTTATATACAGAAATAATTTCTATATCATTCCAATTATATCCTGTATTTATTTATCTGTAACGACTATGATTAAACCGTAAATAATTTTACAAAAAGGATTGAGAAGATTTTTTGTGGAATACTGCTAAATAACCTGCAGCATTATCAGTCAGTGGAGGGTTGTTTAACATGACTAAAAACGAAAAGGTCATCCAAATAAGACAAAGCTATATAGACCGTATCTGTGCTGAAAAGGAACTCATAAAAAACTTAGCTCATCATTTGAGTATTGATGTAAGTGATGTCAGAAATTGGCTCACCGAATACTACAGTGACGAGATGATTAAAAGTATTATAGTCAGCCTGGACAGACTAGAAAAAGCAAAGGAAAATACCGGGTCTGTATTAAAAAAATAGACTTTGCGCAAAGAGGAGCTCCTTCCATGACCTGCAATGAACAAGTTAAACATGTTGAATCCAGGAAAGATTCAATATGCCCGTTTTGCAACCCTGAGAGGACTGAAACAGTTGTAGCCGAAAACGAAACTGTCTTTGCCCTTGAAGACAAATATCCGGTAACTCCACTGCACATGCTAATTATTCCCAGGAGGCATACTCTCGATTATTTCACCATGACCCCGGAAGAAAGGCGAGACGCTGAAGACCTTATATTATATCTCAGAAATAAAATATTAAGAGAAGATTCCACTGTTCTTGGCTTTAACGTGGGAATAAACTGTGGCGTGATAGCCGGCCAAAGCGTCATGCACGCCCATTTTCATTTGATACCCCGCAGAAAGGGAGACACCCCTGAGCCCAAGGGTGGAGTAAGAGGTGTCATACCCTGTGAAAGGTGCTATAAAGAACACGATCATATTGATTAAATTACTAAGCCGATAATACCAATTAACGTAAGAACTAGGATCATAAGCACAAGCACATTTAAGAACATGTCGTAACACCTCGGTTATTAGTATTGAAACAAGCTTGAAGATACCATCAACATTGGTTAAGGTTTTTTAAATAACAAACCCCCCGGAACGTCTGAAGTGATACCCTCTAAGTAGACACGAATAAAAAACCCCACTCCGGAGAGCAGGGCATGAAAAGAAAATCCGGGTAACTAGTTAGGTGATGCAGGCTCTAGCAGCCGTTTTCCCGGCATCTTAAGGAATTTGTCTGCTTGCTCCTGGGTTATTTTGCCATCTTCAACTGCCTTGGAGATTTCTTCTTTCTTTAGCTCCAGCATTTTTTCGTGGATCTGATCCATAGTCAAGCCGTGCTCAGTAATAATGTCCTGAATTTTTTTGCCTGATTCCATTTCAGCTTTAAGCTGGTCATCTGTGATACCTAGGATACTGGCAATGCCGTCAAATTTCAAACCTTGTCCGTTGAATTTTTGAGCTTTTTCTTGCCCATCAAAATTGTGCCCTTTAACACGGAAGCCAAAGCCAAAATCCATACCTTTACCTGATGCGATCTTATCAGCCTGTTCCTGAGTTAGTTTACCTTGCTCAACAGCTTCTTCAATTATTTGATTTTTGGTTGTATCCAATGCCGACTCAACCGTATCTTGATCAATACCAAGATTAGTTGCGAGTTTGGAAACAAAGCTGTTGTACAAGGTGCTCATCGATTTGTCAGCCTCGGAGTCCAGATTTGCATTAGCAGCACCAGCTATAGCCCCGGTAAGAATAACCACAGCTAAAAGCACAGCTCCTATACGCCATTTTTTAGACTTCAAAGAAAAACCTCCTTTTCTTCCCAATTTTTATAAACACGGTGCACCGATATTTATATTATAACAATTCATTTTTACAAAACTGTGTAAATTCAATGAACTTTTTGTGTCTAAGCATAAAAACAAAAACCTTGCGAACTCATGTCCCGGGGTTTGTTATCCGATGAGATATATTGACACTTCAGGAGCAACCAAAATGAACGTCTAACTGAGTCGGCGATAACTTGGCGTCGATTTGGGTATCGTCGTTCACATGTCTTGTTACAGTACCTGGGGACAGGTCACTTCTCACCTATATTTTCTATGATTATTATAATTAAATCTAAATCGAACAAATTTTTACCTTAACAAAAAAAGGACTGGAATACTTTTTTGTTGAATAATGGTAAAAAATGTTTGAAAGTCGGGAGCCAAAATGATCGCCATAGTAAAAAGTACTGTTCTGCAAGGTCTGGATGGCCAAATCGTAGAAGTTGAGGTAGACGTGTCTAAAGGCCTACCCAGCTTTGACATCGTTGGATTGCCGGACACCTCGGTTCGCGAGGCCAAGGATCGTGTCCGGGCAGCTATAAAAAATTCGGGATTGGAGTTTCCGGTTAGAAGAATCACCGTGAACCTTGCCCCTGCGGATCTGAAAAAGGAAGGCCCAATTTACGACCTCCCCATAGCCATAGGCATTTTAACCGCTACTGAGCAACTGCTTCCTGAGCGCAGCGGCATGTTTGTTTATCTGGGTGAGCTTTCCTTAAACGGCGCCTTGAGAAGCATCGCAGGCGCCCTGCCCAATGTCCTGGCTGTTAGGGATTCATCTCTTTGTGAAGTGGTGGTCCCTTCTGAAAATGCTGGGGAAGCCGCTTTGGTGGAAGGGGTAAATGTTTATCCCGCCTCGAGTCTTGCCGAGCTCGCTGAGTTTCTGCGGGGCGAAAGAGACATCCCTCCATACAAGCCGGATCTGAATGAACTCCTGAATAGAGATAATTATGATTTGGACTTTGCTGACGTCAAGGGCCAGCAGGCAGCGAAACGTTCGATGGAAGTAGCTGCCGCAGGCGGTCACAACCTTTTGATGGTAGGAAGTCCCGGTTCGGGCAAAACGATGCTCGCCCGCAGACTGCCCGGCATACTGCCGGACCTGACCTTTCAGGAATCCATTGAAGTAACGAAAATATACAGCCTGGCCGGACTGCTGAAGCCAGGAATGCCCCTTGTCGTGCGCAGGCCGTTCCGAACTCCTCACCATACCGCTTCTACCGTCGGGCTGGTCGGCGGCGGCAGGACACCCCGGCCCGGGGAGATCAGCCTTGCCCATTATGGGGTATTATTTTTAGACGAGATGCCTGAATTTCAAAAAGATGCCCTGGAAGCTCTCCGGCAGCCACTCGAAGATGGTACTGTGACCATATCGAGAGCCAGTGCTTCTTTGACATATCCTGCCAGACTGATGCTGGTGGGTGCGCTTAATCCCTGCAGTTGCGGATATCACGGCGACTCTGCACGCGAGTGCACCTGCACTCCCCACCAGGTGCAGCGTTACTTTTCCCGCCTCTCCGGCCCCCTGCTGGACCGGATTGATATCTGCATCGAGGTGCCCCGGCTTCCTTACGAAGACATTTCCTCGGGAGAAAAGCCCGAGAGTTCGGCATCGATCAAAGAAAGGGTGGAGGCGGCCAGGGCGCGGCAGATTGCCAGGTTCGGCGCCGAGGCGGGCAATAACAGCTCAGCACCGTCCTGCAACGCCCGGATGGGGTCAAAAGAAGTGCGCCGGTACTGTAAGCTGTCCAAAGCGGCCAGGGAACTTATTAAAGAAGCTTTCCTGCGGCTTTCATTAAGCGCACGCTCTTATGATCGCATCTTGAAGGTCTCACGCACCATTGCCGACCTGGACTGTAGTGATATCATTGAGGATTTTCACGTGGCCGAGGCCGTCCAGTACCGCTCCCTGGACAGGCTATATGTTATGTAATGAATTAGTACTGGCTCATCTGAAAGTGTTAGCAAAGAATAGTTAACTTTTAGCAAATATTTTATGAGGTAGTAGCACGATGATGGGGAATATTCTTGGTTTATTGTCACTATTAATAATGCCGGTTACACTGGTAATAGCAGTGATACTGGCCATAAAGAAAAACCCGGCCGGCAGAATCTGGTTCATTGGCACTGGATTGGGCCTGATTATGTTTATTGTTGCCCTGGTCATAACGCCGGATATTACTACCACTATAAGCCCCGACGTTAACCTAGCACCGTCTCGGCAGGAACAGGAGCATGCCACTGTGAACCCCAACGTTAACCTTGCACCGTCTCAGCAGGAACAGGAACATGCCACTGTGAGCCCCGACGCTAACCTTTCGCCGCCACGGCAGGAACAGGAGTCTACCAGCTCGGCCACTTATAGATAACACGAGGCAGCAAGTGGAACGCAATGGACGTAAGTGGGATTAGTTCATGCCTTGCCTGTCTGCTCTGCCGGTGGAATGTTCTTTAGCTCCCGTCAACACCAAATATCATCAAAGATATATAGCTATAGGTATCCCAAGAATAAAACTGTCCAAAATATTAGCTGCAAACCGTATCCAAAACCCCGCATATTTGACTTTTAACAGGTACTCCACTCTATCGGCCTCCTATTACCTTTTGTATCTGTTTCAAAATTTCTACATGGCCTTGCTAAGTCCTTTTTGAAACTTTCTAACACATAAAATGTCCGCCTACAAGGGCATTATAGAAAGACAGCCAAATAAAATCTTTAGCATGAGGAGGCGAGCTTGTTGCCGTTTGGCTTTTATGATGTTCACAGGGGTGTAAGAGTAAAAGACGTTAAAGGCGGGAAAACGACTATAAGCTACAGCGGCCTGCTTGCGAAAGCCGGTGCGGAACAAGTGTTTTTGCACTATGGCTATGGTGACGAAAAGCACTGGCACCACATAGATTCTATTGAAATGGAACGCACGAAGGGAACGTTTCAAAAAACAATTAATATGGACTTTGAACCGCTGCATTTCTGTTTCAGGGATCCTCTGTATAACTGGGACAACAATAACGGCGCCAACTGGAATATCCGGTAAATTATCTCAGGGGGGAAGCACAGTGACGATCCTGTCGCTTCCCCTCCTGCTTTCTCAAGATTTAACATCTAACATTCTCTGAATTTACCTCAAAAACGCCCAATATTCATATCTTTCCATTTACTCTCTAGAACACCTTAAATCCATAACGCATTATAACCCTGTTATACATTAACCAAATAATTCTTAAGAAAAACCCCGTCTGCCAGCCCCGTTGCTATACCCTTTGCTGGGCTTTGGCAATGAGAACCGACCCCGTGCTACCGTGCTTTGCGGTTATCCAAAAAAGGTATTTTTGCCATAATGTAGAATTAAGTTTTTAGTACGACTTAAATCCTGGTGAGAATATGGAACAGACCGATCACCTGACTAAAATATTTAAAAAGTTTGCTGTTCAGGGTGATTATCAAAAAATATGCATCTCTGTCCAGGCGGTTCTTGCGGCACTGGACCCTTTGATTGGCGAACATTCGCTGAACGTTGCCAACTATTCGCTTCTATTTACTGCGGAACTAGGTTTCTCTAAAACTGCAAACGACACTTTGTTTTTGTCCGCCCTCCTTCATGATATCGGGAAAGTGGCTGTTCCTACTGAAATACTTTACAAGCCAATTATATTGGAAAAAAGTGAGTGGGAGGAAGTAAAGAAGCACCCGGTTTACGGGGAGGAATTGCTCAGGCCATATGAAACAATGCGGGATATTGCCTCGGTTATACTGCACCACCATGAATTTTATAACGGCAGGGGTTATCCCAGTGGAATTGCCGGAGCGGAAATACCTCTTTACTCAAGAATCATAGCCATTACAGACGCTTATGAGGCTATGACTTCCTGGCGGCCATTTAGAAAAGGCTTTTCCCACAGGGAGGCAATTAAAAGGATCCGGGAAGGAAAAGGCGCCCAGTTTGATCCGGAACTGGTTGAGCTGTTTTTTGCAAAAAACCTACTCTGCCGCCGGCCGGTGCATTTGTAGCGGTGATAAAATTATAAGATGCACATAATTAAAAAGCATCAATAATATGTTCCAGCCTTTTAACCTCTCCCTCTTTATCAAATAGAACTGCGATAACATCAAAGCGGCAGCTGCTGCCGCTTTTTCCTTCCGCCTTCAGGTACAACAGGGCCAACTGCCTGAGTTTATCCTGCTTGCGCCTGGTAATGCTTTCTTGTGGCAGTCCGAAAACATCACTGCTTTTGGAACGCACCTCCACAAAAACCAGCACATTCTTATGGACCGCCACCAGATCAATTTCGCCAAGCCGGCAATTGTAATTGCGGCATAGAATGCGAAACCCGTTTTTTTGCAAATAGCGAGCCGCGACCTCTTCACCTTTTCGCCCCAGTTCCTTACGCGGCACCGTCATGGGAACAGACATTCCTGCACAGGCCGGTATCCGGTCCGGTGGATGGGACTGGGGCCGTAGCGGGCAAGGGCGCTGAGGTGATCAGGCGTAGCGTACCCTTTATGCTGGTTAAAACCATACTCGGGGTATTGCTCGTGGTATGAGTCCATGATACTGTCCCTGGCGACCTTGGCCAATATAGAGGCCGCGGCAATGGAGGCGCTGATCCCGTCTCCACCGACCAAAGGCAACTGCGGGCAGTCCAGCCTGTTGATTCTAAACCCGTCAACCAGCACGTACGCCGGTTTGGCCGGAAGTGCCCGGATAGCCCTGCGCATAGCCTCCAGGCTTGCCTGGTGAATATTATTGCGAAATATCTCATCGACCGATGACATGCCGACAGCCCAGCCCAAAGCTGCTTTCTTAATCTGTTCAGCCAGTACTTCCCTCTTTGCTGCAGTAAGCTTTTTAGAATCATTCAAGTAGACAAGCCTGACATCAATGGGAAGAATGACTGCGGCAGCGGCCACAGGTCCGGCCAGCGGCCCGCGCCCGGCCTCGTCCACTCCCGCCACCGGGCAGAGACCTTTTGCTGCCAAATCCTCCTCGTACAGAAACATCTTTTGAAGGCGTCTCATTTCCACAGCTTTAGCGTTTTCCGCGCGCCTCAGGCGCAGGTAAATCTCACGGACACCCGACCTGTTGTCGGAAGAAAGCGCAGCCATAAAATTTTCAGCCACGCCTGTGGGGTCGTTGGCTAGCTTTCTTATCTCTGATATGTTCAAACTTGAAATATTCATCAGCCGCACCTTATTATTTTTTTGTAATAATATTTTGTTGCCGAATGCCAAATACCTGCCTGTCGGGCAAATTTATGGTTAAATAAATACATTGACATCTATTTTTTAGCTTGTTATTATTCATGACAAGGACAAAAAACAGGCATTTCTACAGTAATAAACAAGAACACCTTTTTGCCCATTGTAAGGATTTATTACACTCGTATAAAATCCCAAACTCATTCATATATCAACTAGTAAGACAAGCTTGCGCAATAAAAATCTTTTTACCACCTATTTTTAACTTTTAATCTAAGAAAGCGAGTTGAAGGTTAGTGCAGCAATCACTCCAGCAGGCCCTCGTTGATTTTCACAAAGAATTTGCCCGGGTTACAGTACCTGATGATGCTGTCATTTTCTCCTGTCCTGCGGCGGATGTTATTAAGTTGGGATTCGAAAAAAGGATACCACTGGTCAAACTCTGTCCTCCACAGGTAAGCTCTGACGAATTTTTTAATGTATTTGAACAGGTATGTGAAATCGTTATTGAATTCACCCCTGAACTAGCCGAGGATATTGACAAAATAGCGGCCACCCTTCCGGTGGAGCCGGAGGAAAGAATGCTCTTTGTTTCACGGGCATTTACCCCGGGAACCAGCTTAATAACTGACGTGACACCGGATTATTCGACTGAAACATTTGGGTTTTTAATAAACCATACGGTTAAGCCTTTTATGCTGCGATACAGCCAGGAAGTTGGAAAACTTTACGAACTTGAAATGTGGCTAAAGGGGGACTGCCCCGTCTGCGGCGGCAAACCATCCCTGGCCCTGCTGGAAAAAGGAACTGGTAAACGGCAGTTGTACTGTGGGCTATGTGAAATTAAATGGCGTTTCCATCGACTTGGCTGCCCCTACTGCCTGGATGGAGAATCTCATTTTTTTACCGTAGAAGGAATGGAAAAATACCGGGTTTATTACTGCCGAAAATGTCATGGCTACATTAAGACCCTTGATCAAGAAAAAACAGACGGCAAGTCGGTCAATTTGTTCTGGGAAGACATAAACACGGTTCACCTGGATATTCTGGCCATGCGTGAAGGTTATTTCAACGAACAAGCCTGCCAGCCTCTAAAAGACCCTGAAAAATAATATTATAAGGCAGGAGAAATGAGTAATTGTGTCGTAAATAAATATTAAATGTGTCGTAAATAAATATTAAAATTGAAAGGAGTGTAAACATCAATGCCACATATTGGAGCGCCTGAGTTGATTTTGGTCCTGGCCCTGGCTCTGATTATTTTTGGTCCCGGCAAACTTCCGGATCTGGGGAAAGCGATAGGCAAGACTATCAGAGAGTTCCGTCGCTCATCGGCAGAAATCATGGAAGAAGTAGAAACAAACCCAAACAGGGAAAAACAAGAAGAGCAGCAGGTCTTAAAAGCAGCCAAGAGTTAATACGCGCTATTATTTGAAGACAACCGGTGAACATCAGAGAGGAAGCGACATGGCTAAAAAAACTGACGAAATGCCCATAATGGAGCACCTCGAAGAACTGCGCCGTGTTTTAATCATCTCAATCGTTGGTACTACAATATTTGCTGTGGCTGCTTATTTTTTTAGTGACCAAATCTTGGCCAGGTTGCTGCAGCCGATTACATCATTGGGACATAAGACCTATTTCACCGGCATCACAGAAGCTATCTTCGTTAAGATCAAAGTGTCATTTTTTGCGGGTTTTTTAGCCGCGCTACCGGTTATTTTATGGCAGATATGGAGCTTTATTATACCTGCGCTGAAAAAAAATGAAAGGATATACTTCACTCTTTTTGTAATAATTTCTTTCTTGAGTTTTGTTGGCGGGGTAGCATTCGGTTTTTTTGGAGTTTTCAGTTTGGGAGTTACATTTTTACTGCAGTTTGCCGGACCTCAGTTAGATCCCATGCTGACCATTGACAAGTATATTTCCTTTACCCTTTCTTTTCTATTGCCGTTTGGCATTATCTTTGAGTTCCCTTTAGTCAGCTACTTCCTGGCTAAATTTGAGATTGTATCATATGCTTTTCTGGCTAAAAACAGGCGCTATGCGATACTTGCCATCGTCGCCCTGGCTGCCGTGATTACGCCGACCCCGGATGTGATTACCTGCCTGATGGTAAGCGGGCCGATGTACTTGCTGTTTGAAATAAGCGCGTCAATTGTGCGTGTTGTTGAGCGGAGAATAGCCCGCAAAAGACAGCGCGAAGAGTTGGAAGATATGGCAGAAATGCAAGCCCGGTAAAAAAGGGCAGCTTTATTAGTATTTAGGTTTGGAGAATTTTTTTATTTACTAATGAAAGGAGGAAAGAATAGTTCGCTTTTTTTGATTCTTGATAAAGCGAAGGTGAGTAGGGTTATAGACAATTTCGTTTAAATATCTCCGAACCTGGCGGTCTAAAGCGCTGAGCTATGATTTCCGGGTCGTAAGGGTATATAGGGAAACCGGTGTGCCTCCCATTGTGGAAAGGAGATCTGCGAGATGACTGAGCACGTGCACTTTTAAGTCAAAGGAGGTCAGATTGTGAAGCCTAAAATCAGTCGTCGCGATTTTTTGAAATACCTTGGTCTAGGAACCGCCGGAACAGCTTTACTGCAAGGTGTCAGCGCTGTACCGGCACTGGCGAGCACCGCGGAAGACAAGCTCCCTACTTTTGATTTAGGCCCGCTTAAAATTAAGAATGCTACAGAAACAGCATCCGTTTGCGCCTATTGCGGTTGCGGCTGTGGACTAATTGTTTATTCCGAAGGAGAAAAGGTAATTCATATTGAAGGCGACCCGGACAACCCCAACAATGAAGGCTCCATGTGCTGCAAGGGCATTGCCCTCGGCGAGGCCAATACGATTGTAGATCCTAAGAGCCGCCAAAGGACACTCAACAAACAGAGGGTAACCGAGGTGCTTTACCGCGCCCCCGGAAGCAGCAATTGGGAAAAGAAGGACTGGGACTGGGCTCTTACCGAAATCGCTAAGAGAGTGAAAAAAACACGGGACGAAAATTTTGAACAAAAAGACGCAAACGGCGTCACGGTCAACCGCACCCAGGCCATAGGACACCTGGGCAGCGCATCTATCGACAACGAAGAAAACTATATTATGCATAAGTTCCTGCGTTCGCTGGGGATTATCAATGTTGATCACCACGCCCGCCTCTGACACTCCTCTACTGTGGCCGGTCTTGGCCAATCGTTTGGTAGAGGCTGCATGACAAATAGCTTCACTGATTATAAGAATTCGGACGTGTTCTTCTGCATAGGCGCCAACCCCGCGGAAAACCACCCTCAGGCTATGCGCTTTATAGGAATTGCCAAAGCAACTAGAGGCGCTAAACTCATTGTTACAGACCCGAGGTTTACAAAAACAGCGGCCCATGCCGATATTTACGCGCCTCTTCGTCCAGGCACTGATATCGCATTCCTTTACGGGATAATGAACTATGCCATCCAGAATAACCTTTATCACCATGAATATGTTGTTAATTACACCAACGCCTCTTATCTGGTCAGCCCCGAATACAGTTTTAAAGACGGTGAATTCAGCGGCCTGACCGAAAAAGACAGCGTGTTTAGCTATGACATGAAGTCTTGGGTTTACCAGAAGAACGGGGACGCTGTCAAAAAAGACCCGACTCTTCAGGATCCCAACTGCGTATTTCAAATTTTAAAGCAGCACGTTTCCCGCTACGACATTAAGACCGTTTGTAATATTACCGGGACACCCGAGGACCTTTACAAAAAAGTCTGTGATCTTTACTGCTCAACGGGAAAACCGGGCAAGGCCGGCAATCTGCTTTACGCGATGGGAATAACCCAGCACACTTACGGCGGTCAAAACGTTCGGGCAACAGCCATGCTGCAGTTGCTGCTGGGTAATATCGGCATTGCCGGCGGCGGTGTAAACGCCCAGCGCGGCGAGTCAAACGTGCAGGGCTCAACCGACATGGCCATGCTGTACCACCTGCTCCCGGGATACCTGCCCATGCCGAATGCCGCACCTCATTCCACACTAAAAGATTACCAGGCAACAACTCCTAAATCAGGCTACTGGACCAACAGGCCCAAGTTCATGGTCAGCATGCTGAAAGCTTGGTACGGCGACAAGGCCACTCAGGAGAATGACTTTTGCTATGACTGGGTGCCCAAGCTGGACGGCAAGGATCATTCCCATATGGCCATATTCCAGGATATGGATGCAGGAAAGGTTAAGGGCTTTTTCGCCTGGGGACAAAACCCGGCGGTGGGTGGGCCTTCAGCTATAGTTGCCAAAAAAGCCATGGAAAACCTTGACTGGATGGTAGCCATCGATTTATTCGAAACAGAAACAGCGGCTTTTTGGAAGCGCCCGGGCGCAAATCCTGCCGACATCAAGACAGAGGTCTTTATGCTGCCGGCTGCCTTCTCCTATGAAAAAGAGGGATCAGTGGCCAACAGCTCGCGCTGGATCCAGTGGCGCTGGAAAGCTGTAGAGCCACCCGTAGAGGCGAAGAGCGACCTCTGGATTTGTGACCGCCTGATGAAGGCCGTCCGTAATGAGTACAAGTCCGGTGGTGTATTTACCGAACCCATCTTCAGCATGACCTGGGATTATGACATTCCCCATCACGATGAACCTGACATCATTAAAGTAGCAAACGAAATGAACGGTTTCACTGTTGCCGACGGAAAGGTCTTAAGCTCCTTCGGCGCGCTTAAAGATGACGGGTCAACCGCCTGCGGCATCTGGATTTACACAGGCTATATGTTTGAGGATCCGGTACTGAAAGTGCCGGCCTGCCAGAGGCGCAGCCGGGAAGACAAAAGCAACCTCGGGCTATTTCCAAAGTGGTCTTTCTCCTGGCCTTTAAACCGGCGCATCGTGTACAACCGCTGCTCGGCAGACCCATCCGGCAAGCCGTGGGATCCCAAGAGAACGCTGGTTGAGTGGGACGGGACAAAGTGGATTACCAACGACGTGCCCGATTTTGGATTTAAAGATGCCGCGACAGGCACATTTATTCCACCTGAAAAATCAGCCGCAAGCCCGTATATTATGACAGTCGAGGGCGTTAGCCGCTTGTTTGCTCCTGTCGGCATGAGTGACGGGCCAATACCGGAACATTATGAACCAGTGGAAAGCCCGGTCAAGAACATTATGGGCAAGCGGCAAAACAATCCGTTATACGCCCGATACAAAGGAGATTTTGCCAAGATCGCGGATGTGGGAAGTACGGACTTTCCATACGTTGCAACTACCCACCGACTGGTCGAGCACTACCAGAGCGGCATCGTTACCAGAAACTGCCCCACGCTGGCGATGTTAATGCCTGAGATGTTTGCCACAATATCACCGGGCCTGGCGCAAAAGCTGGGGATAAACGCCGGTGATCTTGTAGCGGTCAGTTCAGCCCGTGGAGAAATAAAGTGTAAAGCAAACGTTTTGCCTATCATCAAACCGCTAAATATCAACGGGAAGGAAATTGAAATTGTCGGCCTTCCCTGGTGCTGGGGTTATCAATCGCTTGTTCCGGGCGCCACAGCAAATGACCTCACTCCATGCGTCGGTGATCCCAATACGAAGATTCCCGAATCCAAAGCTTTCCTCTGCAATATTAAGAAAGCGTAGGAATGGGAACCACCTAATCCCTAGCAGAAATCGGAGGTGTAATGATGTCTAAAGGTGTATTGGTGGATGTTACAAGGTGCATTGCCTGCCGGAGCTGCATGGTATCGTGCAAGTCATGGAACGACCTGCCTTCCATCCCGGGTGGATTTCAGAATAATTGGGACGCTCCGGGTAAAATGGATGCAAATAACTGGACGGTTGTTAACAACTACATGATAGAAGATGGCGACGACATAAAATGGCGCTTTGTCAAGAAACAGTGCATGCACTGCCTTGAGCCCGCCTGTGAATCAGCATGCTTCACTCATTCATTCGTAAAAACAAAAGAAGGAGCGGTTATTTACAAGCCAACTACACTAAATCAGGATTATTGTGTTGGCTGCCGCTACTGCATGATCGCCTGTCCATTCGGCGTACCGTCATTCCAGTGGGATAAGGCTTTCCCGTACGTACTGAAGTGCCGTTTTTGCTATGACCGGATGAAAGAAGAGGGTTTGGAACCCGCCTGCGTGACCTCCTGCCCCACACAGACCTTGAAATTTGGCGACAGGGAGGAGCTTCTTGCCGAAGCTTGGGACAGGATCAACAAAAACCCCAACTACGTCAAGCGCGTTTACGGTGAGAAGGAATACGGCGGTACTTCCTGGTTGTATATTTCCGACGTTCCTTTCGATAAAATCGGCTTCAGGACTGAAGCTTACGGCAAGCCGGTTACTGAAAGGTCCATCCCTTCCTTAACCTGGGATGTGTTGAAATGGACACCTGCAATATTCTTTGGCTGGGGCGCCCTCCTGACCGCGATGCGCGCTTACACCAAGAGGCGGGCTGAGGTCCATGACGAGTCAGAAATGTACGCTCCTGTAGATCCTAAGGAATAGTCATATCTTAGACTGGAGGTGAAGCAAATGCAAATAGGAAGAAACTGGAGTTTCAGGATCACTGCTTTTAGAATGTTATTATTTGCTTTCGTGGCTATTGCAGTCGCGGCGGCACTTTACCGTTTTGTTTACGGCCTGGGAGCTGTAACCAACCTTAGCGATGAGTGGCCTTGGGGACTGTGGATCGGCTTTGACCTGCTTTGCGGCATCGCCCTGGCAGGCGGCGGGTTTAGCACCGCACTGATCGTTCACGTACTGCACAAGGATAAGTACCTGCCGATCGCCCGCGCCGCGCTGTTGACTTCCCTGATTGGTTACATTATCGCCTTGGTCAGCCTTTTCCTGGATATCGGGAGATGGTACAACTTCTGGCGCCCCTTCTTTTACTGGGGATTCCACTCCGTGCTCTTTGAGGTATTCTGGTGCATTTCACTCTATACCACTGTGCAGGTTCTGGAGTTCGGGGATATCTTTTTTGAAAAGGTCAATTTCCCCGCTATGAAGAAGATCTTAGGAGCTTTAATGACCCCGATGCTGATTCTTGGTATTGTCCTACCATCTCTGCACCAATCATCACTGGGTTCCCTTTATATCGTCGCAATAGATAGACTGTACCCGTTATGGTGGTCCATGATTATACCATTTTTCTTTGTCTGGTCAGCCTTCTTCCTTGGGCCGGCCATGGTTACAGTTGAGGGCACCCTGGCAGCCAGGGCCTACGGCCGGGAACCAGAGATGCATGTCTTTGAAAGCCTGACCAAAGTCACCCTTTGGATGATGGTTATTTACCTGATCGTAAAAATAATTGACTTGGTATACCGGGGTGTCTTTTCTATGGCATTTAACGGCTCTTATGAAAGTAACATGTTTTTGATTGAGATGATTGGTTTTGTTGTGATTCCAATTATCATGTACGCTATTCCCTCCATCCGTACCAAGCTGTGGGGGGTCCTAACCGCCTCCATTCTGGTGGTAGTGGGCGTCATCTTCAACCGGATGAACGTAGTGTTCACGGGGATGGCCAAGGCTGCAGGCGGCAGCTACTTCCCGAGCTTCTGGGAGTGGATGATCACAATCGGTATGTGGAGCGCTCTGGTCCTTCTTTACTGTTTTGTGGTGGAAAATTTCCCAATTCTGTCCAAAGAGGACCACGTTTCACACGGGCACGACTTTGCTTCCAAACCGGGGATTCATGCCTAACACGGCCTGAGCGGATTACTGGTTTTAATATGTCTAATAAGAGTCCAGGAGGGATATTGATTGCCCTCCTGGACTTCTTTATATATAAAAACAAAAAATTAAACGCAAGCATTTTCTGCTACTTGCGTTTACGGTTAAATCTTTTTAAGGAAATAAAAATAATAATTTAATTGGGTTTATTCTGAATGACGCTGGCGACCTGCTGAACCTCATCTTTAATTTCCTTTGTTATGACGTTAACTTCATCCAGGCCCGACGCCGAAGCCCTGCGGAACTCATTCATGGTTTTACCGAGGGACTTTCCCATCTCAGGTAGTTTCTTAGGGCCGAATATAACCATCGCAATTACCAAAATCAATATCAGTTCAGGCATACCTAGACTTGGCAACACTAACCCCTCCCCAAAAATACTTTTAGGTAACAGGAAAAACATTATTATCTATTTATTCTGGCTGCAAGGTAAAAGATCCTGCTAAAAAGCGTCAAATTCTTTGATATCACCGGGGTCATCCATTGTGTAACGGCCGAGTGTCCCTTCCCTAAACTCCTTCAGAACAGCCTGCGCCGCTTTCAGAGTATCCACAATTCCACCAGCTTGATAGTAGCCTCTCATTGACCCTATCTCTTCCAGAATAATTTCCGGCTCATGCGGCAGAGGCTCCAGCCTGTACCTGTCTTTTAAAGCTTGAGGGTATTTCTTCACCAGCCATTTCAACAACACTACCGCGGCTTTATGCAGGTCATACAGGTCCTCCTTGATCGCTCCGGTCGCTATCAGACGGAAAGCCGCCTCCGGTCTCTCAACTCCAGGCTTCAGTATACCCGGTGTGTCCAGCAAT
>DFAP01000088.1:0-50433 GCA_002365855.1 Pelotomaculum sp. UBA3103 | reverse complement strand
GAGCCGCCTCCGGTCTCTCACCTCCAGGCTTCAGTATCCCCGGTGTGTCCAGCAATTCCAGATTTCCCGCCACTCTGACCCACTGCTGACCTCTGGTTATGCCCGGCTTATCTCCGGCCCTGGCCGCTCGCTGGCCTACAAGCTTATTAATAAAAAAAGACTTCCCCACGTTAGGAATGCCCAGAACCATACAACGGACAGACCTGCTCCTCCTGCCGGAGGACATCAAAGAACTCATTTTAGGTGCGGCAAGCTGACGCACCAATTCCGACACTTCCCTCACCCCGCTGCCTCCGACTGAGTCCACGGCGACCGCAGGGTTGCCTTCTGATAAAAAATATTTTTTCCAGCGCAGGGTCAGATCCGGGTCGGCCAGGTCAGACTTGTTCAGCACGACCAACCTGGGTTTGCCCGCAGCCAAATTTTTTAATTCCGGGTTTCTGCTGCTCATAGGTATCCTGGCGTCTAAAACCTCAATGACCACATCCACCAGCTTTAGATTTTCCTTAACCAGGCGTCTCGCTTTGGCCATATGTCCCGGAAACCAGTTTAAATTAAAATCCATACAGGCGCCCTTCTTATAGTAACTAACGTGAAGTCCTGAGCAACATTCATCAATGTGCAACACCAATCCGGCCAGGCGGCCAGTATATGAAAATTTCTTTGCCTACAATCAGGTTTCTGGGTACGAATCCCCATTCCCTGCTGTCGCTGCTGTTATTGCGATTGTCACCCAGCATGAAATAATAACCCTCGGGCACATCAATGGTCCCAAAATCAGAAAACTCCAGTCCTGGGGGCAGGTAATCCTCCGGGACCTGCTCCCCGTCAATGTAAAGAAGACTGTTCCTGATGGCCACAGTTTCACCGCCAATTGCTATCAGCCTTTTCACAAAGTAACGCTTTGGATCCTTGGGATACCTGAAGACAATAATATCGCCCCTTTCAGGCTCCTGAAAACGGTAATGCAGCTTGCTCGCAAAAATATAATCATTGATTTGCAGGGTAGGCTCCATGGAACCGGAAGGTATGCGAAAATTTTGCATAATAAACGTGTGGATCAGTACGGCTAAAATAATCGCAACAACCAACGACTGCAGGATTTCTACCGGCAAAGAAGTCTTTTTATCTTGCTCTTTTTGTTCCACTTTTTCCTCCATAAAACGTATAAGGCTATTGAAGCCAGGAGTTTTTGAATAGCAAAAAGGGACTGCTAAAACCCAGCCCCTTGTAACTAACTTCTACCGCTTATCCCTAATACGGGCAGCTTTGCCGCGAAGTCCTCGCAGGTAGTATAATCTTGCCCGGCGCACACGGCCTCTCCTGACGACTTCAATGCGGTCAATTTTAGGTGTGTGCAGTGGAAAAGTTCTTTCAACCCCTACCCCGTAGGATACTCTTCTGACGGTAAATGTTTCGCCGAGGCCGCCGCCCTTGCGCCTGATTACCACACCTTCAAAGGCCTGGATCCTTTCACGACCGCCTTCTACAACTTTGACGTGTACCCTCACGGTATCGCCGGGGTTAAATTTTGATATATCTTTCTTCATCTGCTCCTGATCAAGCGAATGGATGAGGTTCATTTAAGACACCCTCCTTCCTTATGTACATTAAAGGTGAAACCAAAAATTATCTAACCACCTTGCATCAACAAAAGTTATTATAGCACAAACCTCTTTACCCGGCAACAATTTACCTTAATAACACAGAGGCGCCGGCAAAGAGTCTTGAGTTTTGTCCACTTTTTATCATAAATCCAATCCCTGCAGGTCGTCTGCAATGCTCTTCAGAATATCCTTGTCCTCCCGGGTTAAATCAGCTTTACTGAGCAAATCCGGTCGGCACGCCAGGGTGAGCAGCAGGGACTGCCGTCTTCTCCACTTCCTGACCTCCCCATGATGGCCGCTCAGAAGAACATCCGGCACCTCAGACCCCTGGTACAGCCTGGGCCTGGTATATTGAGGATATTCCAGAAGGCCTGACCGGAAAGACTCTTCTTCAGTTGAAAAAGCTCCCCCCAGCACACCTGGAATGAGACGGGTTATAGCGTCAATAAGGACCATGGCAGGCAGCTCACCGCCGGTAAGGACAAAATCTCCTATTGATACTTCATCAGTCACCAGCATCTCGCGAACTCGCTCATCAATACCCTCGTAGTGGCCGCAGATAATGACCAGGTTGCTTTCCACAGCCATATCCAAAGCCATAGCCTGGTTAAATGGCTTACCCCGGGGGCACATCATTACCACCCGCTGCGGCGCTTTGCCAAGCTGTCTGACAACATGCTGCACCGCAAGGAAAATAGGCTCTGCGCTCATAACCATTCCAGCGCCGCCCCCGTAAGGCGTATCGTCAACCGTATGGTGCTTGTTCGTGGAAAAGTCCCTGATATTAACCAGATTAATATCTAATAAACGACGTTCTCTCGCCCTTTTCATAATACTGCTGGAAAACGGGCCGGAGAACATTTCAGGAAACAGCGTTAAGACATCCACTCTCATGAATCTACCAGCCCTTCCGGGAGTTCAACCACCATGCGCCGCCCGGCAAGGTCAATCTCACTGACCACATGTTTGAGAGCCGGAATCATAAGAGGCTTACCTTCGGTGTCAACCATGTATACATCGTTTGCGCCGGTCCGCAGAACTTCAGACACTACACCCATAAACTTCCCCGCACGGTCAAACACATTGAGGCCCACGATGTCAAAAATATAGTAGCTTCCCTCCGGAAGAGACACCAGCTTGTCACGTGTGACTTCCAAAAGTCCTCCTTTGAGTTCCTCCGCGTCGTTGGCAGTTTCAATTTCTTTAAATTTTATAATCATGTATTTTTGGTGGGGAGACGCATCCTCTATATTGAGCTCGCGCCTGGGACCCGCCGCAGAAAACCAAACCCGGCTATTTTTTTGAAACCTTTCGGGGTAGTCAGTTAGGGGCAGGACGCGGACAGCGCCCCTGTGACCCTGTGTTTTCAGGATCTTACCTATAGTGATAAAATCAACAGACATAGCTGCCGTCCTCTCAAGCGCCTCCCTGCCTGATTTCCTTCACGAGCCCGTCCTCAAGAATGATCACTGCTCCCGTAATCCTGCTCCATTCGTCTCCTACATTCACCTCAACAAGACTTTCCATCCTGCTGTAGATGACTTCCGAGCCCAGGGCCAACTGTCCGGTTTCCCGGATTCGATCGGCCAGCCTCTTACGGCTTTCCAATCTTTTCCGGCGTTCCTCTTCCAGGCTGTGTCTCACGGCTGGTATCCCCTGTGGGTTCTTCTTTTCCAATTCACTGACCAGCCGTTTCTCCTGAAAGTCAAGATGGCGCAGTTCCAGCTCGACTCTTTTAAGTTCTTCCTGCAGCTCAGCCACCATTACATTTTTATGACTATCCGTTACCTTGACCTTAACTAATACCGGACGGATCAGTGTCAGCGTCTCCATACAGGATATCCTCCAGGGTTTTTAGCAGGTTCCCCGCCTAGATAATTTCAACGATAACCTTTTTCTTCTGCCTTGCAGCAGACACCTTGACCACCGTACGTATAGCCTTAGCGATCCTGCCCTGCTTGCCGATTACCTTTCCCATATCTTCGGGGGCTACCTTGAGTTCGATTAGTGTAGACTTATCTCTCTCGATTAAATCAACCACGACTTTGTCCGGCTGATCAACTAGGGCCCTGGCCAGTACCTCTACAAGCTCTTTCAATGCAGTTCCTCCCTGCCCTGAAATTGTAGCCCGGCGCCCGGCGCCGGTCTAGGGAGAAATTAATATGCCTCCCCCTCACCTGCTGTTTTCTTTAAAACCCCGGCCTTGTTGAACAAGGCTCTGGCAGTTTCGGAAAGCTGAGCTCCCTTTTTTAGCCAGTCAATAGCCTTTTCCTCGTTGATTTTGATCACCGCGGGATCCTTCAATGGGTCGTAATAACCAATTTCCTCAATAAACCTGCCATCTCTCGGGGAACGGGAATCAGCTACCACAATGCGATAGAAAGGAGCCTTTTTAGCACCCATTCTGCGCAGTCGAATTCTAACAGCCACGCGACCTCACCTCCTTATGTTAGTTTAGCTAAAGAACGGATTTTTAGCTAATTTGCCGCCCTTTTTAAGCGTTTTTTCCATGTCCATTAACTGTTTCATCATTTTTCTGGTCTGCTCAAATTGTTTTAGCAGGCGGTTGACTTCCTGGACAGTTGTGCCGCTGCCGCTGGCAATCCGCCTCTTCCTGCTGCCGTTGAGCACCCGCTCCGGGTCAGTCCGCTCTGCGGGTGTCATTGATTTTATTATGGCCTCGACATTAACAAGCTCCTTCTCGTCTACCTGGAGGTCTTTCAGTTTTTTAGCCCCGCCCAGGCCGGGGATCATGCCAAGGATCTGATCAATTGGCCCCAGCTTTTTAACCTGGTTCAGCTGGTCCAAAAAGTCGTCCAGGGTGAACTCCATGTTCTGAATTTTTTTCTGCATTATGGCCATCTGCTCTGTGTCAAAGTTCTCCTGGGCTTTTTCAATCAGTGTAAGCATATCTCCCATGCCCAGGATCCTTTCAGCCATACGGTCCGGGTGAAACTGCTCCAGGGCATCGAGTTTTTCGCCCACGCCTGCGAATTTGATCGGCTTTCCTGTCACTGCCCGCACTGACAGCGCAGCGCCCCCCCTGGTGTCACCGTCCAGTTTGGTCAGTATAACCCCGTCCAGTCCAAGCCTGGTGTTAAAAGTTTCAGCAACGTTAACCGCCGCCTGTCCAGTCATGGCATCCACTACCAGGAGTATTTCATGGGGGCTGACTGCTTCCTTCATGGTTTCCAGCTCAGCCATAAGTTCATCATTTACTTCCTGGCGGCCGGCGGTATCAATAATCACTATATCCCGCGCTCCCATAATCGCGCTTTCAACCGAAGCCACACCTATAGCCACAGGGTCTTCACCTGCATCCATGGTAAATACCGGCACATTTAATTGTTTGCCAAGCACCTCAAGCTGTTTCACCGCCGCAGGACGGTAAACATCAGCCGCTGCCATCAGCGGGCGCCTGCCCTGCTTGCGAAGCAGGCTGGCAAGCTTGGCCGTAGTGGTAGTTTTCCCCGCGCCGTTTAAACCAACCATCATTATGACTGTGGGGGGCTTGGGGGCCAGGTTTATTTTGCTGTTTGAGCCGCCCATCAAAGAGGCCAGCTCATCGTGAACAATTTTTATCACATGCTGAGCTGGATTAAGGCTGGCCAGCAGTTCCTGTCCGACTGCCCGCTCTTTGATGCGGGCGATAAAATCTTTTACAACTTTAAAGTTTACATCGGCCTCCAACAGGGCCATCCGTACCTCCCGCAATGCTTCATTCACATCGCTTTCAGTCAGGCGCCCTTTCCCTCTTAATTTTTTGAAGGTCTCCTGCAGCCTTTCGGCCAGGCTGGCAAACATGCTTAACCCTCCCTACACACTTACTTTCCGGCAACTAATTATTTTCGGCTAGTAACAAAACCTCTCTGATAATATCCCTTGCCTTGCATACCCTTTCATCCATCACTGCCATCCCGGATTCATCCAGGAGGACGACAGCGTGAGCAAGCTTATCTCTTTCCAGATTAAATTTTGAAACCAGGCCCAGCTTTTCCTCGTACTGTGAGAGCAGCTGCTCCGCCCTCTTCAATGTATCATGAACTGCCTGCCGGGTTACTGTAAATTCAGCAGCTATTTCGCCCAGGGAAAGGTTCTGGCTGTAATACAGCTCTGTAAAATCTTTTTGGCGTTGGGTCAAAAGCTGACCGTAAAAATCATAGAGCAAATTTATCCAGGCAACCTTCTCCAGCAAAGATAGTCCCCCGTTCGACCGTCAAGGCATTTTCCTTAACACATTGATTTTACTGATTATATGTTACTATGTCAAGTCAAGGTTTTTTTGACATCCTTAAAAAGGGTATTTAGGGCATAAAGAGAAAATAATATGCAGCAGGATCTGCAATTGATTTGGTTTCGCAATCTCAAGCGATGATACTGTCAGGTTAAAACGTGTTATTATCAGAATGCAATATCCTATTTTAAAATTATGGAGGTGGACATAAGTTGGCGGTTGTGAAAAACCCTTCATCCCAATCCCAAAAGCCGGCTGGCTTTACAACTCTCACAGAAACGTTGAAGCAAAATAGGGAGCAGGTGGCAGAAAACCATAAAACATACTTGAATGCCGGTCTTGTCATGATGCTGGGTCTGATCAAATTTGACAAGCAATTCACGCGGGCTAAGGGCATAAATGTATGGGACTGTGAGGGTAACCGTTACCTGGACTTCCTGGGCGCTTACGGCGCTCTTAACCTGGGTCATAACCATCCAAAGGTGTTGGCCGCTCTGGACCAGGTCAAAGAACTACCCAACCTGCTCCAGGCATCCCTTGGCACCATTACGGGCGCCCTGGCTAAGAACCTGGCCCTTGTGGCCCCAGGCAATCTTCAGCGATCTTTCTTCGGCAACAGCGGGGCTGAAGCGGTCGAAGGAGCTATAAAACTTGCGCGCGCGGCTACAGGACGCCAGGGGCTCATATACTGTGACGGTTCGTTCCACGGCAAAACCACGGGCGCCCTGGCAGTAACAGGCAGGGAAAAATACCAAAAAGCATTCCACCCGCTTATACCAGGCTGTGTGTCTATTCCTTTTGGTGACTTAGGTCTTCTTGAAAAAAATTTAAAAGCGGAAACAGCTGCCGCGTTTATCGTTGAGCCTATTCAGGGCGAGGGAGGGATTATTCTATCGCCGCCAGGATACCTGCCAGGCGCGAGGAAGCTCTGCTCTAAATACGGTACCCTTTTAATAATCGATGAGGTCCAAACCGGCTTTGGACGCACAGGAAAAATGTTTGCCTGCGAGCACGAGAATGTAACGCCCGACATCCTGTGCCTGGCCAAATCGCTGGGCGGCGGGATCATGCCCATTGGCGCGTATATTACCACCGATGAAATCTGGAAAAAGGCTTATGGCAGCATGGAAAAAGCTTTGCTCCATACATCTACCTTCGGAGGCAACACCTGGGCCGCCGCGGCTGGCATAGCGGCGCTGGAAATCATCTATGATGAAAACCTGCCTGACAAGGCACGGTTGAGCGGGGACTACCTCCTGGCAGAACTGCAGAGGCTAAAAGATAAATACCCCCTGATAAAAGATGTAAGGGGGCAAGGACTGATGGCCGGCATCGAATTCAACCAACCGGGCAGTTTGGCAATCAAAGTAACTTTTGGACTTGCAAATAAGCTGTCGGAGGAATACCTGGGCAGCCTTGTAGCTGGTGAGCTGCTGAACCGCTACCGGATAATCACAGCCTATACCTTGAACAATCCCAACGTGATCAGGTTGGAGCCTCCTCTAAACGTAACCAGAGAAGAAATCGATACCCTGCTGCAGGCACTGGAGGATATTTTTGCAACTCACAAGGGTTTTTTAAGCATGGCAACATCTGGAGCAAAAACAGTTCTGAAATCGATGTTCAGGAAGTAGCCGCATCTTTTTCAACATACATAAAAGGGCTGACTCTATTGCGTCCCATTGCCTTGGCCTTGTACATCTCCGAGTCGGCCATGACTAGAAGATCATCTAGCAGTGAACCTGAAAAGGCATCGTCTTTTCCGTCAAATGTCACTACTCCAAGGCTTATGGTCAGCTTCAAAAAGCCATAGGTTGTTTCAAAAGGCCATTTATTAACAGTCTCTCTCAGCCTCTCGGCAAGCACCAGGGCTTCTTGCAGGCCGGTAAGCGGAGCAATTACAATAAATTCTTCTCCACCGTAACGTCCAAGCAGATCCGAAGTTCTAATGCTGGCGGATAAAACCTGAACAATTTCTTTAAGCACTTCGTCTCCGACCTGGTGACCATGGTTATCGTTGACATTCTTGAAATGGTCAATATCGATCATGATAATGGATAGAGGCAGGCCATGTCTTATGGCTATGGCCAACTCCTGTTCTATTTCGCGCATAATGTAACGCCTGTTGTAAGCGCCGGTCAGCTGATCGGTAATAGCAATCTGTTCCAGCCGGGCATTGGTTTCGGCCAGCTCCTCGTTCTGCGCGGCTATTTCCTGCTTCTGAGACTCCAGAATAGCTATCTGCTTAAGCATCGCCTCGCGCTGTTCTTTTAGCTTCAATGACATCCGGTTAAAGCTGATAGCCAGATCCTGTATTTCAGAGTTTGATTGGAGGCTGAGGGTTATACCGTAATTACCCGTGGAAATTTCATCGGCTCCTTCTGAAAGCACCTCCAGTGGATAGGAAAGCTTCCTGGCAGCAGCTATGATAGCAGGCAGTAAGATCACGGCAACAAGAACAGCAACAACCACCACCGTACGGACGGCAATTGCCGCATGCTCCGTAAGCCTGCTCAGGTTATAGTAGCTTACAGCACTGGTGGCAATAATAAGGACCGCAGCGAGAATGAGATACCCTGTCAGCAGTGTGTTTTTTTTTTCCCATTCCATAACCAGCTCAGCATCTTGTTCATAAATACACTATTTGGTATAAATCAATATTTTCCTTCTTAATTATTTCACTTTAAAAACTTTTTTGTCATAATTTATCTACCATACTTGTAAAACTGCGCATTTTAAATAATGTGTTTCCGCCGATGCGAGAAGCATAGGGTGATCCCGGGCTTGTCGCCTCATTTCCACAAGCCTTAGCTGCCTGCCCGCATCCCGCGCCGCATCCAGGAGTATTTCTAAAAACATGCTTTCTGCCATATGAAACGAGCATGAGCAGGTTACCAGGAAACCGCCAGGCGGAAGCAGTTTTACTGCTCTTAAATTAATCTCTTTATACCCTCGCATAGCCCCTTCAAGCGCTTTCCTGGACTTTGTGAAAGCAGGCGGGTCGAGAATTATGAGATCGTACTTTTCCCCGGCCCTTTCTAAAAACCTCAGCTCATCAAAAGCGTTGCCCTCGCGAAAACGGCAGATACTTTGGAATCCGTTCCCTGAGGCATTTTTTTCAGCCATGTCCAGGGCTGCGGCGGCAATATCTATCCCCTGGACTTCTTTTGCCCCGTATTTTGCGGCGTAAACGCTGAAGGCGCCCGTGTGACAAAAGCAATCAAGCACCCTGGTTCCCTGAGCTATTCCTTTCAGCGCCATACGGTTTTCTCTCTGGTCCAGAAAATACCCTGTTTTTTGCCCGCCCTCAAGGTCTACAAGGATGGACAACCCGTTTTCTGTGATCTCGATGAGTGAATTAAATGGCCTTTTCAGAAAACCTGACTTCTGCTGGAGACCCTCCAGGACTCGAACATGCGCATCGTTACGCTCATATATGCCGGCCGGTCCAACCAGCTCTTCCAGAATACTAACAATAGTATCCTTGTGAATGTCCATGCCCAGGGCCAGAGTCTGAATGGAAAGGCAATCTCCATACTTATCCACAATGAGGGCCGGGAGGAAGTCAGCCTCGGCAAAAATCAACCTGTAGGCGTTGGTGTTCCGGACGATACGGCGGCGGTAATCAATGGCGGCGCTGATCCTGCGCACAAAAAAATCACGGTTAATCTCCTCTGAGCGGTCCCGTGTTAAAATACGTACTAATATTTGCGAAGCCGGATTGATAAACCCCCTGCCTATGAAATTATTTTTAGGATCGACCACCTCCACGATATCACCAGGGAGGAAATCACCTGTTATATCTTCCACCTCGGTCCGGTATACCCATGGATGCCCTCCGACTACCCTGTGGCGCATATTCCTAGCCAGTTTTACCTGGACCAACTAAAACACCTCTGTTACTTTTAAAAAAATTAGTTTAAATACAATCTGATAAAAACGTGTCAAAATTATTTCTCCCCTACCAGCTTCAGGGCGCGTTTTTGAGCCTCGAACAATACCTCTTCCTCGTCCAGGGTCAGCACCCGCCTTCCCTCCATCACAACCTCACCGTTGATGATAACGGTGTCAACGTCGGCTGATTGCGCAGAGTATACCAGGTGAGCAATCAAATCATGCTTTGGATAGAGATGGGGACGGTGAAAATTCACCATGATCACGTCGGCCTTCATGCCTTTCCTGATCTTTCCCACCCCCGGCAGCCCTAATGCCAACGCACCGTTAGAGGTTGACATCTTAAGCGTTTCATAAGAAGGCAGGACCATCGGGTTACCGGTTGATACTTTCTGAAGCAGGGTAGCGGTCCGCATCTCCTCCATCATGTCCAGGTTATTGTTGCTGGCTGCCCCGTCCGTGCCCAGACCTACCAATGCCCCTGCCTCCAACAATTTTGCCACAGGCGATATCCCGCTGGCCAGCTTCATGTTGCTCTCAGGGCAGTGGGCAACCCCCACCATCTTTTCAGCAATGATCTCTATATCGCCCTGATCCAGGTGTACACAGTGCGCTGCCAGCACCGGGAGTTCAAAGAGCCCGGTTCGCGAAATGTGCCGGACAGGCGACGTGCCATAAGCAGCCTGAATCTGCTCAATCTCGTCCTTTGTCTCAGCTACATGTATATGTACGCCAACACCGTACCGACCGGCCAGGCCAATCACTTTGCGCAGGTATTCCGGCGGGCAGGTATATGGCGCGTGAGGTCCGAACATCACAGTTATCCTTCCACCGGCCCCGCCGTGCCATTTCTCAACTAGCCGGATGCTCTCATCAATGGCCTCCTGCGCGTTTGGCGCCACACCGATCATCCCCCTGGAGAGACAGGCCCGCATCCCACTTTTTTCCACAACCCTGGCCACCTGATCCATCATAAAATACATGTCGGCAAAGGTCGTGGTGCCGGATTTGATCATTTCGAGACAGCAGAGCATGGTTCCCCAGTAAACGTCATCCGGCTGCAGCTTTTCTTCAATAGGCCATATTTTGTCTGACAGCCACATCATCAGTGGCAGATCGTCAGCAAAACTGCGCAATAAGGTCATGGCTGCATGGGTATGGCAATTTACAAAGCCCGGCATGGCCACCATGCCGGATCCATCTAAAACCAGTCCGGGCTTGAATCCTTCCGGCGCCGAACCCTTTGGACCGGCGGACAGGATACTGTCCCCCGAGATAGCAATTTCACCTTCCTTAAAAATGCAGTCGTGTCCTTCCATGGTGAGCACTGTGGCCCCCTGGATTAAAATATCGCTCATAACAACCTCCAAAAATAATATTGACAGTAACATGTGTGACCTGGCGTTAATGTCAGCTAGTGAAGAATTGCCAAGCAGCAGTTGAAAAAACCATGCCTACCGTTTTACTCCTGCCACTCGTTCATATAGACCTGCTGCCCTTCAGTAAGCCTGTCAATTTCTACACCCATGGAAGTAAGCTTTAGCTGCGCCACCCTGTGGTCGATTTCAACTGGTACGGGGTAAAGTTTGTTTTCCAAAACACCTTTGTTTTTCAGTATATACTTTGCTGAAAGGGCCTGTACAGCAAACGACATATCCATTATTTCTGCAGGATGGCCGTCTCCGGCAGCAAGATTTACAAGCCTGCCTTCGGCTAAAAGATATAGTTTGCGTCCGTTTTTAAGGTTGTACTGTTCAATGTTAAGGCGCGCTTTCTGTCGGGACCGGCTTAATTTTTCCAGTTCCATCTTATTTATTTCCACGTCAAAATGTCCTGCGTTCGCCAGGATGGCTCCATTTTTCATCCTTTTAAAATGGCTGCTTCCCAGTACATCCCGGCAGCCTGTTACAGTAATAAAAATGTCCCCCTCAGCGGCAGCATTCTCACTTCCAAGCACCCGGTAACCATCCATGCAGGCCTCAATGGCCCTGATCGGGTCGACTTCACAGATAATTACGCGCGACCCAAGTCCCCTGGCGCGCATGGCCACACCCTTGCCGCACCAGCCGTAGCCCAGGACTACCACGGTTTTCCCGGCTACAACCAAATTAGTGGTGCGCATGATTGCTGACCAAACCGACTCCCCGGTACCATAGCGGTTGTCAAATAAAAACTTGCATTGCGCATTATTCACAGCCAGCATCGGGAAGAGCAGCAGGCCCTGCCGGTCAAGCGCCTCCAGGCGCCTTACGCCAGTAGTGGTTTCTTCGCAGCCGCCGATAACTTCCGCCGCCTGTTCCCTGCGCTCGGTATGCAGCAGATTGACCAGGTCGCCACCGTCATCGATAACCACACCGGGCCGCGTATCGAGGACGCTAAGCAGGTGTTCCTTATATTCTTGCTCCGTGGCGTTGTGCCAGGCAAAGACCTTCATCCCGGTATCCGCCAGGGCGGCGGCGACATCATCCTGAGTAGAAAGGGGATTGGAGCCGGTTACGGCAACTTCAGCGCCGCCTGACCGGATCACTTCGGCCAGGTAGGCAGTCTTGGCTTCCAGGTGGATCGACAGCGCCACGCGGCAGCCCTCAAACGGCCGGTCCCGTTCAAATTCCTCCCTTATGGCGTTAAGCACCGGCATATGCGCGCGCACCCAATCTATCTTCAATCTGCCGCCGGGCGCGAGTTTAAGATCACGAACCAGATAATCAGGCATAATGACCTCCTTGTACTTGACATGCTCGAAATTTATAGCCTTTCCAACGCTTCCCTGAGGTTCTCCAGGTAGGGTGGCCGCGCCACACCACGGTCCGTGATAATGGCAGTAATCATTCTGTGC
The DNA here is from genome assembly GCA_002365855.1 of Pelotomaculum sp. UBA3103. Taxonomy (GTDB): domain Bacteria; phylum Bacillota; class Desulfotomaculia; order Desulfotomaculales; family Pelotomaculaceae; genus UBA3103. The sequence goes on along the minus strand of DFAP01000088.1, from coordinate 37,862 downwards.
GGTGTTACGTCAAATGCCGGGTTCCACACATTTACGCCCGGTGGGGCTACCTGGATCCCGGCCAGGCTGGTGACTTCTGAGTGGTCCCGCTCCTCGATAGGTATCGTCTCTCCTGAAGCCAGGCTCAGGTCCACCGTGGATACGGGAGCCGCAATATAAAACGGCAGCCCGTGCTCCCTCGCCAAGACGGCTAAACCGTATGTGCCAATCTTGTTGGCGGCATCGCCGTTGGCTGCAATTCGGTCAGCACCGACAATGACCAAATCAACTTTTTCTTTCGCCATTAAATACCCGGCCATGCCGTCGGTTACCAGCGTAACCGGTATGCCTTCCTGAAGCAGTTCCCAGGTTGTAAGCCTCGCGCCCTGAAGCAGCGGCCTGGTCTCACCCGCGTAAACGGTAATATTTTTTCCCGCCTCGCTGGCTGCGCGGATAACTCCCAGGGCAGTGCCGTATCCCGCAGTAGCCAGCGCACCAGCGTTACAGTGGGTCAGGATGCGGCTGCCCTTGGGTATCAACTCCAGTCCGTACTGACCCAGTCTGCGATTGCTCTCTACGTCCCCGTGGAAAATGTTATGGGCTGTTTCAAGCAAAAAGGAGTAAAGCACCCCGGTGTCGTCCGTTTCCAGGGCATGTACACTTTGCAGGCACCTGTCCAGGGCCCATCGAAGGTTCACTGCCGTTGGGCGGGTTGACGCCAGCTCATGGACCGCTCTTTCCAGTCCCGCTATAAATGAAATTTTATCAACCGGACCCAGCTGTTTTGCTGCCAGCGCCAGCCCGTATGCAGCAGCAGCGCCGATAGCTGGAGCGCCCCTTACTGCTAAACATTTTATAGCACCAGCGACATCGCAATAATCACGGCACTTCAGGTAAGAGATTTTGCCGGGCAGCACAGTTTGGTCGAGCAGCTCCAGGCAATCGTCTTCTGCCAACCAGCGCATCGTATCTATCATGTGATTCTCCCTGCATTATTATCGACATTCTCGGTTGAGGTTTTCAGGTTATTGTTTGTCGATAATATTATGTACTGCCGCAATTTACACATCCCCGCCCGCATATAGTTCCAGGGCGCGGTGGCAGGTACAGGACCGGTCATTTTCAATCCAGGCAATGGCCTGCATCACCAGTTTTCTGATGTTCTCGCTGTTGCGCATCATCATGTCCACCACTTCCATGTGGGTCAGGCTGGTGGGAGAAATGCCGGCAGCATAATTTGTGACCATGGCAACGGTTGCGTAGCAGATTTCAGCCTCCCTGGCCAGGGGCGCCTCCGGCACGCTAGTCATACCGACCAGATCGCCACCCAAAAGGCGGTACATTTTAATCTCAGCGGCAGTTTCAAAGCGCGGTCCTTCACAGCAGACATATACCCCCCCGGGGTGTGAGGTCAGACTAAGGCTCTGCGCGGCCCGAGAGAGAATGTCACGGAGTTCGGAGCAATATGGACTGGTCATATCCGTATGTACCACTCCCGAAGCGCCGCCGTCGAAAAAGGTGTTATTACGGACCTTGGTAAAGTCCAGGAACTGGTCCACAAAAACAAAATGGCCCGGCTGCATAAAAGGGTTGAGCGAGCCGACCGCTCCAGTAGCCAGTATGTTTTTGACCCCCAGTCTCTTTAACGCCTCAATATTGGCGCGGTAATTTACAAGGTGTGGTGTTATGGAGTGCCCGTCACCGTGCCGGTTCATAAAAGCAACATATTTACCACGGTAGTTGCCGATCTTAAGCTCGACATCACCATAAGGCGTGGTTATTTTTTCTTCCCGGACATTGGTCATGATATTGGGGTCATACACTCCAGTGCCGCCTATAACTGCTATTTTAACCTCCACTATTTAAAGCCTCCTTATCAAAACTTCCAAGCCGCTATACAAAATACTGGATATTATTTCGCCCTTCTGGTCATCCAATCCTCTTAAGCGGAGATAAAATTCACATTTAATCCAACAGCTGCTCTTCTCCAACAGTTTGAATGCTCAGGCTAAGATCAATGTGGCAGTCAGGGCAGCAAAAGAGGTGCGTGCAGTAACCGCCGTCATGACACCGGTAGCCGTCTTCGTAGAATTCACGTTCCTCGTATGGGCTGTAATTATCATAATAGTCCTGGATCACGCCCGCATCGGACATTGCCTGCGCGCATCCGGGGCATTTCTTTTCTATGGCTGCAAGGCCGTTGCATAAAGGGCAAACATGCATTATTACACCACCAGCGCAATTTGTTGTTGTAAATAACCTGCCATCTAAACCGCCTGCCGATACACTTTTATGTAAAAAACCTGATAAAATAGCCACACGGTATTTTTAATCGGACGGAGGGGAAAATGTAATTGAATGACTTGGAGGGAGTAATGGTGTCAAAATTATCTCAAGCGGAGTTCCTGAATAATGTTTTTATAGAAGCCGTCCACCGGGAAGAGCAGAGAGTGGTGAGGTATGACCACCTTGCCGGAATTACCGGGGACAAAAAGCTTGAAGCAATGTTTAATGATTTTGCCCGGATCAGTCGGGCACACCTGGACCAGATCAAAGCCGTGGCGAACAATTTAAACATGCAGGTATAATCACAGGAGTGGTACATATGGATGCTCTTAATTATCTTTACCAGGCCCTCGAAGAAAAAATAAGCAACCAGCTCTTCTATAACGAGTGCATGGTAAAAGCGATAAACCCGGTCGCGCGTGAACTGTTCGCCCGTTTAAGGGACGAAGAAACAAGTGATATTGAAATGCTTCAGAAAGAAATCCTGTTCATAGAGTCCAGGCCCTCCGCAGTCAGAAAAATATTTTTCTCAGATAAAAAAGTATAAATGAGTAAATAAGATACTTTAAGTTCCAGATTCAAGTAAAATACGTATCTACACATGGCTTCTGTTTTCGCTGGGCTTATTTTTTGATCATGTCCAGCATCTTGCCCATAAGCTTGAACATGTCAAGATTGGTGTTGTAAAAAAGCTGTTTTATGCCCGGCGTGGTTAAGAAGGCGACCAGATGATCGTAGTCTTCATTTTTTAAACGATCTAGTTGCTTCCTCAGTGTGCTGGAGACCCTTATGTTCTCTTGAAGCTGTTCGATGCTTTCCTCATATTTCCCCCCTCCTGCTATCGACCTCGCGGCATAAACGCCGCTCCTTAGGGCCTTAACGTGGCCAAACCCGAGGAAGGATTCCAGAAATCCCCCGGCGTTGCCGGCCAAAATGATATTATCAACCTGGTGCGGGTAAACAAATCCGGCAACATGCTCAAGGTCCCAGAGTTCTGCCACTTTATACGAAAGTTTTTCCACGCGCCAGAACTTTTCCCAGTAGCTGTAAATTTCATCTCTGGCAACATCGGTGACTACCAGGACCAGGGACGCGCTATTTTGGTCAAAGGGCGTGAGATAGGCGTACCCGTTTCTGGCGTACCCGGTATTCACCCACATCATCATCGCGGCGGGATCAAAGGAGCCCAGCACCACTGCCCCCATGACCCAGGACTTGTTCAAATCCTCCCAGCAGCCAAGGACCCTGGCGGCCTGCTGATTTCCCGAGGCGACCACCACATAGTCATATGCCCGGGCAAGCTGCAGGAAATCAGCACGGCAGTTGTAATTGATGACAGTTTTTTTTAACCTACCCAGCAATTGCCCGGTAATGCTGTCCTCCGACTGCCCCAGCTTGATCAGATGCCCCAGGTCACCATACACGGTTCCGGATGTTTTAGGCGCGTACATAGTAATTTTTTTGAGTTTGCCAAGAGGTTTTATGTGGATATCATAGTTTTCTTGAAGGTCTTGAACGAGGTCTTTTACCGGCCTGTGCATGATCTGCAGGAGCACGCCAACGTGCGGGAATAGTTCCCCGCATCGCCAGCGATCTTCAAAAACATCCGGCGCTATCCCGTGCCGCTCCAACTCGTTGGCACAGGCCAGGCCTGAAACCCCCGCTCCAATAATGGCGACTCTCAATAACTGTCTATAACCCCTTTCAAATAAACTGGGGTACTGTGGTAAAACTTAAACATACGTTACAGCTCTACTACAGCCTGGATAGGAATTTGAACCAGGTAAATACCAGCGCTCCTATTCCCAGTGAATACAAAGAAAATTCCAGCAGGCTCATAGCCTGTAGCCCCCCTTTCTCTGGCGGCCGGCCCGGTTCAGACCCATAGAGTCCACCAGCCAGGTGAAGCTGGTAAATACCAGCAGATTTACAAACACGCTGGCCGGTTGATTCCAGTTGACATACTCCAAAACACCCACTTTAATATACAGAAACTCTTCCAGGCTGAACAGCGCTGTAATTACCAGGATGTTGACTGCCTGCAGCGAACGGGTTGACGGCATTGTCTGTGCGATTAATATTCCTATGGTAAACGCAATACCAACGGTAAAAAACAACGATGAGGTTAAAATATAAAAAATACCTTCGACCTGGTAGAGCTGCAAATGGATCGCTCCGGTATCCACAATCAGCTGCAGCATTACTGTAATAACCCCGCCCCAGACCGTGTATTTAAGCCTGGACCAGTCCACCAAGACTAATAAGATGCCCCAGCCGATAAAGGCGGTAACCAGCCAGGCAAACTTGTATAAAGGTATATCCACTGCTTTCTCCTCTCGCAATCTTAAAAAAACCCTTATTAATACGTCTTAATAATCATAAAAAAACACCTTTCAATGTTTAATGTTTCCCCTAAAGAGAAAAATATAAAGAAAATTTTTTTATATGGGATTAGGGAGGTTATACATTTGAGGGTGGCAATAATTGGCGCGGGCCCGTGCGGCCTGGCGTGTGCCCTTGAACTCGAGCAACGCAACATTTATCCCGATCTATATGAGCAAAGCTACAGGGTTGGCTATAACGTCCCCATGGTTCAAGCTTTGCTCAGGGTCTTGGATCGTCAGGGCTATCGTCACTTGAGGCATATCTTCACCAAGCTTGGGTTTAATTTCAAGCCCCTCGCCAATCTTCACACGTTGACCATACGCACATCCCGGCGCTCTTATGAGCTACGGGGGGACCTGGGCATCCTGTTAGAGCGGGGCCAGGGTGAAAAAGCGCTGGAAGTACAGCTGTCAAAACAACTGCGCTCTGCAGTCAAGTTTGGAACCAGCGCCGGCTACAATTCACTGGCCGGAGCATACGACTATGTTGTAGTTTGCGACGGGAACTCTAACACCGCAGTGGAATTGAAGATAGTAGAAAAAACTTACAGCGCCTGGCTCAAGGGCGCGGTTTTACTGGGTGATTACGACCCCGGGACCGCCACCCTCTTTTTCAACACCTGCTGCGCCGGGCGTGGCCATGCCTGCCTGCTGCCTTTCAGCCGCGAGCGGGCAATGCTGCTTTTGCTTGTTACAGGAGCAAGCCGGGATGAGATGGAAGACTACTGGAAAGACTTTTTATACCGTACGAAGCTTGAGCCGGAAATTGTCCAGGCTTTCGAAATACAGCATCTTGGCTTGCTCTTATCTAAACAGCGAGTTGGCAATATACTTCTGGCAGGTAACAGCGGCGGGTTTTCCGACAGCCTGCTCGGCCTTGATTCCCTGTCTGGTATGGCCAGCGGCGCCCTGGCGGGCATAGCGATTGCTGAGAATATGGATTATGACAGGCTGGTAGAGCCCATTGTCAGCAGAATGAGGCGACTGGCGGCGTTCAGAGATATCCTCGACACTCTCGACAGCAGCGGCATTGACCGGCTGATCAGGGTGGCGACACTTCCAGGCATAAAGCAGGTCTTAAGCAATAGCAATATTGACATCTTGAGCCTGCTCTACCCTCTGGTTAAAAAACGCCCGGCAAAATCATTTCAAGCCTGAGAAGAAAAAAGACAGTGGGGTCCGTCCCTAACTGTCTTGACCACAGTTTTGAAAAAAGACCGGCTCGGCCTAACAACACTTAATCATCAAAAAGCGCATCTGCAAACTCACCGGGCGAAAATGGCCTGAGATCATTCAGCCCTTCGCCAATCCCAATCATCTTAACAGGTATATTCAGATCCTGTTTTACCGCAATGACCATGCCTCCCTTGGCGCTTCCGTCAAGTTTGGTCAGGGCGATACCGGTTACACCTGCGGCCTCACCAAATAACCTGGCCTGACTTAGCGCGTTCTGGCCGGTAGTCGCATCCAGAACCAGGAGCACTTCATGCGGGGCGCCGGGCATCTCGCGGCTGAGCACGCGGCCGATTTTCTTTAATTCTTCCATCAGGTTTATTTTTGTATGAAGCCTGCCGGCAGTATCTATGATTAAGAGGTCCACCCCACGCGCCCTGGCCGCCTGCAGCGAGTCATAAGCTACAGCGGCAGGGTCGGACCCTTCCTGGTGCTTGATTAAATCCACTCCCACGCGTTCGGCCCATACTTCCAACTGGTCAATGGCCGCGGCGCGGAAGGTATCAGCCGCCCCAATAAGCACTTTTTTCCCCTGTGATTTATAGAGGTGGGCAAGTTTGCCGATTGTTGTAGTTTTACCAACCCCGTTAACACCCACAACCATTATTACGGTGGGGCCATACATATTTATGTTAACCGGCGCTTGCTCCGCGCCAAGCATATCCTGTACATGTTCCTTTAATATTAGTTTTAGTTCACCGGCATCATCCACCCGCCTTTCTTTTACGGTACGCCTTGTCCTCTCAACAAGTTCTATGGCTGTGTTGAAACCAGTGTCCGCCTGGATCAAAACCTCTTCCAGCTCATCGTAGAGTTCTTCGTCAATAACTCTTCTGCGATGAACAAGATTATCTATTTTTTCCACAAAACCTTTTCGGGTTTTAGTCAGGCTTTCTTTTAAACGGTTGAAGAAACCCATCAGCTTTCTAACATCCTCCCACCAATTTGATCGTCCCAAATTCAAAATTATAATTGCAATAATTAAAGGAATATACTAATAACAGGGTAAAGCTAGCCTGCGGTTGTGGCTGAGATCATTAATTACAAAAAAATGACCACCATCACAATTTTCTTACCTATTTTTAAAAGGAATGCGGTTTAATAGCGCTGACTTGGCTGCCTGCTGCTCGGCGTCTTTTTTTGAGCGTCCTTTGCCCCTGCCCGCCAGCTCACCCTTGAAAAGTACGCCTGCCGTAAACGTTTTGTGATGATCCGGCCCTTCCTCTTTAAGAATAATGTACTGGACCTGCTCACTGCTGCGCTGCTGGACTATTTCCTGCAGCTCAGTCTTGTAATCTCTCTCCAGGCGCCCTTCCAGGACATCTTTGATTACAGGCGCAACAAACAGGACGGCAAGTTTTCCCGCTGTTTCCAAGCCTTGATCAAGGTATACTGCACCTAAAAGAGCCTCAAGCGCATCGGCAAGGATTGAAGGACGCTCCCTTCCTCCTGACCGCTCCTCACCCTTGCCCATATTCAAACAGCAACCAAGTTCAAGCTCCCTGGCTACCCTGGCCAGGGAAGGCTCGCATACCAGCGCCGCCCGAAGTTTGGTCAAATCTCCCTCATCGCGTTCCGGGTAGTTAAGGTATAGAAAGTCGCTGACAACCAGACCTAAAACTGCATCTCCAAGAAACTCCAGGCGCTGGTTGTTTTCGAACCCGTTTTGGCGATTTTCGTATGTAAATGAACTGTGGGTCAGAGCCTGCAGGAGAAGATTTTCATTCCTCCAGGCCACACCTAAATATTTTTTCAGGCGGGCTATACATTCCTTTTTTTTTGACATAGAAATCACCTGGTTGTTTTTTACTTAAAACAAGTTCCATCATCTTACTTTTCTTTGAAAATAAGTGTAGCGTTATGTCCACCAAAACCAAAGGAGTTGGTCATGGCAACTTTGACCTCACGTTTCCTGACTTGATTGGGAACAAAATCAAGGTCGCACTCGGGTTCAGGCTGTTCGTAATTGATCGTAGGCGGGATCATGCCGCTATTGATGGACAGGATGCAGACTGCCGCCTCTAACCCGCCTGCAGCGCCCAGGAGGTGCCCGGTCATGGATTTAGTTGAGCTAACCGCCATTTTATAAGCATGTTGGCCGAAAACCTTCTTAATCGCGATTACTTCAGCTCTGTCTCCCGGAGGTGTTGACGTAGCGTGGGCGTTTATATAGTCCACGTCGTGGGGCTTGATTCCAGCGTCAGCCAGCGCCGCTGTCATGCAAATAGCCGCTCCGCAGCCTTCAGGGTCCGGCGCAGTGATATGGTAGGCGTCGCATGAGCTGCCGTAACCCGTTATCTCAGCGTAAACCCTTGCCCCTCTAGCCTGAGCGTTTTCCAGGGTTTCCATCACCAGGATAGACGCCCCCTCACCAACTACAAAACCATCCCTGCCAGCGTCAAAGGGCCTGCTGGCCTTCTCGGGCTTATCATTCCTGGAGGACATCGCCTTCATTGAACAAAATCCTGCCATTGCTAAAGGGGTTACAGGGGCTTCGGTGCCTCCCGTTATCATTACGTCGGCATGGCCCCACTGAAGCATTTTAAAAGCGTCCCCGATAGCATTGCTGCTCGACGCGCACGCGCTGACACTGGTGATATTGGGACCCTTCAGGCCAAAACTGATCGCCACCTGCCCGGCACCCATATTAGCGATCATCATCGGCACAAAAAATGGGCTGACCTTGCCGGGACCCTTGCTGGCCAGAATCCTGGCCTGGGTCTCCAGAGTCTCAATGCCGCCGATACCTGAACCAAGAATTACCCCTACCCGGTCCCGGTTTAATGTTTTCAGATCAAGTGCCGCGTCCTCTATAGCCATTCCGGTAGCCGCAACCGCAAAATGAGTAAAACGGTCTGTCCGGCGGGCTTCCTTTTTGTCTAAATACTCAGACGCCTCAAAATCCTTTACTTCTCCCGCAATTTTGGTTCTGTAATCTGTCGGGTCAAACCTGGTTACCGGCCCGATCCCAGAAACTCCTCCGGTCAGAGAGGACCAAAACTGTTTCAGCCCCGTTCCCACCGGGGAGATAACCCCCATGCCGGTAATTACAACCCGCTTACGCAATGAATACTCCTCCCTTTTCAAAAAAGTCCCGTGTTTTCCCCCGGGACTCACACCTAAACAAATTAATACTTACTGTTGGTCCTGGATATATTTTACGGCTTCACTAACCGTGCGGATTTTTTCTGCGTCTTCGTCAGGGATTTCCAGTTCGAATTCTTCTTCCAGTGCCATTACCAATTCAACAATATCTAAAGAGTCGGCCCCAAGATCATCAACAAAGGATGATTCCATTTTAACTTCTTCTTCCTCTACCCCCAACTGCTCAACGATAATTGCTTTAACCTTTTTAATAATTGCCATAGCTTACAATCACCCCCTTCCGCTGCTTAAACACCTGTAGCTCAAGTACACACCATCCCGCCATCTACTGCAATGGTTTGCCCAGTAATATAGGCTGCGGCATCCGAGGCCAAAAAAGCCACCAGGCAGGCTACATCTTCCGGGGCGCCAAACCGTTTCAAGGGAATCTGCGACAGCATCATTTCTTTCGTTTCTTCAGGCAGCCCCGCAGTCATTTCCGTAGAAATAAACCCAGGTGCAACAGCGTTAACGGTAATGTTACGGGATCCCAGTTCTTTAGACATGGCTTTCATTAAACCCAGCAAACCGGCTTTTGCGGCGCAGTAATTCGCTTGACCGCTGTTTCCGATTAAACCCAGTATGGAACTGATATTGATAATCCGGCCATAACGGTTCTTGATCATAAAACGGGCTGCCGCTCTGGCACAGTTAAATGCCCCTTTTAGATTTACTCCTAAAACTTCGTCCCAGTCTTCATCTTTCATCCTGAGGAGCAGATTGTCCCTTGTTATGCCCGCGTTGTTAACCAGAATATCAATACGGCCAAATTCATCAATGGCATTTTTAACCAGGAAAGCCGCCTCATCGGGCACAGCCACATTTGCACGGCATACCAGCGCTGTCCCGCCGCTTTCACGGATGATTCCTGCCACATCCTCGGCCGCACCTGCGTTGGAGGCGTAATTAACCACCACACGGGCTCCTTTTTTAGCCAGTTCAATGGCGATCGAACGTCCGATTCCACGCGAGGCGCCTGTAACAATGGCAGACCTACCATCAAGAACCATTTTAGCCAACCTCCTCAACTAGTGCAAGGACTTTTTCCAAAGACTTTTCATCCTCCACATTAAAAACTCTGGCCTTACGGCTGATTTTTCTAATTAAACCGCTGAGAACCCTGCTTGGGCCCACTTCGATAAAAATATTATTGCCAGAAGAAATAAGCTTTTGTATACTTTCCTCCCAGCGCACCGGGTTATACACCTGCCTGACCAGCGAAGCTTTAACCTCAAGTCCGGTGTTTACAAAATCAGCGCTGAAATTAGCCACCACCGGAATTTTGGGATCCATCACAACAACGCCATCAAGGTCCCTCGCCAGCTTCTCACCGGCGGGCTCCATCAGGCTGGAATGAAATGGAGCGCTGACGGGAAGCGGAATGATGCGCCTGGAACCGGCTTCTTTCAAAGTAACCTCTGCTGCCTTTAACCCAGCTGTATCACCGGCTATAACCACCTGTCCCGGGCAGTTCAGGTTCACAGCTTCAATTATTCCGTGAGCTGACGCTAATCTGCATGCTTCCGTTACCGCCTCGCCGGAAAGCCCCATTACCGCAGCCATGCCGCCCTCTCCCAGCGGCACCGCCTCCTGCATGTACACTCCCCGTTTACGGACCAGGCGGACAGCATCTTCAAATGATATTGAGCCCGCTGCCACCAGCGCTGTGAATTCACCCAGGCTGTGCCCGGCCAAAGCAGAAGGCGCAGGAACTGCCGCATTTTTCAAGACCTCCAGGCAGGCAACGCTCACCGTTAACACCGCAGGCTGAGTATTAGCGGTTTGGTTCAATTCTTCCTCGGGACCTTCAAAACAAAGGCGCGAAAGTGAAAAACCTAAAGCTTCATCGGCTTTTTTAAAGACCTCCGCAGCCTCTGGATAATTCATAAACAGTTCGCTTCCCATACCCACGTACTGAGAAGACTGGCCGGGAAAAACAAAAGCTATGCTCACAGCTTTCTAACCACCTTCTGATCAAGATCATTCAAGATCCTTTTCGCGTTGTTCATTATTTCAAAAATAATATCCCGGGCAGGTTCTATCTTGCCGACCATAGCACAAATCTGCCCGGCCATGATCGTACCGTTTTCTATATCGCCTTCTACCATGGCCAGCCTTAAGCTTCCTATACCGAGTTTTTCTATTTCCTCATATGGGACATATTTTCTCTCCAGTTCTTCAAATCTCCTGGCAAGTTTGTTGCGCACAACGCGCACAGGGTGACCGGTGGTAGCGCCGGTCACTACTGTATCTCTGTCCCTGGCTTTTATTACGATCTCTTTGACTTTCGTGTGAATGGTACATTCCTTGGCACACATAAAGCGAGTTCCCATCTGCACACCTACCGCCCCCAGTGCTAGCGCCGCAAGCAAGCCCCTGGCGTCATAAATGCCACCTGCGGCAATTACAGGAATATCCACTGCATCAACCACTTGAGGCACCAGGGCCATGGTTGTGAGTTCGCCGATATGCCCCCCGGATTCCATGCCTTCCGCGATCAGGGCATCGACCCCTCCCCTGGTCAATCTCTTGGCCAGCGCCACGGAGGATACGACAGGGACAACCTTGGTTCCTACCTCCCGGAGCATGGGCAGGTATTTACCGGGGTTCCCTGCACCCGTGGTAACTACGGCTACAGGGCTTTCCAGCAGAATAGCCATGATTTCATCTATGTATGGCGTCCGAAGCATTACATTAACGCCGAATGGCTTTTTTGTCAATTCTCTGGCCAGCTCCAGCTGCTCTCTCAACCAGTCCGGGGGAGCATTGCCTGAGCCAATAATACCTAAACCACCTGCTTCGGAGACAGCTGCTGCCAGTTCAGCCGTAGACACCCAGGCCATGCCGCCCTGGATGATGGGATATTCGATTCCGAGCAGGTCACATAACATGGTACGAAACAATCTATCCACCCCCTGTTCCTTTTTTGCATAGGAGCTTTCTTTACTCTACCACTTGACAACCGAAGCGCCCCAGGTCAAACCGGCCCCAAACCCTATCATAACAACGTTATCGCCCTTCTTGACCCTGCCTTCGCGGACAGCCTCTTCCAGGGCCAGGGGTATTGAAGCTGTGGATGTATTGCCATACCTTTCAATATTAACCAGGACTTTTCCCGGGGGGAGCCCCAATTTTTTGGATGCATGTTTTATAATCCTGATGTTCGCCTGGTGAGGTATTAACAAGTCAATATCCGATCTCGTCAATCCAGCTGCAGCCAACGCTTCTTCAGCAGTATCTTCCATGATTTTGGAAGCAAACTTAAAAACTTCCCGGCCCCTCATATGGATGTAATGAAGTCTCTCATCAACGGTTTCATAAGTAGCCGGAAGCCTGGAACCACCAGCGGGCTGGGAAAGTATTGACCCCCTTGACCCGTCGGACCTCAGCTTAAATGAAAGGATGCCGCTGCCCTCCGGCACAGGCCGCAGTACCACCGCCCCAGCGCCGTCTCCAAATAGAACACAGGTATTGCGATTCTTCCAGTCGACCACCTTGGATAAAGCCTCAGCGCCAATAACCAGTACGGCGCGCCTGGAACCGGTGGAGATAAACTGCCCGCCCACCGCCAGGGCGTATATAAAACCGGTGCAACCGGCGGCAAGATCAAAGGCGCCGGCTTTTTTTGCCCCTATCCGGTCCTGCACCAGGCAGGCCGTAGCCGGGAAAAGCATGTCAGGAGTGTTTGTTGCGACAATAATCAGGTCCAGTTCTTCTGCTTCAACCCCGGCGTCATTCAAAGCCCTGACGGCTGCGGCAACGGCCAGGTCTGATGTCGCCTGCTCAGCAGAAGCGATATGTCTTTGTTTAATCCCTGAACGGGTTGATATCCATTCGTCACTGGTATCTACCATTTTCTCCAGGTCCGAGTTGGTGAGAATCCGTTCAGGCACATAAGTGCCAATTCCGGCTATCCCAGCGTTACTCAACTCCCTGGGCAAGATTACCATATCCCTTCTTTTCTATACTTTCGATGCTTTCTCTGATCGCTTCCACCAAGCAGTTATCTACTGACTCCCTGGCAACTCTGACAGCGTTTTTGACAGCTTTCGCCCTGGATCTGCCGTGGCATATTATGGAGACACCGTTCACCCCCAAAAAGGGAGCTCCGCCATATTCGGCATAATCCATACGTTTTTGAAATCCTTTCAGCAGTGGTTCAAGCATAACTGTACCTATTTTCTCCGGCCAGCTTTTGGCAAGCTCGTCTTTCATCATCTTCAGCAGAGTGAAGGCCAGGCTCTCTCCTGCCTTTAGCACAACGTTTCCTACAAAACCATCACAGACCACTACATCAACGGCGCCGTTGAACACGTCTCTTCCCTCGACATTCCCGACGAAATTTATTCCGGCGGTTTTTAAAAGTGGAAACGCGGCCTGGGTAGTCTCATTTCCCTTCGACTCTTCTTCCCCATTACTTAAGAGCCCGACTCGTGGTTGACTGATACCGAGTATTTTTTTTGCGTATAGGAACCCCATAATGCCAAATTGTACCAGGTTATGAGGCTTGCAGTCAATATTGGCGCCGACGTCCAGCAATACCGTTAAACCTTTTTCGTTGGGGAGAACCCCAACTATGGCGGGGCGATCAATGCCTTTTATCCTCCCCATACATAGCAGGGCGGATGTCATGGCTGCCCCTGTGCTTCCAGCCGAAACGAGGGCGCTGGCCTCGCCATCTTTGACCAGCTGCGTTGCTCTAACAATAGAGGAATACCTTTTTCTCCTCACGGCAACAGCTGGTGGTTCCCCCATCCCAACAACCTCCGGAGCGTGAACGATGCTCACCAAACCGCCTGTTTCACTATTCCCCAATTCGGCGAGCAATTGTTTCTCATCTCCTACCAGGATAACTGGTATGTTAAATTCAGACGAGGCCTGGAGCGCTCCTTTCACGATTTCCCCAGGGGCGTAATCCCCACCCATTGCATCCACAGCGATCTTCACTGCGACACGACCTCCTCAGATGCGACAAAAATTAAAAACTTACCCAAAAATACAATTTCATCCTTAACCTGTGAGGTAACTTTTACCATGTATTTATTTCCTTTTTTTATTTTTATAATCGCCCTGGCCAGAACTTTTTCGCCGTATAGAACCGGACGCTTAAAACTAACCCTGGCAAGCCCGGTTAAGGCCACCTCAGCGTCAATCACCGCTACCGCGAGGGAATTTGCCTGCGCAAAAAGATAGTGTCCTCTTAGAAACTGGGTCTTGCTCAGAGTCATCTCAGGTGTAACAGTCAGGAGAGATATACCGCGGCTGCCCACATCAAGGTCAACAAGTTCCCCCACAAGTTCTCCACCGGACAGGGTTCTTGGCCGCGACATGGTTCCCTTGGCCACGTTTTTGAGTCTCTCGATCAACTCGGGTATTTTTAGTTCCATTCTGTCCAGCCTGATTGTCTGAACGCTCACACCAAAAATTTGCGCCAGGTCTTCGTCCGTAAGAAAAGGATTGCTTTCCAGGTACTCAACCAGGCGCTTTTGTCTCTCGGTTTTATTATAACTTTGCCAGGCCAAATCCTCACACCTACAAATATGGAAATATATGTTTTAGTACCAGGTACTAAAACAAGTATAAGATACCTTCTGTGAAATTGCAAGCAACCGAAAAAAAATAAGCTCCGCCTTGGAATAATGAAGCTTATTCTAAAAATTCTCAAATTTTTGAATTATTTTGTTGCTACCACTTCCCTGCCGTTGTAATAACCGCACTCCTGGCACAAATGGTGAGGCAAAATAAGAGCGCGGCACTGTGGACATCTGACCAGGACAGGAGCGTTGATTTTCATGTTGGCCGCGCGCCGCTGCCTTCCACGCTGCTTGGAGGATTTCCTTTTTGGTACTCCCATTGTTTACACCTCCTCTTTAACTCTTTGGCGCCTTTTCGGCTGCATAATCAATATTTTTCTTCCAAAAGGTTTTTTAAAACGCTTAAACGGGGATCAACATCACCGTGAACACACCCGCAACCGTCCTTATTAAGGTCGCTGCCGCATTTAGGACATAGCCCCCGGCATTCCTCACTGCATACAGCCTTCATGGGCAGTTCCAGGAGTATGCTCTTTAACACTTCAGGGGTAAGGTCCAGCATATCCCCTGAATAAGGTATAGCCTGTTCCGCATAATTATCCATTGAATGCACATATGTCTCTTCAATGGGCGCCTCAAAATCAAAAATAAAATGCTTGAGGCAGCGGCTGCAGGTGAGTTCAATAGTCCCGCTCACTATTCCTTCCACTACCAGGTTCTTGCCAGTATTCAAAACCGTCAGGACAGCATTAGCCGGACCTGCAAAACTAATGCTTTCCCCCTGCAATTCCAGCGAGGGTAATTCAACCGCCAGTTCAAAACGGGATGACTCTCCCTGTGATCTTTTTAACCTTCCTATGTCCAGCTGCAGCATCCTGTATCACCCCGATTTCAACAACAAAAATTATATTGATAAGATGTGGTTTTGTCAAGAAATTTCCTATTTTATTCATTCAAGCCCGCTGGATGAAATATAATTTTCCAAAGGCATCCTAAATGTATTTTTTTTATTTTTCCCTGCTGTTAACTGTAGCTGATAAATGTGAGGGGACGATTTTAGTGCTCACGATGACAATTGTAATAATACTAACGGTATTAGCCATTTTAGGCCGCAATCTGTGGATGCAGGCAGCGCAACGCCGCAATGACATTGTTAGACTTTTCTGGACGCTAGCCGTCCTTTTCTTTGTTGCCAGCATGGTGGTGTATCCGCGCATTGTTTTTGAGGGCGCCCTGGTGGGGTTGAAAACCTGGTGGAACATCGTATTCCCCGCGCTTTTGCCTTTCTTTATCGCCTCTGAGCTATTAATGAGCTTTGGTCTGGTTCACTTCATGGGAGTGCTGCTGGAGCCAATTATGAGACCGCTTTTTAATGTCCCCGGCGCTGGTTCTTTCATCATGGCAGTTGGATACACGTCCGGTTACCCGATTGGCGCCATGATTACTGCCAAGCTCCGCTCCCAGCTTTTATGCACCCGGATTGAAGCTGAACGCCTGATGTCCTTTACCAACAACTCAAGCCCTCTTTTCATGCTGGTTGCAGTAGCGGTAGGCATGTTTAACAACCCTGCCATTGGATTTCTGATAGCAGGAGCACACTATTTGTCAAACCTTACTCTTGGCTTAGCTCTTCGCTTTTACGGCCGGAACGATCGCGAGCGGCTGCCTGGAACTACTGCCAGGCACAGAAGCAGTATCAAACAGGCCTTTAGCACAATGATTCAGGTGCAGAGAAACGAAAACCGGCCTGTGGGTAAAATCATGGGCGACGCAGTTCGCAATTCTATGGGAAACCTGCTCAACATAGGCGGCTTCATTATTTTATTTGCTGTCATCATCAAGTTGTTGGACACTATCGGTTTTATCGGCGCCCTGGCGAAAGTCCTGGGTATTTTTCTCCTGCCGCTGGGTTTTTCGCCTGAGATTTTTCCCGCGCTGGGAAGCGGTCTTTTTGAGATGACTATTGGTTCAAAGCTTGCCAGCGATTCAGCGGCGCCTCTAATCCAGCAGGTGGTTGCTGTAGGTATGATTCTGGCGTGGAGCGGGATTTCTGTTCATGCGCAGGCGGCCAGCATGATCTCAGAAACTGATATCAGGATGTTGCCTTTTATCCTGTCACGCGTTGTTCATTGCGTCCTGGCCGGTCTTTATACATATATTGCCTGCATTTGGACCGGCCCATTGGAAGATCTGGCAGCGCCTGCCTCCACCGGCGGGCTACCATACACCATCAGTTTTGCTGCCTATAATGTTAAATATTTTTTTATTTTTATCATTTTACTGGCTGCCCTTATTTTACTGGGGATTATCTTTCAAATGATTTACCGCATGTGTCTGCTTTTCTCATCTTTTAGAATAAGATGAATAAATATATAAAAATCGCAGGGAGGTGAGATGATGAGCGAAAGCGATAAAAAGGATGTTATTGACAATTCTACAGAAGAAAGTATTTCCGCCACGGAATCCATAGAAAAAATCTTTACCCCGATCATATCAGCGGACTGTTGCTGTGAAGCTATTCAACCGGCAACTTTTGAGTACTGTCAGGAAACACTAAACCTTACGGTTGGAGATTGTGCCGGAATAGAACTTCAGTGTGAGGCAAGATTTTTGAATGTCGGTGTACTGCTGAAAAATGTGTGCAGGGGCAGGAAAGTGGTAATCGGTGTCTTTGTCTGCGAACAGGAAAAACACGAATTGAAGGTTAAGGGCTTCAGGTCCAGGGAAATAGCTGTTCCCAGCGGGGATGGATGCTGCAACATCCGAATTGACAATTTTTATTTCATACTGCCAGAAAAAAATTTCTGTTCAAAAAGAAAAGTAGTGATTGAAGTTATCGCGCACTATTCTTCATTTGATTTCTGCTGTCCCTGCTAGCGAAAATATTTTATTAAAAAGCCTCTGTTAAAGAAGAAGCGAGCAGTTAAACAGCAGTCATATTGTCTCAATAGTGTTTAGACAAAAACCGCTTTCATGCAGCAAGGTATGAAAGCGGTTTTTCTATGCAACAATAATTTTAGTGAAATTTAAATAAAAACGAATTGGATGAGGTGTGTGAATAATCAGTGTAAATAGTTTGATCCCTCTACAGCAGGTTAAACTATTAGCGGCTCTTTCCCGTCAGGAGGATACGGCCATGCGAGAGCAACCAGATCTCATCGGCATGTAATTGTTAATACCCAGGTATTGATTTATATATATTGTATTTTTAGGGATATTTATGAACATAATAAGCCCATTTAAAGTATGAAAGGAATAAAAAAATTGTCGTTTGTTAATCTAATACTAGTAGTGTTACTTATTGCGCTAACCTCTTTTTTTGTGGCCGCTGAATTTGCCATCGTTAAGGTTCGTGATTCGCGCATATTGCAATTGATTCAGGAAGGTAACAAAAAGGCTATTACAGCAAACAAGGTGATCCATAACCTGGACGGTTACCTATCCGCCTGCCAGTTGGGAATAACCCTCACTGCCCTAGCCCTGGGCTGGATTGGAAAACCAGCTGTTTCTGACGTTATAGAGCCGTTATTTTTATATTTCAATTTTTCACCCCCAGTAGTTGAAGGGTTGTCCTTTATTATCGGTTTTTCAACTATTTCCTTTCTGCATGTGGTGGTTGGGGAGCTAGCTCCCAAAACCCTTGCCATACAGCGGGCAGAACAAGTAACCATGTGGGTCTCGTCACCCCTGATTTGGTTTTATAAAATTATGTATCCGGCCATCTGGTTGCTAAATGGTTCTGCAAGGGCAATCGTAAAGTTTATGGGCCTTCAGTCGGTTTCTGAACACCACCAGATTCATTCTGAGGAAGAGATTCGAATGATTCTTTTACAGAGCCACGAGGGGGGTGAAATTACCCAATCCGAGTTGCTTTTTGCCAGAAACTCCCTCCACTTTGCCGACAGGGTTGCCAGCGAAGTGATGGTTCCACGTACTGATATGGTCTGCCTCTATACTAACCTTAGCTGGGAAAAGAATTTAAAAATCATGACAGAAGAAAAATATGCCCGTTACCCTGTTTGTGACGGCGATAAAGACCAGATTATAGGCTATGTAAACACCAAGGATTTATGTTTTGGCGGGCAGACAAACCTGACGATGATTCAATTGGAAGGGTTTCTAAAACAATCCCTGCGCAAGGTCATGATCGTTACCGAACTGACCTCCATTGACGAGATTTTAAAGAAAATGCAAAAAAACCATACCCAACTAGCGGTAGTAGTGGATGAATACGGTGGTACAGCTGGCCTTTTAACTATTGAAGACATTTTAGAAGAAATTGTAGGTGAGATACAGGATGAGCATGACGAGGAACGAAATATCATTGAAGAACTGGATAACGGCCGGTACTCCCTTGATGCCAGGTTACCCATAGCTAATTTCAACCGGAAATTCGACCAGTCCTTGAAAGCAGATGGTGTTTTTACCCTAGGCGGCTGGTTTCTGGAAAAATCTCATAAAAGGCCGGAATTGGGACAAAGTGTGGCGCACCAAAATCTACGGTTTACTATAACCGAATATGAAAATAACACTATCAGGCGACTGGAAATCGATTTTACAACAGAAGAAAACTCCGGGTAAAACCTTGGAGTTATTAAATTAGCCTTTTTTAATTGCATTTGATGACTGACCAAAATAACGCAAAACCATATTATAAAGTAACGGGCTACACAACCTGACAAGCCTGTTCCTTGACGACTACCCGAATCCGCCGGATACGCAAGCCGTCAATTTCGTCCACTACCATCTGGTGGGCGGGGAATTCAACTACATCACCGATTTTGGGACGTTTGCCCAGTTTTCCAAACACATAACCTCCCAGGGTATCATATTCTTCATGGTCACTTACCGGCAGACCAAACATTTCAGCAGCATCTTCCAGGAGCATCCGGCCGTCCACTAGGTAGGATCCTTCTTTTTCAGAAGTCACTTGCGGAGCCTCTTCATCAAACTCGTCCTGTATTTGTCCGACCAGTTCTTCCAAAACGTTTTCCATTGTTACAATGCCCGCAGTGCCCCCGTATTCATCCACTACCAGGGCCATATGCTGGTGTTTTTTTTGAAACTCCTTGAGTAAACGGTCTAAAGACATCCCTTCCGGAACCAACATAATATTGCGCTTGACATCGTTTATTCTTGTCCCAGTATCCAGGCGGAAGATGTCTTTTATGTGGACAAGTCCCACGATATGGTCACTATCATTTTCACAAAGAGGGAAACGGGTATGTCCTGAACTCCGGGCTATTGCCATGTTTTCTTCCAGGCTATTCGTTTTATCAAGAAAAACTACCTCGGGCCGGGGAACCATGATTTCCCTGGCTACCCTTTTTTCAAATTGAAACACGTTTTGCAGCAAGTTCCATTCACTTCTGTCCAGGTGGCCGCACTTGTAACTGGCGGAAACCAGCATCTGCAGTTCTTCCTCACTGTGACTTTCCTCGTGCTCGCTGGCGGGCCTTACACCAAAGACACGCAGGATACGATTGGCCGTACCGTTAAAGATAACAGTTCCTGGATAAAACAGGTAATAAAACAATCGCATCGGGGCGGCCAGCAACAGTGTCACGTGTTCAGCCCTCTGAATGGCCAGAGACTTAGGCACAAGTTCTCCAAATACCACATGCAGGAATGTCACCAAGGTAAAAGCCGTCACAAAGGAAATAGAGTGAACTGCTGCCGGAGAACTCACACCAAAGCTGTACATCAACGGCTCCAAAAGCTTAGCCACCACCGGTTCACCAAGCCAGCCCAGACCAAGGCTGGAAATGGTGATTCCCAATTGGCACACTGATAAATAAGCATCAATATTGTGAATACACTGATGGGCTATTTTAGCCCTGCGGTTACCCTCGGCAACCAACTGAGTAATACGGGTCGGTCTTACTTTTACAAAAGAAAACTCCGCCGCGACAAAAAGACCGTTTAAGAACACCAGAAAAAGCGCCAAAAAAATTTTAAATGCCAAGAATAGACTGAATGACGAACCGTCATCCATATGATGGAACACTCTCCCTCTATAATTATACTTCAAAGGGTTACTTCTCAACCCATGATACCGGCAGGTTAATCATCTAGCTAAAGATGTGGTTTTCTCAATTCAACAGTATTTTAAAAATAGTCTTCTTGCCAGATAGAAACCTCTCCCTCTCATGAGAAAAATGTAGGTGAGTCCCTTATCAATCGAGTGCCAATGAACTTTAGTTAAAATGCATGAAAGGGCAAAGCAATAACGGCCAATGGCAATGTAGGTTACTATTAATTACCCTGCCAAGTCAATGACGTTGGATATGCGTTTTAAGTTTAAAGGCTTTTTAGCCTTCTATCTCTAAAATACCTGGGTTTGCTTTTAGAAAATCACTTATTTCTTTAAACAGAAATTCCGACCCGACGCATAAAGTTGAGCCGATAAAACCCAAAACCAATAAGCCAAAGCTCATGTTAATCCAGAGTAATTTACGATTGCTGTTTAAGATTGTTAACCCCATAAGGATTATAATTACGGCAGGGATGGTATTCAAAAATGGTGTTGGCAGCATAATTAGCATGCTCATAAACACCACAGCCAACGATGCCAACCGAATCTCCGGTTCGTTAAGCATACTCGTTTGGCTACTATTTGGCAAAAACCTTTCTAATCTTTCACACAAAGGAAGAGTTTTGGCTTCTATTTTCCTGATAAGCGCCTGAGATATCTTGCGTTTGCCAATTGCTTTAGGTAACCACAGAAGGGTTCCCCCTAACGTTCGCTGAAAAGCCCAAACGCAAAGAAGAGCCGCCGGGATAAAGCCTATGCCTGGAGGTAAGGGGATAGTTAATGGTAATGCCATAACTATAAACATCAAACCAAAACTTTGAGAACCGAAGGCATTGATTAAATCCTCGACTGTAAGGATACATTCTTTCTTTGCAATAGTATCGCGAATTACTTGGCTTGGTGGTTTAGATCCTGGCAGACAACTCATTGAATAGTTGTCTCCTTTCTCTGGCATTCACTCTATTTTATTATATAGCAATGTATTGCTCAATTCAATTTTACTTTTTGGTTTATGAAAAACTGCCGACATCACTTTGTTGACAGCCAGGCCCCGGCCATGCCGGGGTGATTTTATATTACGCCAGAATGAATTCACCGAGAGGCTGCTGGAAAAGATAATATTGTTTGATCAGCGCACACCGGATAAGAGGTGAAATATTTGACCGCACTGTCCAGTTTTTTTAACCCCAGGTCTACAGCCATAGTCGGAGCCTCCAGAGCACCCGAAAAGATAGGCAACGTCATAGTAAAGAATATGATCAGCAGTGGATATACTGGAAAAATATATCCGGTAAATCCTAAAGAAGAAGAAATAGAGGGCTTGAAATGTTACCCCTCTGTAGAACGTACGCCTGAACCGGCAGAACTGGCAGTATTATCCGTTCCCGCTTCCAGAACAATTGAAATGGCAGAAATGTGCGGCAGGTGCGGAGTTCACAACTTGATCGTCATTACAGCCGGGTTCAAGGAAACAGGTAAAGAAGGCCTGGAGATGGAACGGGCGCTGCTTGAAATATGCCGGAAATATAAAATGAGGCTGCTCGGACCCAACTGCGTGGGGCTGATGGATACACATTCGCCTATTAATGCTTCTTTTGCCGCAGGCTTTCCCCTTAAAGGTGAAATTGCTTTTATATCCCAGAGCGGCGCTATGGTATTGTCTATTCTGGACTGGAGTTTCCAGGCAGGCCTGGGCTTTAGCAAATTCGTGAGCCTTGGGAACAAGGCCGACCTGACTGAGTCCCATTTTATAGAAGATGCTGCAGAGGACCCTTATACCAAGGTTATCCTCTGCTATATCGAGGATGTCGAAAACGGTTCCCACTTCCTGGATGTGGCCAGGCGGGCAAGCCAAAAAAAACCAGTTATTATATTGAAATCGGGAGTCAGCCAGGCCGGCGCGCAGGCGGCGTCCTCCCATACCGGCGCTCTTGCCGGCAGCGACGTGGCCTATGAAACAGCCTTTCGTCAGAGCGGGGTGATCCGTGCCGGAAGCATGCCGGAGCTTTTTGATCTGGCTGTCGCTTTTGCCAGTCAGCCCATACCGGGGGGAGAACATGTGGCGATAATAACTAACTCCGGCGGGCCGGGTATTGTAGCAACTGATAACATTGAGCAAAAGGGCCTTAAAATGGCACGTTTTACAAGGGAAACCATTGAAGCGCTCAGAAGCCGTCTCCCTTCCGAATCAAATATATATAATCCTGTTGATGTGCTAGGTGACGCAAAAGCAGATCGTTACTTTTACTCCATGGATAAGATCCTGGCTGATCCTGGTGTCGACTGTGCGGTAGTCATGGTCTGCCCGGCGGCTGTAACTGAGCCGCTGGAAACGGCCGGAGCAATGATTGAGATGAAGAAAAAATACCCGGAGAAACCCCTTTTTGCCGCCCTCATGGGTGGTGCACAGCTTACTGAGGGGGCGGAATTGCTTTCAAAAGCGCATATACCCTGCTTTACCTTTCCGGAACCGGCTATAACATCCATCAGCGGCATGGTTAAATACGGCAGAAGAAGCGAAATGTCGTCCCAACCTGGACCCCTGAAGTATAATGATGTGGATCCTAAAACCATAAAGGCAACCTTTTACGATGTAAAAAAAGACAACCGCCTGGTGCTTCTGGGCAGCGAAGCTGTTGAAGTGGCATCGGCTTACGGTATTCCCTCGGCGCCGACAGCACTTACAGTTAGCCCTGAGGAAGCGGCCAAGCAGGCGGAGCAAATGGGGTATCCTGTTGTGCTGAAAATAGCCTCCCCCAAAATAATGCACAAGACCGACGTAGGGGGAGTTAAAATTGGCTTGAGTTCTTCTGAGGAAGTGCGACAGGGCTTTATTGAAATTATGGATAATGTTCACCGCTATCTGCCCAGGGTGGTCTTGCACGGGGTGGAGGTGCAAAAAATGATGCCAAAGGGTGTGGAGCTGATTATCGGGATGACCAGAGATGTCCAGTTTGGACCTTTAATTGCCTTTGGTTTAGGCGGCATCTATGTAAATCTGCTTAAGGACGTTTCATTCCGGTTGGCCCACGGTCTAACCAATGGGGAGATCGAAAGTATGCTGATGGAAACAAAAGCCTATACTCTTCTTCGGGGCTACCGGGGCGAAAAGCCTGCCGACATATCTTCCATTATAGAAATGATCGGCCGGGTGGCTGTACTCGTAACAGATTTTCCGGAAATAACCGAAATTGACATTAATCCTGTTTTTGCCTACACCCAGGGCGCCAGCGCCCTTGATGTCAAAATAACTATATCGTGAGGTGAAGAAGTGAAAAGTCTTTTTATTATGGGAACACCCGGCAGCGGCAAAACCAGTGTCGCCCTGGGCCTGGCTTTAAAGTTCCGCCAGGAGGGTTACAGGGTCGCATATTTCAAGCCGGTAGGCAGCATTACCGGAGCCCGGCGGGAGGATGAAGACGCGCTGTTGATGAAGCAGATCCTAAATATGAAGCAACCTCTGGAAACAATAGCGCCATATATAGCAGGGCCTTCTTATCTTTCCGGGTACAGAAACACCTGTGAGACAATTAAGATCATCCGAATGGCATATGAAGACGTAGCAGCCAACAATGATATGGTTATTATAGGAGGAGCCGGTTTCCCTCATATCATGGGATGCCTTGGATTGGATGCGCCCAGCCTGGCCCTGGAACTGAATGCGCTTCCTCTTTTCATGGTCCGTATTGAAAACGACTTCAGCCTGGATGAGGCAATCTTCATCAACAACTACATGGGGTGTAAAGGCATACCTATATTCGGAAATATTTTTAATAATGTCCCACGCCCTCTACTGGCCAAAACAGAGGGTGTCTACCTGCCCATACTCGAAGAGCGTGGATACCGCGTCAAGGGGATCATTCCCAGTCACCCCGAGGTATCTTCCCCTACAGTGAAAGAATATTTCGAAGTACTGGGCGGTGAGATACTGACCGGGCAGGAAAAACTAGACCGTATAGTGGAGGATATTGTAATAGGCGCCATGACGATAGAAAGCGCCCTGGGCTACCTGCGAAGGGCGGCCAACAAGGCGGTTATTACAGGCGGGGACCGGTCTGAAGTAGCCCTGGCGGCGCTGGAAACCAGTACTTCCGCGCTGATCCTGACCGGCGGGCTATATCCGGACGTTAAAGTTGTGGCACGGGCTGAGGAAAAGGATGTTCCGGTGCTGTTGGTACACTTAGACACTTATACAACAATAGAAAAGATGTCCGAGGTTACCAGAAATATTCGTGCTACTGACCAAAAGGCTGTTGGCATGACCTTGAAAAACATAGAAAAGCACGTTGACTGGCGCAGCGTGCTGATGGCAATGCAATGATATCAATTTTATTTCATCGTTTGCAGTTCAGAGCGACCCTGCTCGATTTGACTCATGATCTTTCCAAGGCTGTCCTGAAGGTTTACCAAGATTTCATCGGCATAACCCCTGGCGCCTTCGCGTATTTCCCTTGCAGCCGCTTCTGACTTGGCGACAATTTCATCAGCGACTATTTTAGCCTGGCGCGCTATTTCACTGTCTTCCGCGCGCTTTTCGACCTGTCTCTGAGCATCGTCTATGATGCGAATAGCTTCTTTTTGAGAATCACTCAAAACTTTTTCCCGCTCCTGAATGATCCATTTGGCCTGCCGAATCTCTTCCGGCATGGTTGTCCTAATACGGTCCAGGAGATCGAGCATACGGTCTTCCTCTAGCATGATTTTTCTGGTAAATGGAATCTTACCACTGTTTTCAATAAGCTCTTCTAACTCGTTAAGTGCGCTCAGAAGGTCCACTTTTAATCAATCCCTCCTTAAACCTTAAATCAAGCTTTTAAACTTCTCTTTTAACTTTTCTTCTACTGGCGGAGGCACAAGACCGCGCACTGAACCACCAAAAACCGCTATTTCTTTAACAGTTGTAGAACTGATAAAAGAATACTCGGCTCTTGTCATCAAAAAAACGGTTTCTAAATGGCAGGCGAGTTTTTTATTTGTTAATGCCATCCTGAATTCATTTTCAAAATCAGATATAACACGAAGTCCCCGGACAATTGCATTGGCCTTATGCTTAATTGCATAGTGGACGGTTAAACCATCAAATGAATCCACTTCTACATTTGGATAGGGCAGAAGGATATTGCGCAGTATTTCTACCCTCTCTTCAATGGAGAACAATGGGTTTTTTACTGGGTTTCGGGATACTGCCACGATTACTCTTGAAAAAAGCCGTGAAGCCCTGCCAATAATGTCCAGATGTCCAAGCGTTACAGGGTCAAAACTTCCCGGACAAATAGCTGTCCGCAAATTTAGCCCCCCTCACCTTCATTTATTTTGTCTATAAAACGTAAGCATGGTATCACCGTATCTCTTTTGGCGAAACATTTCCAATCTTCCTGGGTTCCCGGGAAGCCGATCTTTCTTGCTGCTTTCAATTACAATAATTCCATCAGGCCTCAACAGTTCCTGGTAATCAATTTGGGCCAGCGCAGACGCCTCAAAATTTTGTAAATATGGCGGATCAAGAAAAATCAGGTTAAACCTGCGGCCTTCCTTACCCAGCATGATTAAGGCTTTTTCAGTGTCCAGCCGGATAAGCCTTGCCCGTGCACCCAAGCTGGTGATTTCAAGATTCTTTTTTATATACCGGATGTTTTGATGATTGTTCTCAACGAAAACAACACTATGCGCACCTCGGCTCAACGCCTCGATACCAACATTACCGGTACCCGCAAACAAATCCAGAAAGCAGGAATCTGCCACATGTTCACCCAGGATATTGAAAAGAGCCTCTTTAACCCTGTCAGATGTCGGCCTAACGTCCAATCCCCGGGGAGATTTGAGCCTGCGTTTCCCTGCTGTGCCAGAAATCACCCTTATAATGTAAATCCCTTCCTTTAATCTGTTATTATAGCATATTTGATCAGGAAAATCGATTTATTTCGCTATTTAAAGAACTATTGCCTTGATTTTTATATTTTTTCTTATAGAGAGTTGTTTTATATATAGGAGTAATCATTGTTTACCGGCTTCTACTTTTCTGTATAAACTATCTAAAACAGGATACCCTATAGTCAAACTTGAAGACAATAACAGGAGGCAGTTACATTGAATCTTGATTTCTATAAAGCCTTTAATATTAATGTTGACCTGGCGGTTGAAGCTCACGATATCGTCAGAGGCGAAATCGGGAAGGAAATTCCCGGTGTGGTAGTTGACCGTGAAAAATATGAAAACTGTTCTGTAACAATAGTAAAAATCGTGGATAAATCGGCTGAACAGCTGATGGGTAAACCGATAGGAACTTATATCACTATCGATGCGCCCTTGCTTCGTGATAATAACCGTATGGCCCAGCAGGAAGTAGCAGAGGTACTGGCCAAACAGCTTTCTTCATTATTCAATCTCCCGGAAAATGCCAACATTTTAGTGGTTGGCCTGGGCAACTGGAACGCTACACCTGATGCCCTGGGACCAAGAGTAATTGATAACAGCATGGTGACCCGTCACCTCTATCAATACGCGCCCGAAGAATTAAAAGGTGGCATGCGCTCCGTTAGCGCGATAGCTCCCGGAGTGCTGGGGATAACAGGAATTGAAACGGCAGAGATTATCAAAGGAGTAGTGGAAAAGGTACAGCCTGAGCTGATGATTGTCGTGGATGCCTTAGCTGCAGGTAGTGTTGACCGGATCGGCACTACTATCCAAATTGCTGACACAGGGATCAGTCCCGGTTCAGGAATCGGTAATAAAAGGTCTGGGATTAATAAAGAAACCATGGGTGTTAACACTATTTCCCTGGGGGTGCCAACCGTTGTTCACGCTGCGGTTATTGCCCAAGTAACGATTGAGCATTTTATTGAACAATTGAAAGAAAACCCTGTTTTAGACCAGATTTATAAAAATTTAAGGCCTGATTTTACTCAGGACGTTATTAACAGTGTTTTGAAGCCTTTCGAAGGCAATTTGATGGTTACCCCAAAGGAAATTGATGATCTGATTCAGAGCACCTCTAAAATCGTTGCCGGAGGAATATCTATGGCGCTGCATCCATCGATATCTACCGAGGAGTATAATTTGTACCTGAATTAGAGTAATAAAAAGCAACAAGCGGAAAATCCCGCTTGCAGCAATTAAATAATATTTGGATGTGGGTTGACAAGTTTTTTAAATCCCCGGGCAGTGCCTGCAGCATCTGCCCGGGGCTTAAGGAGCTATAATCCTGACTTCTGCCCCCATAACACTAAACCTTAATAGTTAAGATTAGCATTAGTTACCTGGGGAGTAGGAGGAACCGTGCCTGATGCCAGGCTGTTTTCATAAGCTGCAACCATCTTCTTTACCATGTTACCACCGATAGCGCCGTTCATTCTGGACGGCAGGTCACCCATGTACCCATTGTCGGGAACCTGGATGCCCAGCTCACGGGCGGTTTCCCATTTGAAGTCTTCCATGGCCTTTGAAGCTTGACGAATCAGGATTTGGTTACTTTTTTGACCTTGTGCCAACGATTTCACCTCCTTGATTATTTCTAAATGTAGTATTAGCCCGCACGTAAGTCTTTATGCTAGAACATATTCCCTCATTAACTATCATAAACTATGGAAATTAGTTGAAATCCTTCGTTTTTTATATGTAAATAGTTTTTTTCAAAAACAATCTAATATACTTATAAATTACTGTTTATATACCCACATTAAGTTTAATAAAAACAAAAAAATGCTTCTTGTGAATCAAAAAGCATTAAATATCATATTAAGTATGAAAATCTTTAATAAATTTAGCTTTATACCATCGTTTTTCTATTTTTATAAGCCTTGTCACCCTACCCCAAAAAAATCACCTGAACTGTAGAACCTTCTCCTAATTTCTTTCAAAAGCACCCGGCTTTCATTATCGTGATAATCGGGATACCGCCCAGACCAGGCCAGGGCTTCTTCCCTTGCTGCTTCAAGCATCTTCCAGTCCCTTAACAGATCAGCTATTTTGAAATCAGGAAGGCCGGACTGCCGCGTGCCATATAATTCACCCGAACCACGCAGGCGAAGGTCTTCCTCAGCCAAGGCAAAGCCATCCGCAGTCCTTGTCATAGCTTTCAAGCGGGCACGGCCCTCATCGGTTTTTGGGTCCGCAACAAGAATACAATAAGACTGGTGGCTGCTTCGCCCCACCCGGCCCCGCAGCTGGTGGAGTTGAGCCAATCCAAAACGGTCAGCGTCCAGCACAACCATCACCGTGGCGTTGGGAATATCTACTCCGACTTCAATAACCGTGGTGGAGACAAGAATATTTATTTCTTCCCGCCGAAAAAGGGACATTATTCTTTCCTTCTCGTCGGCCTTCATCCGGCCGTGCAAAAGTCCAACCTGGAAGCTGCTGAACTCCTCTGAGGCAAGTCTTGCCGCGATTTCAGCAGCTGCCTGAAGATCAATTTTTTCGGACTCTTCCACCAGTGGACAGACAATATAGGCCTGTCTCCCCTGCTTGATCTGTTCTTTTATCAGTCCGTAGGCCTTAAAAAGTGCTCCCGGTAAAACAGCATGAGTTTTTACAGCCTTCCTTCCCGGGGGCAGTTCACCTATCACCGATATATCCAGGTCACCGTAAAGAGTTAGGGCCAGAGTTCGGGGTATGGGAGTTGCAGTCATTACCAGGGTATCCGGAAGGTACCCTTTATTCTCAAGAGTTGCCCTCTGACGCACACCAAACCTGTGCTGCTCGTCGACCACAACCAATCCCAGCTCTTTGAAACAGACTTCCTCTTGAATGAGGCTGTGGGTACCAATCAGCAGACTTAGCTCACCATTCTGAATCCTTTTCAAAATTGACTCTTTTTCTTTTTTACGCGTACCACTGGTCAGCAGTTCGACATCCACCCCGATTGGTGCTAGAGATTTCTTCATTACCAGGTAATGCTGTTCTGCCAATATTTCAGTAGGAGCCATCAGAGCACCCTGCAGCCCGCTTTCTACCGCCCTGATCAGGGCCATGGTTGATATTACAGTTTTCCCGGCGCCCACGTCTCCCTGTAAGAGCCGGTGCATTGGTGAAGGTGACTTCAGATCACAGGAGATTTCCCTCCAGACTTTTTCCTGCCCGTCAGTGAGCCGGTAGGGCAGTTTATCCTTAAAAGGAAGCAACAGTCCACCCTCAGTCAGATATCTATGCCTTTTGATTTTATTTAGATTGCGCCTCCGGCGCAGCGCCAGGGCTGCTTGAAAAAGAAACAGCTCCTCAAAAATAAAACGTTTTCTGGCAGCCGAAGCCTCCGCTTCATGTTCGGGATAGTGTACCCCGGCCAGTGCTTCCGTTAACTGCGGCAGTTTTAGTTTCTTGAGTATATTCAGGGGCAGGAATTCACCGGTTTGGGGTTCCAGGCCCTCCAGGGCAGATTTGACAACAGTCCTCATCAGGCGTTGGTTTAAGCGGCCGGTCAAAGAGTAAACTGGAACCAGCCGGCCGGCGCTAAGGCTGTCTCCCCCTTCATCAACCTCATAGTCTTCCACTGTCACCTGAACAGACCCAAAGCTCTTGTCAACCTTACCGGTAAGATAAAGATTCGTACCCGGCGGAAGGTTTCTTTTAATAAACGGCTGGTTGAACCACACAGCGTAAAAGATGCCGATACCATCGTGCAGGGCGAGTTTCGTTATGGTTAAGCCGCGCCTGGGCTTTAAGTCCTGTGCGGCCAGGACGGTTCCCCGCAGCGTGGCTGTCTCCCCGCCAGCACAGGCGCCTGCCGGTTGGAGCCGCGTGCGGTCCTCATATCGTCTGGGAAAATGATACAGCAGATCCCTGGCAGTCATAATTCCGAGTTTATGCATGTCTGCGGCACGCTTTGAACCGATTGTTTTAATGTTGTCAATGGGCCTTTCAAAAAAACCGTGCGGCATGTTCGACCCCTTTGAATCTTTAGCGTTTAAAAATTATTTGTAAATATAATTTAAAGCAGCATCTATTAAAAGGATATATCCTGTAGAACAGCCCTTGCGGCCTAAATACTTTTTTGGTAGAATGAAGAAGTGGTTTCAAAGGAGGTGTATCCATGTCTAGACAGTGCTCCGTATGCGGCAAAGGCATCGCCGTCGGGATGAAGCTAAGTCACTCACATATTCGGACCAAAAGAACCTGGGCTCCTAACCTGCAGCGCGTCAGGGCCATAGTTGACGGAACTCCGAAAAAGGTGCTGGTGTGTACCCGTTGTATCAGAAGCGGGAAGGTCCAGCGCGCAATATAATTTATATATTCTCCCGAAAAAAAGCGGCTTCAGCCGTTTTTTTTGTTTTATCCAATGCATTTATATTTGACGCAGAGAAATTACCCGGTCATATTTTTGATCAAGTTGGCCATTTCAATGGCAGTTACCGCAGCATCCCACCCTTTATTACCAGCCTTAGTGCCGGCCCTTTCGATAGCCTGCTCAATGGTGTCAGAAGTAATTACTCCGAAAATGGTAGGCACTCCACTGTCCAGTCCAACCTTTGCCACACCCTTGGTGACTTCACTGGCCACGTAGTCAAAGTGGGGTGTCGCGCCGCGAATCACTGCTCCGAGACAAATGACCGCGTCATATTTCATCGTGGAGGCCATCCTGCTCGCTACCAGCGGTATTTCAAACGCTCCGGGCACCCAGGCCACCTCGATGTCCTGCTCTAAAACTCCGTGACGGCTCAATGAATCCAATGCTCCGCTCAGCAGCTTATTGGTGATAAATTCGTTAAAACGGCCTGCAATCAATCCAAATTTTAGGCCCTGTCCCAAAAGGTTTCCTTCGTAAAATTTCATAACCCGATCTTCCCCCTTCAGTTATAGCTTTTTCTGTTATTGAAAATATTTTAACGCTCACCACCGCTGATATTAAGCAGGTGCCCGAGCTTTTTCTGCTTGGTGGACAAGTAAAAACGATTGCATTTACCAGGATGGATAATAATCGGCACACGCTCTACAACATCCAGGCCGTGTCCCTCCAAACCTGCAATTTTACGGGGATTGTTGGTTATCAGGCGAATTCTCTTAAGTCCCAGGTCGGATAGTATCTGTGCTCCAAGACCGTAATCTCTTAAGTCTGCCGGAAATCCTAGCAGCAGGTTTGCCTCTACAGTATCTTTGCCCTGATCCTGAAGGTGATAGGCGCGGATTTTATTTAGTAGCCCGATTCCCCTTCCCTCCTGGCGCATATAAAGCAGCACACCTGACCCTTCCTCAGCAATCATCTCCATAGCACGGGCCAACTGGTCGCCGCAATCGCAGCGAACCGATCCAAACACATCTCCCGTTAAACACTCCGAGTGCACCCTCACCAGGGGTTCCTTTGCTTCTTCCAGGTCGCCCATGACCAGCGCAATATGTCCCTTACCGTCCAGAATGCTTTCATAGGCTACAGCGGTAAACTCACCGTACCTTGTCGGAAGTTTTGCCATATCTACCCGTTTAACTAAGCGCTCAGTGCGTCTCCTGTACTGGATCAGGCTAGCTATTGTAATGATCTTCAGGTTGTGCATCTTAACAAATTCCATCAATTCAGGCACCCTGGCCATAGTACCGTCTTCCTTCATGATCTCGCAGATTACACCTGCGGGGTACAAGCCCGCCATAATGGTCAAATCCACAGTTGCCTCGGTATGCCCTGCCCGCCGCAAAACCCCACCATCCTTTGCCCGCAGGGGAAATACATGCCCCGGCCTACGCAGGTCAGCTGGTTTAGTATTGGGATCTAAAACAGCTTTAACAGTCATGGCCCTCTCGTGGGCGGAGATCCCGGTCGTACACTCTTTGGCGTCAACAGATACAGTAAAAGCTGTGGCATGAGGATCGGTATTGTGGCTTACCATAGCCGGCAAGTCCAGTTCATCAAGACGCTTCCCCAAGATGGGCAGGCAAATTAAACCTCGGCCATGAGAAGCCATAAAGTTGATTGCTTCAGGGGTAACCTTTTCGGCTGCCATAATTAAGTCGCCTTCATTTTCACGATCTTCATCATCGACAGCAACAATTATTTTGCCCTGTCTGATATCTTCAATCGCTTCCTCAATGGTGTTAAATTTCACTGTCCTGCCTCCTTGTGATCGGGCTTTCGTTAATCTTTATGTTAAATGAGTTAAATGAATCCGTGTTCAGCCAGCAAACTCATACTGACCCCCGGCTCCTGCCCGGTGTGGCCGCGCTGGTGTAAAAGCCTTTCAATGTATTTTGCCATTACATCCGCTTCCAGGTTCACCGAATCTCCCGCTTTTTTAAAGCCCAGTGTGGTAGCATGGGCAGTATGGGGAATCAGCGACACCCTGAAATAGTCCGCGCCAAAATTGACAACGGTAAGGCTGGTCCCGTCAATGGCTACTGATCCTTTTTTAATGATATAACGCATTACCTCAACGGGCGCCTTGATGTCAATGATTATGGCAATGTCATGCTTTTCCTGCCTGATGATCACCCCTACTCCGTCAATATGCCCGCTGACGATATGGCCACCAAGCCTGTCTCCCAGACGCAGCGCCCGTTCCAGGTTCACCCTGTCACCAGACTTCAGGGCGCCAAGGTTTGTCTTGCCGAGAGTTTCCGCCATCACGTCGGCGGTAAAACTAGAGCCGTTGATTTGCGCCGCAGTGAGGCAGACGCCATTAACCGCTACACTGTCGCCTACACGGCTGCCATCCAGTATTTTTTCCGCATTGATGACAAGCTGGGCTGAATTGGTCCCCCGGCGGACGGCCAGCAACATACCAAGTTCCTCGATAATACCCGTAAACACTATTTATCCACCTCCGCGGGTAAAGTATCCCTCAATGCGGAGATCAGAGCCCAGACGACTTACAGTCAACCGTTCCAGTACTGCCGCCTCGGTTAGATCGCCAGCTCCCTCGCCGCCTACAGGACCTGGAGCATCCTGCCCGCCTATAATCTTCGGGGCTATAAACCAGGCCGCTTTGTCCACTATCCCTGCCGCTATTGCAGAACCGTGAACTCCAGCCCCGCCTTCAACAAGAACAGAAGTAATTTCCTTTGCTCCCAGGAGTTCCATTAATTTAATCAGGTCTACCCGGGGCCCATCGTTTACCGTCAACACTTCTATACCGGCACTTTTCAGAGCCTTAACCCTTGCCGGGTGGGCACGGGCAGTGCTTGCAATTATTGTGAGAGCCTCGGACCGCTGGTTTAACACCCCGGCGTTCAAAGGGGTGCGGGCCTGGCTGTCCAAAATAATCCGCACTGGATCTCTCCCACCCCCGCCTGGCAGCCGGGTGGTCAAGGAGGGGTTATCGGCTAGAACTGTTCCGATGCCTACCATTATGGAGTCGTACCAGTCCCTCATCTGGTGACCATAGGCCCTGGCCTCGGAGCCGGTGATCCATTTAGACTTTCCGGTGCGGGTAGCTATCTTCCCGTCCAGGCTTACAGCAGCCTTGACGACCACGAAGGGGCGCCCGGTGGTAATATACTTGTTAAATACCTCATTAAGTATCCGGGCGTCTTTTTCCATAATACCCGTGGTTACTTCCAGCCCGGCTTCTCTCAGTATCTTTAGCCCTTTCCCGGCAACAATGGGATTCGGGTCAGCCGTGGCAGCCACTACCCTTGATATACCCGCTTTAATAATGAGCTCAGTACATGGCCCTGTTCGCCCATGGTGACAGCACGGCTCCAGGGTCACATATAATGTCGCACCCCTGGCATCCGCCCCGGCCTCATTGAGAGCATGGACTTCAGCGTGGGGAGATCCGGCATGATGGTGATAACCGCGGCCTATGACGTTGCCTCTCTTAACCACAACCGCCCCTACCATGGGATTAGGGCTGGTGCGTCCCCGGGCCATGGAGGCCAGATCCAGAGCCATTTGCATAAATCTATCGTCCATTAATACCTATCCCGCCATTGTTTTTATAATCATGCTTCCTGCTTTAAATACAGAAAAGCCCTGTGGCTTAAACCTCAGGGCTATTCGTTTTCCAGAAAAAAAGCAAAAGGCCTTAAAAATGCATTAAAAAGGCATTATATCCCTTCTCCCATCCAGACTCTTACTGTCGGCCCCGGTTTTGCACCGGATCAACCCGTTTAGGGTTCGCGGGCTCGGTTTTTAAGACCATACCGCCGGTAGGGAATTGCACCCGTCCCTGAAGGTTAACCGTATTTAGTTATAAAGTTATTATATGACCCGTCTTGAAGTATGTCAACCACTGCGCGTAATGCTTTTTATGATTGCTTCTTTGCCTGCGTCACAGGATGCAGGTAGTACAAAATGTTTATATCTTATGTCTTGCGGAAAGAACACTTAAGACATAATCCAGCAATTCGGAGGTCAGGTGCTCTATATCAGCGTTCAGCCTGTTCCTCTCCCGAACGAGACCTGATAACCTCTCCTGCATATCCAGGATCACTTTATACTGACTGGACTCGGCCAGGTAGTCACGTGCGGCTTCCACTGAATTTACGTATACGCCTGTCCCGGGAACTACTCTGACTACACCCGCCTCCTGTAATAATGACAGAGCCCGCCGGACGGTTTCCGGCGAAACATTGTAGATACCCGCCAGAGTTGATCGACCGGATATCTTTTGTTCCTCCTTGTAATTGCCGTTTGCCACTCTTTCGGCCAAATCCATGGCGATGGTGACATAACGGGCAATATGCAGGGTCACGCCCGTATTATTGACCGTATTATTGATTGTATTATTGATTGTATCCAATAATAGCACATTAATCTATGTTGTTTTTGCATTTTCATTACATTATATAATTAATTCCGTCAAAAAGACAGTCTTTTTGGCTGTCAATGTTAAACAATATTATACAGTAAAATAAACCCTGGCAAAATGAACCATATCCTATACTTTGTACGTCAAAGTAGTAAATATACGAAAGCGAGGTTGTACTGTGAAAAAAGCTAAAATCTTGTTGGCTCTTTCCCTGGCTCTTGTCACTGTTCTTACCCTGCGGCTGATGCCTGGAGCTAACGCCTCTCCTAGTCACAACGCTATTTTTGTTCCTGGCCAAATGAATTATATTACAGACGGCCAGATTAAAGCAATGGACGCTGTTCCTTTTATAGAAAACGGCCGGACGCTTGTCCCTGTTCGCTACCTTGCACTAGCGCTGGGCGTACCTGAGGACCAGGTAGTGTGGAGCGCTTCAGCAAATACGGTAACGATTAGCTTAGGTGAAACGTCAGTAGTTGCAGCGCTAGGAGATAGGATTCTGCACATAAACGACCGTCCTGTGTCTATGGAAATTTCACCTGTAATGCGAAATAACCGGGTCTATATGCCTGCCAGATATATTGCAGAAGCCTTTGGTTACGAAGTTGGCTGGGATCAAGCCAGCCAGTCTGTATTGATCGGGCCTCCCGGGAATTTGCCCGGACTTGTACCAGGTGAAGCAACGCTGCCCACCGTAGGAACTTACGATAACTTAAAAGATCTATTGGAAAAAGCCAATTTAGCCAGAAGTGGACAAGTTTACTACCTGGAAGACTCAGTAAGTGCCATGCCATTAAGGAATGCCGCACCGGAGTCTATGAAACAAGCGGCCGAAACCGGTGTGCCTTTAGGAACCGGAGCTTCCGGTCCAGCTGATTACTCTAAAACGAACGTCCAGGTAGAGGGCGTTGATGAAGCTGATATCGTGAAGACCGACGGGACTTATATTTATCAGGTGAACCGTGAAAGGATCGTCATTGCCAAAGCTTTCCCCGCCAGTGACCTGGCAGTTGTCAGCACCTTGAACTACGCTGAAAAAAATTTTTCACCGCAGGAAATATACGTTGACGAAAACCACCTTGTAGTAATAGGCAGCAGTAATACATATGCATACGACCTTGATTACAGGGGCGATACGGCGCCGGAAATGATGCCGCCGTATTACCAGGAACTGGTCAAGGCCATTGTTTACAACATCGAGGACAAAACAAACATCAAACAGGAGCGGGAGGTTGAACTTACCGGCAGCTATGTATCTTCCCGAAAAATAGGACAGTCGCTTTATCTCCTGGCTAACAAGCACATTTATTTTTACCCTAAGGGCGAAATAATGGATCCCAAACCAATGTACCGTGATACTGCGGTAAATGATGAATTTATTTCGATTGATTACCCGGAAATCAAATGCTTCCCTGGTTTCGTTGAACCCAACTACCTGATCACCGCCGGGTTTAACCTGGGACGTCCGGATGAGAAGGCCAGTGTTTCGAGCTACCTGGGAGCAGGTCAAAATATATACGCTTCAACCAACAATTTATATGTGGCCTTAACCAGTTACAGTTATGCCATACCGCTTGTAGAAATCGACACAGGATTGCTTAAAAGAATCTTTCCTTCATATGATACAAGCAATACAAAATTATATAAATTTGCTTTGAGTGATGGGCGCATAACTAACACTGCCAGCGGCGAGGTGCCCGGAACACTACTGAACCAGTTTTCCATGGACGAACACAATAATAATTTCCGCGTTGCCACGACCCGGGGAGATTCCTGGCGCTCCGGAGATTACACGTCAAAAAACAATGTTTATATACTGAACAGCAGTTTAATGATAGTAGGGAAAATTGAAGACATCGCTCCTGGTGAAAGGATTTACTCTGTCAGATTCGTTGGAGACAGGGGCTACATGGTCACTTTCAAAAATGTAGACCCGTTCTTTGTGCTTGATTTAAAAGATCCTGCACATCCCAGTATTCTCGGTGCGTTAAAGATACCTGGTTATAGCGACTACCTGCACCCTTATGATGAGAACCATGTAATCGGTTTCGGTAAGGATACAATAGAAATAGGGTCCAAGGGTATGGGCGGAGAAAGCATGGCTTTTTACCAGGGCATGAAGATGGCATTGTTTGACGTAAGTGACGTAAAAAACCCAGTTGAAAAGTTCAGGGAAAACATTGGCGACAGGGGTACAGATTCAGAGCTGCTGCGCAACCACAAGGCCCTGCTGTTTTCGAAGGATAAAAACTTGCTGGCGTTTCCCGTCACCGTCATGTCAGTGCAGGGAGACAACACAAAGCCCGGCACATCCTTTCCGGAGTATGGCAGCTTTGCTTACCAGGGCGCCTATGTATATAACTTTGACCTGACTAGCGGCTTTGTGTTGAAGGGTAAAATCACTCACCTTTCCGGTGATGACTACCTCAAGGCCGGCAACTACTGGTATAACAGCGAAAAAAATATCGAACGCATTCTCTATATCGACGATGTCCTCTATACTCTGTCCAAGAAATTTATCAAGGCCAATGACCTTAACAACCTTACCGAATTAAAAGGTATAGAAATTAAATAAGAAAGCATAAAGGAGCGCCTGCGG
>DFAP01000055.1 GCA_002365855.1 Pelotomaculum sp. UBA3103 | reverse complement strand
CGGTCTTTTTCGCTATGCCATAGTTCATGCTGAAAATGCTGATCCTCCCCGGGGGTACTACCCCGGGGGCGGGTGCCCTTGATTGGCCTGGTTTCAACCATTCCCCCGCTTACCCTAATAAACCGCTCCGGCGAAGCGCAGACTACCTGCCGCTTACCAAAGTTAAGAAATGCTGCACAGGGAGCCGGGTTTATCTCTCGCAACCGACGGTAACAAAGCCAGGGATCAAGGGTAAGGGGCAGGGAAAAGCGTTGGGAAAGGTTAACCACATAAATGTCTCCCTCCGTAATGTACTCACGTGCCCGCTCCACAGCGTCACAGTAACTACGGCGATCGAAGTGCCTTTCCAAATCCATTTCTTCCACCCGGGGGTAAACCCGGAAACGTACTTCTTCCCCTGCTTTATCCTTTTCCAGACCCTTAAAAAGTTGTGCCAATTCTTCCAGTTGAACCAGAGCCCTCTTCCGGCGCCGCCCGGGATCGATTTCCGGCTGGCCGTCGGCCAGGGCATATACCCGCCCTGCCAGGTGATCCACCGCTATAACAGCTGAGTAAAGGCCTATCTCCAGGTCCGGCCACCTCAGGTCGTCACGGGCCAGGCAGGGGATATCCTCCAGCTGCCGCCCCAAATCGTAACTGAAATACCCCACAGCTCCCCCCGTAAAGGGTACCGGAGCTTCCACCGCCCGAGATCGGGCATAGCGCTGAAGCAGAGAACGCAGCACCGCCAGGGGGTCAGCCCCAAAAGAATGGGTTGTCCCCTCTTCCCGCAAGACCACCTGTCTGCCCCTGGCCTTAAGCCAGGCAAAAGGAGTCGCTCCCATAAAAGAATAACGGGCTAAACCGGGCATCAAGAGCCCACTGTCAAGAAAAAAACTGTGCGGAAAATATTTTATCCGCTCAAACAAAGCAGGTCCATCCGGCGCCACAGGCAGCTCCCGCCACAACAGGCCGCTCAATCTTAGTCTGCACCCCCCGCTTCAAGAAATTACCCGGTTTTAGACAAGTGAAACAGGAAAACCGTCAACCCTTGTCAGTGTTGGCACAAGAAATCTCGGTTTAATAAATAACATGGTAGAATAGTAATAAATTTGAATAAGAGAAAATAAAAAAGGAACCACTTTAAGCGGTCCTCACCCCGTATTCTCCGAGTCGTCTCAGCAAACTTTGAAGCGTTACGCTCCATATCTCTTCTCCGCTCAACTCTGCTCCTAATTTAGTTAATAATCTTTTCTTAAAAATTAACATCCCAATTCTCTTTTGTCAATCGATGTTTCCGGTAATGCTGCACAGGTAAGCGATATAAAATCATGCTGGAAGTGGTCCTCGGCCTGCTGGGGGTTATGAAGTAAACTATTTGACACCGTTATTATTTGCCGTTTCAGTTCCAGAAACATTGCGACGAAAATTTGGAATTAAGAACGGAACCCTTTGCCTGTATTCTCTATAAGGCTCCCCGAATCTGATCTCCAACTCACGTTCCTCAAAGTATTTTAAGAAGAAAACGTTTGTCGGAATTAATGCTAACAGCGACCACAGTGTAAAGAACGTGGATCCCGCAAATAGACCTGTTCCCGTACATAATAAATAAAGTCCCAGCATCATTGGATTTCTGGTGCGCTCGTATATATCTTTCGCAGCCAATTTATTAGTAAGAACAACTAAAAAACTACCCTGGCCGCGATCCAGCAGTACCAAGGGGGCAATCATCATAAGTCCAAACCCAATCAGCATCATTACCGCACCGGCTATCAGTGAAATGGTTGGGTACGGCAAGGAAGGTATGCCCAGCAGCTCATCATAGTGTGTCAGCCCTGGATAGGTGGTTAATCCGGTAAACATGGGAATTATTAGAGTAACAACTATAACGTAGTGCATGATCCTAGTAATTTTTTTAGCGACTTCCTTTGAAGGATGACGCCTGAGCCATATGCCAAGAATAAACGCGCTCAGAGCAAAGGCTCCGCATCCAATTACCTGCAGGTAGATAATAACCATCCCTCGAACCATCCCTCCATTTCATATCTAATTCACTGTGACTGATCCATCGTGTTTATTGTATAAGTAATTCTTGGAATTACCGTGATTTATAAAGCAGGTTTATTATTAGTAGTTTCATTATCAGAAGACTTGCGAAAGTTAGGTATCAAGAACGGCACCCTTTGCCTGTATTCCCTGTAAGACTCCCCGAACCTGATTTCCAACTCACGTTCCTCAAAGTATTTTAAGAAGAAAACATGTACAGGAATAAGAACTATAAGCAACCATAATATAAAGAACGTCGAGCCTCCCAATAGACTCAGCCCTATGCAAATTAAATAAATACCGAGAGACATCGGATTCCTGGTGCGCTTATATATATCCTTCGCAGCCAATTTTTTCGTAAGCTCAAAAGCGGGCAGCCCTCCCCCGCGATCCAGCAGAACAACGATGGATATAACAAAAAAAACAACCCCTATCAGCATCACCAAAGCGCCCGTTACTTGTGAAATCATTGGAAACGGCAGGGGTGGAATACCCAGCAGCTCATCATATTCAGTCAACATGGTTAATCCAGCTCCTATGGGAGTTACCCAGGCAATAATTATAAAGAAATGCATTATTCTGGAGGTTATTTCAGCGGCATTCTTTGAAGGATGACGCTTAAGCCAGATGCCAAGGGCAAATGAACTGACAGCACAGAGCACACATCCAATTGCCTGCAGGTAGATTAAAATCATCTTCGACCCATCCCTTCATGTTATTAATAAATCTTGTTTCTGTTCTGAAAGCAAATAAGTAAATAAGATCCTGACCCCCCATAAGAAAAGGAACGTCCATCATTTATGTCGTTCCTTTACTGACATTTTCTTTTTTTTCAGGTTTATCTACACACCTGCTAAAGGTTCGGCGGGTTTTTCAGGAATTTCCGCTGCGTCCGGCGGGAACTTGGCCAGCGAGGCCAGGCCGGATATCGTGCCCAGGCCCATGGTTTCCACAGCGGTGCTCGGCACCACCACCAGGGCACCTTTTTCTTTAAGGCCTTCGTACAGAATATTCATAGCCCTCAAATGTAATGCGACCGGGTTGTTTACGTAGGATTTGGCGGCCTCAGCAAACTTGGCGGCGATTTCCGTTTCCGCCGTCCCCAGGATAATTCTCGCTTTTCTTTCCCTCTCCGCCTGGGCTTCTCTTGACATAGCGTCCTGCAGGCTGGCGGGTATGATTACATCCCGGATTTCAACCGACTGTACGGTCACGCCCCAGGGCTCGGTGCGCTGGTCGATCACCTTTCTCAATTCTTCGTCTATATGTTCCCTGCCCGCAAGCATCTCGGACAAGAGTGTCTTTCCAATAATATCGCGCAGCGCCGTTTGTGCTGCCCAGGCTACAGCGTCTTTATAGTTTTCCACCTCCAGGGCCGCTTTTTCCGCATCCCAGACCATCCAGAAGAGAACGGCGTCAACATCAACCGGTACGGTGTCCTTAGTAAGGGTTTGTTCGGCGTTAAAAGAAGTGGCTATCACCCTCTGGTCAATCCAGCTCGATACCGAGTCGACAATAGGTATAACCATGAAGATACCCGGCCCTTCCAACTTTTTAAATTTGCCAAGCCGCAGTATCACCGCTTTTTCCCACTGCCTGGCGATTTTCACTGAAGCCGCCGCCAGCGCCGCTGCAAGGAGGGCTATTATTAAAATCACAGGATTGTCCCCTGTGAAAATCACAAGATTATCCCTTGTGATTTCAATAATCAAACCAATTGCAGCAATAATTACAAACAGTAGTTATGCAGTTTCT
>DFAP01000069.1:11369-16209 GCA_002365855.1 Pelotomaculum sp. UBA3103 | reverse complement strand
TCGGTGAAGCTATGTTTAAATAACTTTTGGAGGGATACTTAGATGGTAACACCTGAGATGCTTTATCAATCAAGAGTTGCCACGCAAAGTCTGTCCTATACTCACTGGATTACGGAAGAGCTTTTTTCAGTTCAATGGTGGGGACTATTAACATTTGTGGTTTTAACGTATTTCATTGTTTTTAAACTTATTGACAAGCGTAGGTTCACTGAAATTCTTCTCTTCGGGTCATTGGTAGCGGTTACTGTTGGAGTAGTTGATACCATCGCATCTAGCTTTGTGCTGTGGAGCTTCACGGTGCGGTTCTTCCCAATCGAACCCAGCGTGTTCCTCTATGATTTAACACTGGCGCCGCTTTATTACATGCTTGTCTATCAATACACCTCGTCCTGGAAGCAGTATTTCATATGGAATACAGTGGCGGCGGGGCTAATGTCATTCGTTTTCCTGCCTGTATTAACATTCTTTAAAATCTATCAGATTCATAATTGGAGCTATTTTAATAATTTTCTGGTTCTTTTTGTCATTGGAGCGATAGCACGCTTTACGACAATACTTGTAATAAGCATGGAACATAGGCGTCGAGAAAATTATGAGGCAACATCATTTGTGGCTGCCCATCCCGCAATGATGAAGCCAATGACTGAGACCGATGAATAGGGCATGTTCTTTAGTATTCATTTTTATGTTTTTCTTGTTTCACTGACGATACGTTCGTTGTGGGTGTATATCGTGAACCTGCCCTCCCTGGCGAAGCCCACCACGGTTATGCCCAGCTCTTTGGCCAGGTTTGCCGTCAGTTCCGTCGGGGCGGAGCGGGAGATGATTAAGGGGAGGCCCATCTTGGCTACCTTGGTCAGTATCTCGGAGGAGATGCGTCCGCTGAAAACTAAAAGCTTGTCTGTTAGGGGAATATCCTCCAGAAAGCATCTGCCGTATATCTTATCGACGGCATTGTGGCGGCCGACGTCCTCATAAAACAGCACCACCTCTTTTGCAGTGCAGAGCGCCGCGCTGTGCGTGCCGCCGGTTTTCTGGAAAATGGCGGAGCACTTTTCCAGCTGGTTGCTCAGATAAAAAATTTCTCCGGGTGTTATTGTTAAACAGGGATTTACCGGAGAGACCCCGCTGGTGTCGCTGGTGACGTGGAAGGAGACGCGGCCCCTGCCGCAGCCGCTGGCTATAAATTGCCCGGATAATTTTTCAGCCGGCCTGGCTTGCCCGGTTTCAACCCGTACCAGCCCTTCATCCTCACTAATCTCAATACTCTTTAAATCCTCTCGTTTTTGAAGTACCCCCTCGTAGCACAAAAATCCAACCGCCAGTTCCCTGAACTCCCCGGGGGAGCAGACCAGGGTCACCAATTCCCAGCCGTTAAGTATCAGGGTCAGGGTCGTTTCCCTGACTACTACGTCTTCCCCATGAATAAGCGTGCCGTTCCTGAACCTGGTGACGGGCAGGCTGACGATCCTGGTGTTTGAGGAACCCATCTGATGTACCTCCATTCATCAATATGCGACTTATCAAAGGATATTTTACTGTGAGAGAGAAATAATAGCATTTGACTTATTATATTCCAGATGTGAAAACCGGCGCAAGGCCGGAGTCGTTTCATAAAGAAAGGGGTTGTTGGTGTGAGTGAGCTTACTCACCTGGACGAGCAGGGACAGGCCAGGATGGTGGACGTTGGGGGCAAGGAGGCCACCCAGAGGGAAGCGGTGGCGCGTGGAGAGGTGACTATGCGCCCGGGCACGTTGGAGCTGATCCTGGGGGGCAAGGCGCCCAAGGGCGAGGTTTTGGGCCTGGCACGGGTCGCCGGGATCATGGCGGCCAAGAAAACACCCGCGCTGATTCCCCTCTGCCATCCACTGGCCCTGACTGGTGTCGAGGTGCAGTTCCGGCCCGACCGTGAGATGAGCAGGATCGAAATGGAGGCCAGGGTTAAAACTACCGGCCAGACCGGCGTGGAAATGGAAGCGCTCACTGCAGTCGTGGTGGCGGGCCTGGCCATATACGACATGTGCAAGGCTGTTGACAGGGAAATGGTTATCGGGGCTGTCCGGCTGGTGCATAAAAGCGGCGGCAAAAGCGGTGTCTTCGAGCGGGAGGGAGAAGCCAAGTGGCTGTAGGATACAGGATAGGTATTATTACCGTAAGCGACAAGGGAGCCCGTGGGGAGCGTGTGGATGAAAGCGGACCGGCTATCCGGGAGATGGTAAAAAACCTGGGTGAAATAGTGAAGTACGAGGTGCTGCCCGACGATCTGGACAGGTTAATAGAAGCATTTATTGACCTGTCCGACCGTGATAGCGTGGACCTGATCCTGACCACTGGAGGCACAGGTCTAAGTCCCAGGGATAACACGCCCGAAGCCACTCTGGCTGTCATTAACCGGCACGTGCCCGGCCTGGCGGAGGCGATGCGGGCGGAAAGCTTAAAAAAGACCGGCCGGGCGAT
Source organism: Pelotomaculum sp. UBA3103 (assembly GCA_002365855.1). Taxonomy (GTDB): domain Bacteria; phylum Bacillota; class Desulfotomaculia; order Desulfotomaculales; family Pelotomaculaceae; genus UBA3103. Next base: position 13,752 of record DFAP01000069.1, on the reverse strand, counting down.
GCTTTCCAGGGCGGTAGCGGGCATCCGTAACCGGACCCTGATCATTAACCTGCCCGGCAGCGTAAAAGCGGTGCGGGAGTGCCTGGAGGTTATCCTGCCGGAGCTGCCTCACGGACTTGAGATTATGACCGGCCGGGGCGGCGAGTGCGGGCGTTAAAAACCGTCATAAAAAATTTTCAATTGGTATTGTATAAAAATAATGCCTTAGTGGGAAAATATTTCTAAGTAAGCATTTATCATTAAAAATAAAAAAATATTGAAGTAAAAGATATTCAAAGATATCCAAAGCTTATTGCTGCTAATTGGCCTTTTTTGCCCTAAAAAAGGAAAATTATGCGGTCTTTTGATTTGCTTTTGATATTCTAATTATATATTATATTTACGTGGTCGTTAGCACTCGTCTTGAATGAGTGCTAATAAATAAAGTAAGCCAACCAAATAAGGAGGAGTTTTAAGTGATCAGACCATTAGGCGAAAGAGTAGTGGTAAAGGCATTGCCCGCCGAGGAAAAGACCAAAAGCGGCATTGTGCTGCCGGACACCGCTAAGGAAAAGCCCCAGGAGGGGGAAGTAGTGGCTGTTGGTTCAGGAAGACTCCTGGAAACAGGCCAGCGTGTGCCCATCGATCTAAAGCCCGGGGACAAAATCCTTTTCTCGAAGTATGCCGGGAACGAAGTTAAGATTGACGATATTGAATACTTGATCATGAGAGAAGCCGATATCCTCGGCGTAATCGAGAAGTAAAGGGAAGAAACAAAAGGAGGTAAGTTGAATTGGCAGGTAAAGAAATATTATTCCGGGAAGAGGCCAGGCGGTCCCTTGAAAAGGGCGTAAATGCCCTGGCGGATGCAGTAAAAATTACCCTCGGCCCGAAAGGCCGCAACGTAGTTCTTGAAAAAAAATTCGGTTCGCCGATGATTGTTAACGACGGTGTGACCATTGCAAGGGAAATTGAACTTCCCGACCCGTTTGAAAATATGGGCGCGCAGCTGCTGAAAGAAGTTGCCACCAAGACCAATGACGTGGCCGGTGACGGTACCACTACTGCCTGTGTGCTGGCTCAGGCGATTGTACGCGAAGGCATGAAGAATGTCGCTGCCGGCGCCAACCCCATGATTATCAAGCGCGGTATTGAAAAAGCCGTGGAGAGAGCTGTAAAGGCCATTAAAGACTCTGCCAAGACTATTGAAAGCAAATCAGCTATCACCCAGGTTGCCACCATTTCCGCCAACGACGAGGTGATTGGAGCACTGATCGCCGACGCCATGGAGAAGGTAGGCAAAGATGGGGTTATCACGGTTGAGGAGTCCAAAGGCACAACTACAAACCTCGAAATAGTAGAAGGTATGAACTTTGACAGGGGCTACATATCCCCATACATGATTACCGACGCCGACAAAATGGAAGCAAATTTAGACGACCCCTATATCCTGATCACTGATAAGAAGGTATCTTCTGTCGCTGACCTCCTGCCGATCCTGGAAAAAGTTGTGCAGTCCGGCAAACCGCTGCTGCTCATCGCTGAGGACATCGAAGGTGAGGCTCTTGCGACTCTGGTATTGAACAAACTGCGCGGCACTTTCCAGTGTATTGCGGTCAAAGCTCCTGGTTTTGGCGACAGGCGCAAGGCCATGATGCAGGATATCGCTATTCTGACCGGCGGTACTGTTATTACTGAGGAACTGGGCCTCAAGCTGGATAAAGCCACCCTAAACGAACTTGGACGCGCCACCAAGGTCCGCGTCAAGAAGGAAGAGTCCATTATTGTCGGCGGCGCCGGCAACGCGGACGAAATCACCAAGCGTGTCACCCAGATCAAGAATCAAATTGAAGAGACGACTTCCGAGTTTGACAGGGAAAAACTCCAGGAGCGCCTGGCCAAGCTGGCGGGTGGCGTCGCCGTGGTACAAGTGGGAGCGGCCACCGAGACTGAAATGAAAGACAAGAAGCTCCGCATCGAGGATGCCTTAAACGCTACCCGCGCGGCTGTTGAAGAGGGCGTCGTCCCCGGTGGCGGTGTGGCCTATATCAGCGCCATTAAGCCCATGGAAGAAGTTGCAACCGGTTCCTTTGACGAAAAGACCGGTGTAGACATCATCCGCCGGGCGCTGGAAGAGCCTTTACGGCAGATCGCCAATAACGCCGGCCTGGAAGGTTCGGTCGTTGTGGAAAAAGTGAAGAATTCAGATACCGGCATCGGGTTTAACGCCCTGACCGGCGAGTTCACAAATATGATTGAAGCAGGTATTGTGGACCCGGCCAAGGTAACACGTTCAGCACTTGAGAACGCAGGTAGCATTGCGGCCATGATTCTAACCACCGAAACCCTGGTTGCCGAAAAACCTGAAAAGGATAAAGACCCCATGGGCGGCATGGGCGGCATG
>DFAP01000069.1:0-11039 GCA_002365855.1 Pelotomaculum sp. UBA3103 | reverse complement strand
CATGGGCGGCATGGGCGGCATGATGTAAAGAGGTTTAATCCAAGAAGAACCGGTCGACCGGTTCTTCTTTTTTCTATACTCTATTCCACTCAACCAATTGACTATAAGAGGACAAGGCACATAACGTTAGAGGGACCTTCGCCGAGCACCATGGAGCTGTGGTGGACGCCGGGGGAAATAACAACGACATCCCCCGAGCTGACTTCTTTACAGTCACCCTCAATATTGTAGCGCATTTTCCCCTTCCGGACAAAGATCACATGTGTTTCGTCGTGCTTATGTTTTTTCCTCAGCAGGCCTGGAGGGTGGGTAGAGAGTATTGCAATGTACTTTCCAATAGAGATTGAACCAATTTTTTCATCATCTGCGGTTATAATGCGTGCGGTCAGTTCCATTCAATATTCGCCACCTTTCTTAGCAGATATTACCTTAAATTCCTATTTTCAATATATATTAGGCAAGGTTGTCTGGTCAAGTACTTTTGTGAATTTTCTGATAAATATTGAGGAGGGAGTCCTTTATTATGGAAATCTTATTATTTCAAACTCACATCGGTTGGATGGCAGGCGCCTGTTCCGCTGCCGGGCTGAAAGCACTGGCACTGCCGCAGGTAAGCCGGCAGGCCGCATTGAATACGCTGGCAGGCGAGTTGAGGGCCAGCGTGTCACGCCTGCCCGAACCCGTCACGCCGCAGGGTATTTTAAAAACACTTATGGAAGAGGTAGATCTCTATTTCAAGGGGGAAAGGGTGGAGTTCACCATTCAAGTTGACTGGTCCGGTTACACCCCGTTTCAGCGCCGCGTCCTAAATGTAGTTAGATCAATACCATACGGTGAAACCGCATCTTACGGCCAGGTAGCCCTTGAGTCAGGCAGCCCCCTGGGGGCAAGGGCTGTAGGTGGTGTCATGCGCTCCAACCGGACTCCCCTGGTCATACCGTGTCACAGGGTTGTGGCTGCGGGCGGCGCCCTGGGCGGTTTCAGAGGGGGTCTGGATTTAAAGATATTTCTCTTGCGGCTGGAAAATAGATATGCCTGCAAAAAAGATATTACGGAAATACTCAAGTAAAACTATAACATATCTCTGTTATTGATGATGATCGCAAAAGGGTGGGCCAGGATTAAAAGAACGGCCTTTTATACGAATTTTGAGCTTCAACGGATGGAAAAAGCAGCGAAACCATCTGTTTGTTTTTTTCTGACGTGGTTATTTTCAGAACGCGTGATTTGTCATCCAGTTCGGTTTTAAAACCAAGAAAGTCCTCTAAAAAGCGCAGGCTGACATAAGAGCACCCGTTGCGTGTAAATAAGTTTGGTGGAGTCTTAAATACCGCCCCGTTTACCTTTGCCGCTGAGCCGTCTGCAGGAATGGTCGCGAGCTTTTCTTTAAACTCAATGTCAACTGATTTAGCATCGTAGTCCCAGTCTACTGACACGCCCAAAGCACTGCAGACCTGGCGTACCGGGACCAGAAGATTTTCACCATCGCTGAGGGGCGCAATGTTCTCCGGGAAATAAATGGTCTTTCCGTTGATCCTGATGGAAAGGTTATGCCTTAACAGACTGTCACCGCCGGTTTCCGGAGACGCTTCCAACGCCAGTGTCCTGCTTTCATTAACGTGGTTGGTACTTACCCCGAAAAATCGCTCAAAGTAATAATCAGGAACAAAGGTGGTTCCTTCAAATAAAAACGGGGTATCTTCAACAAGGTAAACATGATTGTTCACAGTAACCTCGCTGCTATCCAGGCTGAAATAAAGTTCCCTGTCGATATTGATAACCGAGACAGTTTTTGTGGAGTCATCCCATCGCAAACGGTATCCCAATAACTCTGCAGTGGGCCGAAGCGGCAAAAAAGTTGAATTTCCTGACTGTACAGGTCCAAGATGCGGGGCGAAATCAGGTGTTTCCCCGTTGACGGTGACGCGGTCGTAATTTCTCCCTGCTGACAGGTCTTCCCGGCTGTTTATTATTTCGATCTCAGTTCCCACCGGGATCCGCTCATACAACCACAATATATCTTCGTTATACATCCTGATGCAGCCCGAGGAAGCATGAGTTCCAATGGAGTAAGGGTTATTGTTGCCGTGGATGCCATAGCTGCTTCCACTTGTGCCCCTGGCGTTTAATCCCAGCCAGCGCGGCCCCAGGGGATTTTCAGGCACGCCTCCCGGTATGACAGGACCACCGTCGGGATGCCTCCAGGAAGGGTACACCTGCTTGACGACTACCTGGCATTTACCTTCAGGCGTGTACTGAGGAAGACGTCCTGTAGCCACTGGGAACACGTCTAGTAGATATCCGTCCTGAAAAAGGGCAAGCTGATTTGTTCCTTTGTTGATGAGCAGCCTTGTATCGGCATAAGCTTGCCGTTCTATTTGTAAAAATAAAATTCCGAGACTAAGAACCAGAATTATGAACAGAGACTTGCTTCTCAAAATAAAAAAACACCTCCAGGCACATGATAATCACTAAATTCTATGTCCCTGGAATGTAAATAGACTACAAAGATCTCGATTTAATTGTGTTTTTTTACCAGTAGAGTAATTAAGTATTGAAACCAACAACTTATTATGATATAATAAGTTGCAGGAAATAAATAACAAATAAATATAAACTACCTTTAAATCGCTTAATTCTTTATTTAAGAAACGGGGGAACCAGATTTACGGGGTGAATCTCATTTGGGTCGTGAGACGTAGACGTGAGACGTGAGACGTGAATTGAGAAGTGAGAAATGAGAATTGAGAAGTGAGAATAGAAGGAATTGGCTAAAGCCAATTCCAACTAAAAATCTCACCTCCAACCTCTCACATCGCACCTCTCAAAAAACCTCCAATCTCTCACTTCCCACCTCCCAATGGGTAGGGTTACCTTTCAACCCGAACCCGACAGCTAACTTCGTAAGCGTTGAAAGGGAGGATGAAATTTGGCCATAGGCTTTGCTTGACTATGTCAGGCCAGCATAGCTTTGCTGTTGCTCCCTTCAACCCCCGGTTTATATTAATCGGGGGTTTTGTGTGCCTTTCGCATTTTACAATTCCCCCAAGACTTGAAAGGAGGGTTATAAACAAGAAATATGAACGATTATTATACCATGCTGTGCTTTCGCAAACCTCAAGTGGAAGATGGACCCTCCATCTGGAACTTAGTGAAAGACAGTACACTGGATCTTAACTCTACTTACAGTTACTTGATGATGTGCAGATATTTTGCAGACACCTGCATTATAGCGGAACAAGAGAAAGAAATTGTTGGTTTTGTAAACGCCTTTCTTGAGCCGGATGCTAAAAATACTCTTTTTGTTTGGCAGGTTGCTGTGGTTGAATCACAACGTGGCAAAGGGCTGGCGGCAAATCTAATAAAGCGGCTGTTGCAGGCGGAGGCGTGTAAGGATGTTTGCTTTGTTGAGGCTACGGTATCTCCGTCCAATTTGCCTTCCAGTTCCTTGTTCTGCGGTTTGGCGCGCGACCTGGACACACGGTGTGAAATATCGGAGTGCTTTTCCGCAGATCTATTCCCGGGAGGCAAGCACGAAGAAGAATTGCTCTACAGAATTGGACCTTTTTAACAAAAAATTTACGAGGAGTGTGACAGTATTTTGAAAATAATTAAAGAGAAAGAAAGAAACAAAACAAGCTTAAGCACATTTGAAGAGTTGGAATCTGAGGTGCGAAGTTACTGCCGGAGTTTTCCCACCGTGTTCAACAGGGCCAAGGGTTACAAGCTCTGGAGTGCTGAAGGTAAAGAGTATATTGATTTTTTTGCCGGAGCAGGAGGGTTGAATTACGGACATAATGATTTCAAGATGAAGAGCAAGCTGTTAGAATACATTATGAATGACGGTGTCACTCACAGCCTTGATATGGCCACAAAGGCCAAGGAAAAGTTTCTCAGGCGCTTTAAGGAAGTGATCCTTGAGCCTAGAAATCTAGATTATAAAACCATGTTTCCAGGTCCAACCGGTACAAATGCAGTTGAAAGCGCCTTAAAACTGGCGCGTAAAGTAACCGGCCGCGTGACTGTTTTTAGTTTTACAAATGCTTTCCATGGGATGACGATGGGTTCTTTGTCTGTTACCGCAAATTCTTTTAAGCGCAACGGGGCCGGGGCGCCTCTGAACTATACCTGCCGCATGCCCTATGACCAGTACATGGGAGAAGATGTGGACACCTCTGATTATATTGAAAAACTTATCACTGACAATGGGAGCGGCATCCCACTACCTGCCGCTATTATTCTTGAAACAGTACAGGGAGAAGGAGGCTTGAATGCAGCAAGTACTTGCTGGCTGAAAAAAATTGAGCAAATTTGCAGGCGCTACAAAATCCTGCTGATCGTAGATGACATCCAGGCAGGCTGCGGCCGCACGGGCACATTCTTTAGTTTCGAGCCTGCCGGCATTGTGCCGGACATCGTCTGCCTATCTAAATCCATCGGAGGGTATGGCCTGCCGTTATCCCTGACCCTGATCAAGCCGGAGTATGATGTATGGTCTCCAGGTGAACATAACGGTACTTTCAGGGGAAATAACATGGCTTTTGTCACTGCGGCTGAAGCTCTTACCTACTGGGAGAACGATTCATTTGAAAAGGAAATCAAGGAGAAGGCAAAGATCATCCGTAGATTTTTATTAAATGTGGTAGATAAGTATCCTGAACTGCAGGGAAAGGTACGCGGTAGAGGTCTGATGCAGGGAGTCGCATGCGGTGTTGAAGGACTTGCGCAAAAAATCTGCGGCGCTTCTTTTGAGAGAGGACTTGTTATGGAAACGGCAGGCCCGAACAGCGAAGTGTTTAAACTATTCCCTCCATTAAATATTGACCGGGAGGGGTTGCAAAGAGGATTAAACATACTGGAAGCTTCTATCCAAAGCTGTTTGAATCAATGTATAAATGAGAAAATATGCAGCTAATTAGTCCTCGGGGGGTGAAAGCATATGATTGTCAGAAGATTAAGGGATATAATCAATACAGATTGTGATGTCGACAATAACAATTGGAGGAGCCGCCGTCTCCTGCTGAAGGAAGATGGTATGGGCTTTTCAGTTCACGATACGATAATAAAAGCAGGAACGGAAACCACGATTTGGTACAAAAATCACCTTGAAGCAGTATACTGTATAGAGGGTGATGGAGAAATAGAGATAGCCGGGACCGGAACAATCTATCCCATTGAAGCGGGGACGCTCTATGCCCTGGATAAAAATGATAAGCATTATTTGCGCGGCGGCAAAAAAGACATGCGCATGGTATGTGTTTTTAACCCACCGGTAACAGGCAGAGAGACGCATGATCAGGACGGTTCATACGCTCTTATAGAGGATGAAGCGAAAACAGATTAAACATTTAAGTTTAATCGGGCGGAGCATGTCTCTATGCAATACGGTTGACTTCTTTGGCTCTGGTTGACTTTTTAACCGGTGTGATATAGAATATATCCTGCTTTGAGGTAAAAGGTGATAGATTGCCGATGTGGCTCAGGGGTAGAGCAGCTCACTCGTAATGAGCAGGTCGTCGGTTCGAATCCGACCATCGGCTCCAGAATAATGAGGAATGGCAAGGCTCCCAGGGTTGGGGGCCCTTGCCATTTATTGTTTTAGCTTTTTGTGGTTGTCAGAAGAAGGTGTTGATATTATAGTGTCTAATATAAACACTACCATGAAAGGAACTGGTCGTGTGCAGGAGTTTACTGAAGTAGCTGCTATAACTGAATATTTAAGCGTCGTCAAATTTACGGCGAGTGACAATTTGTATGCTTTATTTTTCGCTGCCGGCAAGGCCGGCACGGCTGAAACAATTCAATTTGAAGCAAAAAACAAGCATGATGCCATATTTAAAGGCGCCATGCTGGCTAAAGAAAAGGGATTTATATAAGTTAGTACGCGCTGAACTGCTTCCTGTGGGTGTTAAACTAACCCTTTAAAGGCTGTCTTGCTCATCCAGCGACAGCAGGTGTCTCCGGTAGCTGCGCATAGTCCATATGTGAAGCATGGCCTGGGTCAGGTCATAAACCAGCCACGGCAGTGTGGGAACATAATCGTGGATACCCACCAACACGTATTTACCATGCAAGACCTCCCGGAATTCCAGCCGGCCGGTTCTGTGGTAATCCAGGCGGGCCATCAAACCTCCGGTAATGTAATAAAGAGGGCGGTTTTCAAAGCTGCGGCTTTCGGAGTAAGTGATCTCCAACAGGGATTTTTTTAAGAAACTGAAATAAAAGTTGCAGTTTCCATGCTCGTCGACCTTAACCTTAACGATATTATTAAAGAACCGGGGCAGCCATTCTGAATAATGCCGGGCTACCCAGGCCGCGCTTTTACCTTTGGGCAGAGGCAGCCTCTGCACTGAACGGACATCAAGCGCTTTTTTTATTTTCCCCCGCGCCAGTGGCGGTTTTATGGATACCCGCCCACCTTCCTCATCAGACAGGGCTAATCTGACCGCTTCGTCAAACGGCAGCCCGGGCAGGTTCATACGTTCCTGCAGCCGCAGGTTTCCCGCAACCATGGGATGTTTGAGACTTTCCATGAGGGGTGTTACCAGAGCCATAGGCGAGCTGGTAAAAATGCTTAAGAGCAAACTGGATAGCTTGTTGAAAAAGAATGGGACAATAAATATTCGCCGCTTCAGCCCCATCACATCTGCCGTGCGCAGGATCATTTCCCCGTAGCTCATTACATCCGGCCCGCCAACGTCAAAAGTCGTGTATGTGTGAGGGTTTCCCAGACAGTATTCCAGGATCTTGATCAAATCCGACAATGCTATCGGGTGAGTTTGCGTATGGAGCCACCTGGAAAAAACAATAATGGAAAACCTCTCCACCAGCCGCATCAGGATGCGGAAGGTTGAACCCCGGGGACCAACCACCAGCCCGGCACGCAGGGCGGTAACCGGAACTCCGTGAGCGCCGAGGGTTTCTTCCACTTCCAGACGGCTGCGCAGGTGCATCGACAGGTCCTTGGTATCGGGTACAATTCCACCTAAATAAATGATCTGCTTAACGCCCGCTTTGGCCGCTGCTCTTGCGAAGTTATCAGCTAGGATCAGGTCCATATCCTGAAAGCTGGCCTGCGTTAAACGGGCGGAAGGCATCATCGAATGAACCAGGTAAAAGGCATAATCAGCGCCCTCAAGGGCCCTTTCAGCGTCCAGCAGCGAAAAGAAGTCGCACTGCCGCCAGGCCACATCCTGCTCTGAAGTATTGTCCTGCTCAGCAATCGGCTGCCGGGTAATTCCTATCACCCGGCATGAGTGCCTTAACTTCCTAATTAAAGCCTGTCCTACAAATCCGGTAGCGCCTGCCACTACTACAACAGGTTTACTATCTGCCTTGTCCACATGATTTTCGTTCATAATATTTTTCACCCATACTATTATCTTAGCAGGTCTATCTTGAAAACGCATTTGATTTTATTTTTTGGAATTTAACAGAAGGATTTTTAATTCTTCGGGGAGAACATCCATATTGTGGGAACTTTCGGAGGTGTTTATTAATGAAAAAGAAAATGATCTTGATAATTTTTTTGCTGCTTGCGCTCATCATTTTTTCACCTGGCGCAGAGGCGTCAGGACAGGATGCTGTACAAGTTAAAGTTAACGGCCAGTTAATGCTTTTTGATGTCAACCCCGTGATTGACAGCGGCAGGACTCTTGTTCCGGTGCGGGGCATCTTTGAGAGAATGGGCGCTGAAGTGAAGTGGGATGCAGTAACCAGGACGGTTGCCGCTACCAGGGGCGAACTCAAAATAAAGCTTCAAATAGACAACACAGGCGCGGATGTTAACGGCAAACCTGTCGTGCTGGATGTGCCCGCCAAAATTGTTGACGGCAGGACACTGGTCCCGGTTAGGTTTATTTCAGAAAGCATCGGGGCAAAAGTTGACTGGAATGCCCAGAGCAGGACAGTATTGATCGATGACACGGCCATTGACCCTTTTGATTATCACAAGCTATATCAGGCTGTTAACAGCTCTGACCAGGCCAAGTTTACATTTAATCTGAAAGAAGAATTAACCGTGACGGGTAAAGTGATCAGCGCGAATTTTCTTGGCAGCGGTGTAATCAATAAAGGTGATGTTCAAATGAAAGGCAGCGTTTCCATCCCTGAACTCAATGATTACATACCAATGGAAATCACCTTAAAAGAAGGTGAATTATACAGTAAAATAGGAGATAACCCCTGGCAGGTCGCTCAGATCGATATCAATAAAGGCCTGATTCCGGAGGATGAGTTTGTTAAGATCATCAAAAATATTCCCCTGAAACAGGAGGTTTGGGTGGATACAGGCGGGAAAGCAGCAATAAGGTATACCATATCAACGGACAGGGAGGAATTGACGGGATTTGTCAACAAGCTTTTTGCACAGAGCGTTCAGTTCGACTCTCTGGGTAGTTCAACTGCCATTTCCGGTCTTAAATATAATATAGTTTTTTATCTTGACGAACAGGGCCGGCTGGTAAAGGAACATATTGAACTCAGTATGAACGCGGCGGTTCCTGAGCTTCAAGCAACGACCAAAATAAAGGCTGCCGGCGACATTGAATTTTCAGATATCGGGAAAGAATTTACTACTACTGTGCCAATAATGTAAGAAACTAAAATTAACTTAAAGAATATTTTTCCTGTTATTTCATAACCATTTGATCCCTTTCTGCATAAGAATATTTAAGATAGTAAGTTTGCATTGTTATGGGAAAGGGTGAAAAGCAGTGAAGCGCCTTTTGTATCCTTTGATGTTTATCATGTCCATTGTTCCTGATTCGGAAAAACACCTGCAGATGTTTAACACGGTAGCCCAGGTGACCCACAGTTCGATTAAGAGCATGAAAGAAGGAATGGATAATTTCCATAGCACTATGGTCCAGGTCAGCCAGGCTATTAAACAGGAAAGAGAGCAGCAGGGTAAGGCAGGCGACACCTGGGCCGAGCCCCAGGCTGACGCCGGGGCTGAAAGCAGTGCTGGCGAAGGTATGGATATGCCTTCCATTCTCCTGCCTGACCAGGAAGCGTAGCGTATGGATTTCTTATGGTTACCGGCTTAACGGTAGCCATTTTATTTTTGCCCCACATGTAAAGGACCCGGTTTTTTTGCCTTTATTTTAATTAATTCCATTTTATGATAATATAGATGTGATGGCGGGCCAGTTGTTTAATAGGGGGGAAGCACCGCTGCTGAGCCTCTCCATAGCAGTAATAAAAAATTATTCGTAACAGCATAATTATTGTAAAGCGGGGTGTTCATGTTTGAAAGTAATTGTGAACATAGACGGAGGCAGTCGTGGCAATCCCGGACCTGCTGCTGCAGCCATGGTCATTACGGATGAGGAAGGAAAGGTGATGGCGACAAAAAGCAAGTTCCTGGGTCCCAAGATGACCAACAACTTCGCTGAGTGGAGCGCCCTGGAAGGAGCGGTCATGGCCCTGATTTACCTGTCGGGTGAGCACGATGGCCTGGAGGCGGAGGTGCTTGCAGACAGTGAACTGGTGGTGCGCCAGTTCAACCGCGAATACAAAATTAAAGAGCCCAGCCTGAGGGAGATCGCTGAAAGGACATGGGAAAGCCTGGCAATCACCCCCAACCTGAAAATAACACTGAGGCACGTACCCAGGGAGGAAAACAAAGCGGCTGACGCGGCCGTGAACATTGAGCTTGATAGTTACATGGACTGGCTTAATAAGCCAAAGTAACTAAAATATTGCTACACTTTTAACGGAGGAATTCAGGCTATTTTATAGAACAATATATGAAAATAGAGTACAAGGAGGGAACAGCGTGGAAATTTTCAAAAAGGTAAGTGAAAGCGCAAAAAATATTGGCGAAGGTGCAAAAACTATCGGTAAAAGGTCCAGCGACATGGTAGAAACGGCTAGATTGAAGTTTGAAATATCAAAGCTGGAAAAGGAGATGGAAAACAACATTTCCGCCCTGGGCAACCTCGTTTTTTTGCAGCATAAAGGTGAACAAGGACACGAGGAAGAGATAGAGAGGCTTCTCAACAACACCAAGAGCCTGGAGGAAGAAATAGCCGAATTTAATGACCTAATTCAAAAGCTCAACCCGAGACCACCCTTTTGCCCCACGTGTCAGGTTGAAATGCCTTCAAACGCAAAGTTTTGCTATAATTGCGGGTCAGCTTTGGCTCCTCAAGACCCAACAGAGTAGACACCCCTTCGGGGGTTTTTTTTTGCTATAATTTAACAACATAACTTAATTGCTAAATTTTGTGTTCTAGTCAAGCAATAGGTATGCTTGTATAATTGTACAAAAATAGGCCAAATCTCCGGAAAACCGGGGTACGGGGAAAAATTTCTGGGGTGAATCCCGTTTGAGTTGTAAGCCGTCGGTCGTCAGTAAAGGCATTTATAAACTCTAAAGAAATGCTTGGATCTGACTTCTGACGTCTGACGACCGGCGACTGAACAGGTAGGGTACCCTCAACCCGAACCCTTCAGCAAACCTCGAAGGCCAAAGGAGGGGAATCTATGTCTATGGTTACCCGCTTCCTGTTGGGTTTTTTTGTTTTTTTGTTCATTTCCGTATCGCCCGTCGCAGCACATGCCGCAGTGCATACCGTATCTCCGGGGGAAAGTCTCTATATTATAAGCACTAAATATGGCATCCCACTCAGTAAATTAATGGAGGCCAACGCATTTCAGGGTTCCACAATCTATCCCGGCCAAAAAATATATGTGCCGAATGAGAGTTCCAGGGGTTCGTCTTACACTGTGCTCCAGGGGGATACCCTTTACCTGATCGGTCGGAAATTTGGGGTCAGCTACCAGGAGATTATGTCGGCCAACAAGCTCAGCAGCAGCAATATTTACCCAGGCATGGTACTCTACATACCCCAGTCTATTGCGCCGGTAAGCAGAGGCGGTACTATTACGCGTGCGACACCTGCGGAAGTCGACCTTCTGGCCAGGCTGATCACCGCTGAAGCTGACGCGGAGCCGTACACTGGCAAGGTTGCTGTAGGAGCAGTGGTGTTGAACCGTGTCAGAAGTTCCATTTTTCCCAATACCATACGTGATGT
>DFAP01000093.1:20823-21905 GCA_002365855.1 Pelotomaculum sp. UBA3103 | reverse complement strand
GATATGCCCAGGTCAGCAGGGGTAACCGGGCGGTGCTGTGACTTTTGTATAACACTCAATTTACCCGATGTTTCAAGCACGGCAAATTCCACATCGTCCAGGTCGACGATTCCTTTTTCCCTCATTTGACCCATCAGGTCATCCAGGTTATAACGGGCTTTTCTCATCTCATTTCTCAAGATAAACCCATTTTTTATAATCACCTGCGGGTACCCGCAAATTATTCCACGGAGCGTCTGGCTGAAAAGAGAGGCATAGGAAACAACGATCTCAAGACCACCCAAAATAAGCAGCGGGAGGATTGCATGCGTTAGCGGTATATCAGTCTGTTCCATCGGTATAGCTGCCAGTTCAGCAATTATTATCGCCACTACAAAATCAAAAGGGGAAAGTTGGCCGATTTCCCTCTTTCCCATCATCCTTATGACCACAAGAACTAAAAAATATATTAAAACCGTGCGATACAGTGTCTCAAAAATCAAAATCCACACCAGCCTATTTTCTCTTTTTTATTTATGATTTACCGCTTATAAAAGAAAATATTACTTTACATATCGTTTAAAAAGTGTAAAATATTTATTAGGTAATTCAAAATGTATTATTTTGAGATAAATCACAAAATGAGACATCAAATTCCTCAAGCTTTTGAAAGCAAATATCTCAATATGATATAAATACAACCGTATTTTTTTCCTTAAATAATAGGTAAAATCTTCGCCTGATGGCGGTCACGATAACTAAAAACTATGTTACTTGAGGTGCAATATGCTCGAAGTATCGTCCGCTGTGTATTCTAAAAGAATCGTCATAAATAAAAGCTGGTGTAAAAGCTGTGGTATTTGCGCTTCCCTCTGCCCCAAGGTACTGGTAATGAGCGCAGGGGGGAAGGCGGTTGCGGCAAACCCATCCCTGTGCACAGGCTGCCGCTTATGTGAAAGCCATTGTCCAGATTTTGCAATATCAATAAAGGTGGTTTAGCATGACTGACATACTACCTCTTGCCCGCTTGATGCAGGGCAATGAAGCAATTGCCGAGGGCGCCCTGGCTGCAGGGGCTCGTTTTTTTGCGGGATATCCAATCA
>DFAP01000093.1:0-20519 GCA_002365855.1 Pelotomaculum sp. UBA3103 | reverse complement strand
TTTTTGCGGGATATCCAATCACCCCGTCTACAGAGATCGCTGAAATACTGGCTAAAAAGCTGCCCGTTGTTGGGGGCAAGTTTATTCAAATGGAAGACGAGATAGCCAGCATGGCTGCTGTTATCGGGGCTTCTCTGGCCGGTTATAAATCACTAACTGCTACAAGCGGCCCTGGTTTTTCCTTAAAACAGGAAAATTTGGGGTTTGCGGCTATTGCCGAGGTTCCCTGTGTTGTGGTTAATGTTCAAAGGTACGGTCCCAGCACCGGTATCCCCACCGGTACTTCACAGGGTGACATTATGCAGGCGCGCTGGGGTACCCATGGGGACCACACGGTAATAGCATTATGCCCTTCTTCTGTCCAGGAATCTTATTTTTTAACAATACAGGCTTTTAATTTTTCTGAAAAATATAGAGTGCCGGTGATCCTTCTCACGGAAGAAATTATTGGCCACTGCCGCGAAAGGGTCGCCTTCCCCGGTCCAGGTGAGATGACGATCATCAACAGGAAAAAACCACCATCTGGGCTCAAAGAGTTCTTTCCATACCGGCCAGACCAGGACGGCGTACCTCCCATGGCCAATTTTTGTGAGGGATACCGCTACCATGTAACCGGTTTGGTCCATGATGAAAAGGGCAATCCTACAAATAAACCGGAGCTTGCTGAAAAGCTGACAAACCGTCTGAACAACAAAGTCATGGATCACCTGGACGAAATTGTTCTTTCTGATTCGTTGCAAACTGAGGACGCTGAAATAATAGTATTGGCCTACGGCGCGATTGCGCGCTCGGCCCGGCGCGCGGTAAGGAAGTCCAGGGAAGAAGGCATAAAGGCAGGACTTTTTCGGCCAATTACTATTTGGCCATTCCCTGGCAAAGAGGTAGCTGAACTTTCCCGCCAAGCCCGTGCCATCATTGTGCCCGAGATGAACTTAGGGCAGATCAGGGGCGAGGTAGAACGTTACGCCCACTACGGGACGAAAATTATCGGGATTAACCGGGTTAGCGGAGAAATCATAACTCCTGACGAGATTATCAATGTAATTAAATCACTTTAGATTTGGGTGAACAAAAAATGCAGGGCAAAGCTGACAAATATCTTTTAAAAGAGAGGTTACCACATATATGGTGCCCCGGCTGCGGCAACGGAATTGTTTTGAGCGCCATGGTCCGGGCATTCGATAAACTGGGGTGCGATCAGGACAGTACTGTTATTGTTTCTGGTATCGGCTGTTCCTCCAGGGCTGCAGGATACCTTGACTTCAACACTCTTCATACGACCCACGGGAGAGCGCTGGCTTTTGCCACTGGGATAAAGCTGGCCCGTCCAGAACTGATGATTTTTGTGCTGATGGGTGACGGTGATTCAACTGCCATCGGCGGCAACCATTTAATACATGCGGCCCGTCGCAATATCGACCTGAATATAATAATTTTCAACAACCACATCTACGGCATGACCGGCGGACAATGCTCACCGATGACCCCGCAGGAACACCTTGCTACAACTGCTCCATACAGAAACTTCGATCGTCCTTTCGACATAGCCGGGCTTGTACAAGCTGCAGGCGCCACATATGTTGCCAGGAGCACTACCTATCATGCCGCTTTACTCACTAAATTAATCAAGGCCGGCGCCGAGCATAAGGGGTTCAGCGTAATAGAGGCAATATCCGCCTGCCCTGTTTCACATGGACGTCGCAATAAATTGGGTGGCGGCTATGAAATGCTTATGTGGCAGAAAGAAAACGCCGTTCCCGTAGAAAAAGCAAGGACTATGACGCCTGAGGAGATTAAGGGTAAGTTTATTATCGGTGAGCTTCATAAATCTGAAGCTCCTGAGTTTACAGATATGTACGGTCAGTTAATAGAAAAAGCACAGAGAGAACACGGGGGGGAATAGTATTTTGGCACAGACCAGCGAAATCCTTTTGAGCGGCACAGGCGGTCAGGGCTTGCTCATGGCGGGACTGATCCTTGCCGACGCGGTAGTCAGGGACGGGAAAAACACTGTTCAGACCCAATCCTATGGACCTGAAGCCCGGGGTGGCGCCAGCAAAGCTGAAGTGATTATCAGTGATGGGGAAATTGATTTTCCCAAGGTGACTAACCCGGATGTCCTTCTGGCGATGAGCCAGGAAGCTTTTACTAAGTATGCTAACAAACTGGACAGCGGCGGGATTCTGATTATTGACAGCACCTATGTTAAGGATGTCCCCGAAACACAGGTAAAAGTATTCGCAATGCCTTACAGCCAAATGGCTAAAGAGTGCCTCGGCAAGGAAATGGTTGCTAATATCATGGCTCTGGGGGCTCTTGCGGCACTTACCGGCGTAGTATCTAAAGAATCTTTGCAGTCTGCCCTGATGTCACGCATACCAAGGGGAACCGAGGATTTAAACCAGAGGGCGCTGGAGCTTGGCTGGAAAACTGCTAATCAGGCGGCTGCTTAAATCTGGCAGTATTTTTATCAATTTTTACTTATAATTTATTTTCTGCTTAAAATGCCCCTGCTAAACTCCGCAGGTAGATAAGGTTTATTAAATTTGTAATCAACGGCCCTCAACGGGCTATTTTATTTTAATTCAGTTCATATTATTATTAAATATGAGATTAATAATCAATTTTCACAGGAGATGTTAAACATGTCCAGGCTTGCCAAGGTGAGTGAAAACGGACAGCAAGTGGCGGAAGCCATTGCCACGGTCTTGAAGGTGGAGGTAGAAATTATCGACACCGAACTACTCCGTGTAGCGGGAACCGGCATCATCCGCAATGATGTCGGAACCAGGCTTTTGCGTGGCCTGGTAAATAAGCACGTCCAGAAAACCGGAAAGCATATATTCATCAAAGAAGCCGGCTTCCATCCGATCTGCCTGTCCTGCCCCCTGACCGGACACTGCTTTTACAAAGCATCGATAGTATACCCGATTATTGCAGAGTCTGAAGTAATCGGAACGGTCAGTTTGACTGCTTTTGACGATAAGCAGAAGGAAACTCTGTGTATAAACACTGATTCTCTCATTGAATTCGTGGGGCGAATGGCTGACCTGATCAGCAGCAAAGCCCTGGAAAGAGAACATATTTCCGAGCGGATGCTTATGGCCAAACGGCTGGAAGCTATAGTCGACGCCGTAGATGAGGGTGTACTGGCTGTGGACCAAAGTGGTTTCATTACGCATTTCAACCGCTCCTCGGAATTGCTGTTCGGGGCAAAAAAGGATCAGGTCCTGGGGAAAGACTCGAAACAGATATTTCCTTCACTGCCGCTTTCAGAGGTTCTGCGGGATGGCAAGGAGTTTAATTCGCTGGAAGTCTTTATTAATTACGAGGGACGAAAGCTTCATCTTCTAAGCACGGTCAAACCCATTAAGGCCAATCGAGGCCCGGTTGTCGGAGTGGTTGCTTCATTTCGGGATTTTAAGGAAACTCAAAGACTTGCCTACGAAATTATGAACACCCAGGAATTAGTTGGTTTTAATGACCTGGTGGGGGTCAGCAGGTCTTTTAACGAAGTTAAAGCAACGGGCTTAAAAATTTCCGCAGGAAATTCCCCCGTGCTTATTGTCGGGGAAAGCGGAACAGGAAAAGAAGTCTTTGCCCGGGCCATCCACTCAGCAGGCCCTTACGGGCATAAACCTTTTATTTCTATCAACTGCGGCGCCATACCGGAAAACCTCCTGGAAATAGACCTTTTTGGATACGTTGAGGGGGCTTTTCCAGGCGCCCGCAGGGGCGGAAAACAAGGTAAATTTGAGCTTGCTAATAACGGAACAATATTTCTGGATGAAGTTGGCAACCTATCCCTTTACCTCCAGACCAAGCTTTTGAAGTTTCTCCAGGAGCGCAGGATTGAAAGGGTTGGCGGCACCAGGCTGATACCTGTTGAGATTCGTGTTATAGCGGCTACAAACAGCGACCTTCAGGACATGGTCAGAAAAAAACTATTTAAAGACGACCTTTATTACAGCCTGAGTGTGATACCGTTGGTAATACCTCCCCTTAGAGAAAGAAAAGAGGATATAAAGCTGCTCCTGGACTATTATATGAAAAGATTTGGAAAGCTGTTGGGTAAAGAAATCCATGGTTTTACCGATGAGGCGTCAAAGGCCTGCCTGAAATACCAATGGCCAGGTAATATCAGGGAGTTGGTTTACGCTGTTGAATACGCCATTAACCGTGAAGAAAACACCCTGATATCCTTGGAGAGCCTGCCTCCGGAACTGCGCGAGGATACAAAAAAGAGGGGCAGGGACAGTTTGACCAGTGATGGGCAGATGCTCCAGCTGGCACAGATGGAAAAAGAAGCTATCGTTACGGCGCTTGACAAGTTTGGCTGGACGGATGAAGGGAAAATCAGGGCCGCAAGGGTTCTTGGCATCAGCCGTGCTACCATCTACCGGAAAATTCAAAGATATGGCCTGAAACCAGCCTAGTTAAGAAACGGTGCTGAGACAAGATAACCGTCCCTTTGTCTCATTAGGCGAATCTGGTGTAAAAGGTGGTCCCGCTTGGCCCGGTATCCACTTCAATCCTGGCATTATGACGGTCCGCAATGCTGTAGCATATCGCCAGGCCAGGGCCTGTGCCATTTTCTTTGGTGGTGAAGAATGGGTTGCCGATCTTCTCAAGCGCTTCGGGAGCGATACCCGTACCTTCGTCCTGCACCACCAGAACGACATCTTCGTTTTCCTGAAATGTTTTAATTGTTAGATATCCACCTGCAGACATGGCTTCCAACCCGTTTCGCACGAGGTTTAAGATCAGCTGGCAGATCTCTTTCTCGTCCAGAAGCAGATCTTTCACTTCCTCCAGCTCAAGCTTAACATATTTGTCAAGCACAATGGCATCTGCGTTAATCAGCGGAAACAGGCTTTTTATTATTGAATTTAAATTCTCTTCTTTCAAATCCACCATTTTGTTTTTTGCAAGAGAAAGGAATTCCTTAATAATTAAATTGGCCCTGTCCAGTTCTTCAATCATCACATCGAAATATTCCCGGTGATTAGTATACTCACCCTTGCTCCCGAGCAACTGCAGAAAGCCGCGTACCGTGGTCATCGGGTTTCTTATCTCGTGCCCGATACCCGCAGCCATTTCTCCCACCAGGTGCAGGCGGTCAAGCCGGGCCATCTCTTTTTCCAGTTTCCTGCGTTCGGTAATGTCATTCACTGTGCTCAATATACATCTCTTGCCGCTGATATTAATAATCTCCGCCGAAAAAAGCCCGGTACGCACATCGCCTGTTTTTGTCAGGTAGCTGATCTCCTTGTTATGGACATTTTTACTTTTAATAATCATTTTTTTTATGCACATATATTGATCCTTATCTGGCCAAATTTTGAGCCCTTTTACCTCGCTGCCTATTACTTCCTTACGGTTGTAACCGGTACTACGCAGAAAATTGCTGTTTACGTCAATATACTTTCCGTCTGACAATGAATTAATAGCCATCAGGGCAGGGCTGGCATTGAAAGCAGTGTAGAACCGTTCCTCCGACAGCCGGAGCGCTTCCTCTGCCTGCTGGCGATCGGATATATCACGAATGGATTCGATGGCCCCGGTCATGTTGCCATCATTATCATAGAGGCGTGAGGCTGTACCCCATAGGTAAGCTCCCCTGCCTTCGAAGAGGGCTGGCGTAAAACTTTCACCACAAATTGTATTCCCCTTTTTCTCCAGGTTCCCATAAGTAGTACTTATTTCTTCGTTTTCATTGAATATTAAATCAATCAAAATAGGTCTCGGCTTACCGTAAAAAGGGATACTGTAAGCATAATCACCCAGTCCAAGGATATCTTCCTTACGGACTCCAGTCATATCTTCAATGGCCCTGTTCCAGGCAATTACTTCTTTTTCATTATTGATTACGAAAGTGGCGTCCGGCAGAAACTCAATTACCCCCTGAAGCTGGCGGTGAGAAGCTTGTAAATTTTCTTTTATTAATAATAGCTTATACCTCTCGTTTTCCAATGACATCTCTGCCAGCTTACGGCAGTTACTATCATACTCTACAGATTGTTTCTTAATTTCTTCTATTATCGGTTTCAATTCCGCAACTTGCCGCCGCATTTCCGCCAGTTCGTTTATAAGCTGTTCCTGGATAATTTTTTGTTCCTCCATTTCCTAACAAACCCCCAAAATTGAAAAGTAAGTTCTTATTTGACAATAGCCGGAAGTTACCTTCGTAAAAAATTGTCTTTATTTGTCGTTTTCCGTTAATATTTAGCTGTCAAAGCATAAAAAAAGAGCATTACCCAGGACATCCTGTGTAAAGCCCGCCTTATAAGATTTTTTACTAAAACGACAATATTGACCAGTTTGCCCGGCACGGGGATGACTTTGACGATCCTTTTGTATTCAATAAGCTTTAACACCTTTGGAGCCATTATCCTCTCCAGCATTTCCCCTGCGCTTAATCCGGCCGGGACCAGCCTGGTCACTATTGCTCTCACGTCCCACATCCACTTTATGGCTCTTTCAACCACTCCGCCATGGGTTTAAACAACGCCTCGATCGGCGCGTTGGGTTCAAACGGCCGTATTCCTAATAACTGCGGGATGGAGAGAGCTATGCCGATAGCCAGGAAAACTGAAAAGGCCACCAGCTCCCGCCACATTTTCTTTTTGACCAGGCCAGGCGCCTCAAGCCAGATAATCAGCATAAAACCAAGCAGCGACAATACTATCAACACCTTGCCCACCCCCTTCTAAAAAAGCTATTCTCTAACGCTTCCTCTTTTACCCAATAAACCGCTTCGTCTCAAATGAGACTCCAACACAAAGTCAACATAGGCGCCGGCGAACACTTCATCCCACCTGTCCTCCAACTCCGCCCACTCCCTGGGGTACTTCCGGTGGAAAGCCATTCCGAAACCAAAGATGTCCACCCCGTATTCCCCCTGGGCCTTATCCAGCGCGAGTCTCGCCTTCTCTTCCACTTCCCGGGCCATTTCTTCTTCAATGGCCTTTCGCACGTCGCGTTCCGTAATATCCTCCGAGGACTGCTGCTCCAGCAAATCCCCTTCCACAACTATTTTTACAACAAACCATACCGATTCCCCGTCATAATACGGTTCTACTTCCGTATGGCCGCGCATTATCTCCACGGATATTTCCTTGCCCGGTTCGGTCGGAGAGGAGAGGGTGATAACCCCCTTCAATATTTCACCCCTGAGCCACAGCAGTCCCCTGGTTTCCGATTCGTCCAGCCACCCCACCAGCTTTTCCTCTCTAAACACGGCCGTCCCCGTAAGCGCAGCGCCCTTATGTACGACAGATTTCTCCTTCTCCGGCCCCAGGGTAACTCCGCGCTCGACAATTTCAACCCGGGAGGCGATGGGATTGCTCCCCTTGGTGGCCAGCATTACTTTAAAATCTTTAAAATTAATGGAAAAACCTGTTTTGGCCCTGGCCAGGTAACCGATGTCCTGCGCCGAAGTATTTTCCAGTTGTGAAATGGTTTCCAGTATATCTTTGGCCTCCCCTTTGGCCACCAATACCCATGTGATTTCCCGGGGCTGCGGCGAACGGGAATAATAATTCGTGTACTGGCGGATTCCGTGCCGGGCCGCTTCTTCCCCGAAAATATAAACTACGTTATGAGTCCAGTTAATGTGTCGGGAAATCCGCTCCGCCAGTTTTCTCTGGGCGTCAAGGATAGTGGAGCCAGTCCCGGAAACCACCCAGGTGGTCGCTCCCCTTCCTCCGCCCCCCTCTCCGCCGCCGGCTAAAGCGCCGGTTCTGGCCAGTTGTAGAGTTAAGCGGACTTGACCGTCGGGGGTTCGGTCAACCCCCGCCCCCAGAACAATGGCCAGTTCGCTCATTTCTTTGCGGCTCCAGCAGCCGCTAAAGATACCGGCCACAACTATCAATAAAGCTAAACAGGCCAGCAGTTTCCTCAATGTCGCGATCCCCCCTGTCCCCTGATCACCGCGACAACCAATAAGAGGAGGGGCATACCTACAATAAATAAGGTCAGGGCGTAAGGACCCCAAAACATGCCCAGGAAGGCGAACAAATCCAGAAGGCTGTCATGAGCCATAATCGAAAGGGCATAAATGATTACTCCCACCGGCAGGACCAGGGGCTTGTAGTCCTTCAGTTCCAGCCACTGGGCGCTGCCCAGCGCCGCAGCCCAGTAAAAAACGCTGATTTTTATCATGACTCCGGCCACCCAGATGACCATAACAACAGGCTCCAGCCGTTCCAGGAAATTGGCCAGGTGAATAACCCTGGCCGCGTCCAGGCCCGGGAAAAGCCACGCGGCAGTGACCGGACCAAATATGGCTACGTCGGCAAGTTGTGTAATGAGCATAAAAAACCCGGCAATCAGCGTGGCCGTTATGGCAATCCGGTATGCTTCTTTTGCTTTGTTCAGGTAGGGAATAAGCACGGCCATAGTGACGATCTCCCCCATCCAGGCAGTGGGCATGACGGCGCCTTTTATAATAGGTACGGCCCCGTGTTCAAAAACCGGCAGCAGCCGTTTCATGCTCATTTCGGGTGCGGCTAAAATATTCAGGATGACAACCGACACCAAAATGAGTGGAAGAATAAGTTCATTTACCCGGCTGTATACCTCCAGGCCGTTGCGCACGGCATAAGCTGCTATAGCCATGATCAGCAGCATAAAAACACTTATCGGTGTTTCAGGCATAAAGGCGGCAACCAGAAAAGAGCCGTACTGCCGGAGGACTTCAACGTTTAGATGGATATACCACCAGATATACAGGAAGGCGACGACCTTTCCCGGCCACTTGCCCAGGATAACCTCCGGAAACTGGAACAGGGTTTTTTCCGGAAAGCGCAGGCCAAGGCTTACCGCCAGCCAGGCGATCAGCAGCGCGCCAAGAGTGGCCAGCAAAATTGAGATCCAGCCGTCCTGTTTGGCCAGGCTGGCGGTCACGGCGGCCACAGAAAGGAAGGCCGTTGGAAGGACCATGGCCACCATTAATAAAATGGCCTGCTTGCTGTCAATTTTGCCCCCTTCAAGCATTTTTGCTCACCACCTTCATCGCTTCCTCCCTGCCGGGGGCGGCGCCGGTTTAAGTCCCTCTGCCTCCCGCTGCGGGTTTGCCATGCCGATCAACCGGGGGCGGCGCAGCATGGCCCACCAGGGCGCCCGTACGACCGTATCTTTCAAACCGCCTGTGTTCAGCGGCGCCACCGGGGACAGGAAGGGAACGCCGAATGAGCGCAGGGTGGCCAAATGCACCAGGATGAACAACACCCCGCAGATCACCCCGTACAGCCCCAGGATACCCGCAAGCACCAATATGGGAAACCTTAGCAGGCGGATGGACATGCTGGCGGCGTAACAATAAGCAAAGGAGGCGATACCCGTCAGGGCCACCACGATGACCGTCCCGGCGCCGACAAGCCCAGCCCGCACGGCGGCCTCCCCGATGATCAGCGCACCCACGATGCTGACCGCCTGTCCCACCTGGCGCGGCAGGCGGATGCTGGCTTCCCTGAGGATTTCAAAAGTGAATTCCATAGCAAATGCTTCAACAAAGACCGGAAAGGGCACCAATTCCCGCTGGGCCGCCATACTTAAGAGCAAAGCCGTGGGCAGCATCTCGTGGTGGTAGGTAATAATGGCAACGTACACTGAAGGCGCTAAAAGCGAAACAATGATAGTAAACAGCCGGAACAGCCTTGTCGCCGAGCTGACCGGCCAACGCTGGTAGTAGTCCTCCGGAGTCTGCAGGGATTCTACAAACAAAAGCGGCGCGGTCAACACGTAGGGAGTGCCGTCTACCAGTATGGCCACCCGGCCTTCCAGCAGGTTCGCCGCCACCTTGTCGGGCCGCTCGGTGTGTAACAAAGTGCAGAAAGGGCTCCAGGGGCTGTCCTCGATCAGTTCCTCTATGTACCCTGTTTCCAGGACGGCGTCAATCTTGATCCTGTTTAACCGCTCCTTGACCTCGGCGACAATTTTGTCGTTGACAATACCTTTGATGTAAACTACCGCCACATCAGTTTTAGTTACTTCCCCCAGCTTCATGGTTTCAATCTTCAGGTTGGGATTTTTTATTTTGCGGCGGAGCAAAGATGTGTTAACCCGTAATGTCTCGACAAAAGCCTCCCGGGGACCCCTTACCACCAATTCCGTCTGGGATTCTTCTACTTTACGGCCTTCCCAGCCCCTGGAGTAGTTGATAATTGCGCATGCGTGCCCGTTCACCAGCAAAACACCGGCACCTTCCAACACGGCGTCAATAACCTGGCCCAGGTTATTTGTTTCCTTAAGATCGTGCATGGGCAAAAGCTTCTTTTTGATTAGCATGAACGCCCGGGCCCTGGTAAATTCCCCGCCCTGTTCCACCAGCGGGGCGTCCAGCATCAAGCTGCGCAAAATCTGGTCGCTGACCTGGGTTTTATCAACCAGGCCGTCTACATAAATAAGGGCCAGCTTGATCCGCTCGTCCTGGGCAAAATCAAACTCGCGAAAGACCACATCGCTGCATTCGCTTAAAATCTCCCGGACCTGCAGCAGGTTGGCCTGCAGATCAGGGCTTAAACCCAGGTTTTGCAGTTCCTGATCTGAGAAAACTTTATCTTTTTGAAGATCCTTGGGGCTGTTATCCTGTCCTGAACCTTTTTTTCTACGGCCAAACAATCTGACTCTGAGTGGTTTTACGAACCTTGTCAAAGGAATTACCTCTTTAATTATAAATTTTGCCGGTTAATGTATATTTCCCCTTGACTTGCAATTTATGCCTGTTTATAAAAGTTCAAAAAAAAGCCACCGCCAGACTTCGGTAGTTTTTTAACCGGTGTCCAGCGTGGCATCCTTTATATTTGATAAGCGCTTAATAAGAATTATATGATTTTCAAAGCCGTATTGTTCAATCCTTTGTTAAAAAGCTTTAACAGCCATATCCTGTGAGCGCTTCCAGCCGATAAAACTTCGACTGCTGTTATTTTACCACTATATTAACCAGTTTCCCCGGAACTGGAATGATTTTGACAATCTTCTTGCCTTCAATAAGTTTAAGCACCTTTGGATCCTTCATTGCTCTCTCCTGCATCTCCTCGACTGTTAACCCCGCGGGGACCAATAAACGGTCACGCACCCGGCTGTTGATCTGAATCACGATCGTAACCTCGTCTTCGATCAGAGCTTCCGGATCATATGCGGGCCACGGCTGCAGGTGAATGCTCCCCTCGTGGCCGGTAGACTGCCATAATTCCTCGGTGATGTGAGGGGCAAAGGGGGCCAGCAGCAGCAGCAGGGCGTCTATCGCCTCGCGAAGAACTGACGGCTCGCGGTCTGTTTCCGGAACTTCCTTGTACTGGTATAGAGCGTTTACCAGCTCCATAATGGCGCTGACCGAGGTGTTAAAATTGAAACGTTCACTGATATCTTCAGTGACTTTTTTTATCGTTTTATGAGTTAAGCGCCGCATTTCGCGGTTTATACCCACCAGATTGGATGCAGGTAAACGGGAGGATTTATTAAGCGTGCCTCTTATAGGCGCCACAAGCCGCCATACCCGGTTCAGAAAACGATAACAGCCTTCCACAGCCTGGTCGCTCCACTCCAGGTCCCGCTCCGGAGGCGCGGCAAAGAGAATAAATAATCTGGCTGTATCCGCGCCGTAGCGCGCCACGATATCCTCGGGGCTTACCACGTTGCCCTTGGATTTTGACATCTTGGCCCCATCTTTCAGTACCATCCCCTGGGTCAGCAGGTTGGTGAATGGTTCCTGGTTGCTGACAAGGTTCAGGTCGTAGAGAACCTTGGTAAAGAAACGTGAATACAGCAGGTGCAGAATAGCATGCTCGACACCGCCGATATATTGGTCCACGGGCAGCCAGTAATCAACCTTGTCTTTATCCCATGGCGCCTCCTTTTCCCTCGGGCTGGTAAACCGGAAATAATACCAGGATGAGCACATAAAGGTATCCATGGTATCAGTTTCCCTTTTGGCTGAACCACCGCAGCCTGGGCAGACAGCATCAACGAAATCGGGGCACTCAGCCAGGGGAGACTGCCCGGTCGGCTTAAATTCAACTTCCATGGGCAGCAGCACAGGCAGCTCGGCCTCGGGGACCGGGACCACACCGCACCGGTCGCAGTATACTATGGGAATAGGCGCACCCCAGTACCGCTGGCGGGATATCAGCCAATCTCTCAGCCTGTAGGTTACCCGGAACCTCCCCAGTGCCTCCTGCTCAAGGTAACTGGTAATTTTCTTGATAGCTGTCGTATTGGGAATCCCGTTAAACTGCCCCGAATTAACCAGGCAACCTTCTTCCTCATAGGCAGCATCCATAGTGTCAGGATTCAGGTCTGGGCCGGGGGGCTGGATCACTACCCGCACCTGGTAGTTGTACTTGCGGGCAAACTCAAAATCCCGCTGGTCGTGGGCGGGTACACCCATAACACATCCCGTCCCATATTCAAGCAGAACATAGTTTGCAACCAGGATGGGAACTTTTTCCCCTGTCAGCGGGTTAATGCAGGATGCCCCGGTGGGCAGCCCAATCTTCTCCGCCTCAGCGGAAGTGCGGTCAATCTCACTTAAATGACGCACCTTGCGCACAAATTCTCTAATTTCGGATTCCCTTTCAGTGCCCGCAATAAGCTTTTCAACCAGCGGGTGCTCCGGCGCCAGGACCATGTAGGTTACTCCAAAAACAGTATCGGGCCGGGTTGTATAAACTGTTATGGTATCGTTAAAGCCATCTACCTTAAAGTCTATCTCAGCGCCTTCACTGCGGCCGATCCAGTGGTTCTGCATGATTTTAACCTTTTCCGGCCAGCCTTCAAGAAGGTCCATGTCTTTTAGCAGGCGCTCGGCGTAATCAGTTATTTTAAAAAACCACTGGGCCAGTTCACGTTTTTCAACCTGTGCCGTACAGCGTTCACAGCACCCGCCTATCACCTGCTCATTGGCAAGAACGGTGGCGCAGTCGGGACACCAGTTGACCGCCGACTTCTTTTTGTATGCGAGTCCCTTGTGAAAAAGCTGCAGAAACAGCCACTGGGTCCAGGTGTAATAGCCAGGGTGACAGGTGGCGAACTCCCTGTTCCAATCGTAGCTAATGCCCAGCTGTTTTAACTGGTCACGCATATTGTTAATGTTTTCAAAAGTCCATTCAGCCGGGTGGATACCATGCTTAATAGCCGCGTTTTCCGCCGGCAGGCCGAACGCGTCCCAACCCATGGGGTGAAGCACATGATAGCCCTGCATAGTTTTAAAGCGGGCGACAACATCACCGATAGAATAATTCCGGACGTGGCCCATGTGCAGCTTCCCTGAAGGATAGGGGAACATTTCCAGGCAGTAATACTTTGGCCGGTCGGAAAAATCGGGAACGGAAAACAGATCGTCTCTTTCCCAACAGGCCTGCCACTTTTTCTCCACTTCCTCAAAATGATACTTCTCTTTCAATTTACGGATCCCCCTTGTTTACAATAAACAGGTGAAATGTGTGCGAACAATTCACACTTATAATTTGAAATTCATGAGATAAGATTAATGACCCATTCCTTCATTAAATCCAGTTAAAAACTTTTACAGGCTATTTGCTTCCTTACAACTGGTAATTCTATCATAAAAAGAGGTTATCACAAAACCTTTCTATCCAGGAAAAAAGCCGTGGTGATTACCACACCACGGCCCGCTAGTTACTTAAGCAGTTTCAATTCTGGCCGCATCCTGAAGATTCAACATGTCAATAGCCATCTCACGAAGCTTGTATTTCTGAATCTTACCGCTGGCGGTAATAGGATAATTTTCTACAAAAGCCACATATCTGGGAATTTTGTAGCGGGCAATCTGTCCTTCACAGAATTTTTTTACTTCTTCCTCTGTCAGCTCGCAATCTTTCTTGAGCTGGATAAAGGCCATAACTTCCTCGCCGTACTTTACGCTGGGAACACCAACCACCTGTACATCCTTTACGTCCTGGTGGGTGTAGAGAAACTCCTCAATCTCCCTGGGATATATATTTTCACCGCCGCGGATGATCATATCCTTCAGGCGGCCTGTAATCTTCAAGTAGCCGTTTTCGTCCACCGTGCCGAGGTCGCCCGTGTGCAGCCAGCCTTCACTGTCGATGGCGGCGGCGGTCGCTTCGCGCATTTTATAGTAACCTTTCATAATATTGTAGCCCCGGGCGCATATTTCCCCCTGGATATGGCAGGATACTTCTTTTCCTGTTTCGGGGTCGACAATTTTCATTTCCACATCAGGCAATGTGCGCCCCACTGTGGAAACCCTCAATTCAAGCGGGTCGTCTGTCCTGGTATTGGTAATGCCAGGAGAGGATTCGGTCTGACCGTAAGTTATCACGATGTCCTTTGCCCCCATGATATCCACTACCTTTTTCATAACTTCAATGGGGCAGGGGGAGCCAGCCATGATCCCCGTGCGCAAAGAGGAGGTATCGAATTTTTCCTTCTCCAGCAGCTCCAGCTCCATGATAAACATGGTAGGAACACCGTGCACTGCGGTACAGCGTTCTTTTTCAATGGTCCACAGTACTTGCCTGGGCTCGTAAACCTCAACCGGAACCATGGCCGAGCCATGCGTAACGCAGGCCATCGTGCCGAGCACACAGCCGAAGCAGTGGAAGAAAGGCACCGGGATGCACAGCCTGTCTTGCTCGGTGAACTTCATACAGTCCCCTATGCCGCGGCCGTTTAAGATAAGGTTGCGGTGAGTGAGCATGACCCCCTTGGGGAAACCGGTCGTCCCTGAGGTGTACATCATGTTGATTACATCATCGTACTTCAGCGTGGCCATGCAGGCAGCCAGTTCCTCGTCCGATATTTCTTCACCCATCTGCACAACCTCATCCCATGTGAACATGCCCGGGTATTTTTTCTGCTCAATCAGTATTACATTCTTTAAAAAAGGTAGCCTTTCCGATACTAGTTCCCCCGGCCTGCAGTTGTTTAATTCCGGACAGAGTTCATATATCATGCCTATGTAATCAGAGCTCTTTGTGCCCTCGATCATAATCAGAGTGGTTGAGTCGGACTGTTTGAGCAAGTATTCCAGCTCAAATACCTTGTAGTTGGTATTAACTGTCACCAGCACCGCGCCGCACCTGGGGCTGCCGAACTGGGTGATCACCCACTCTGGCACATTGGTGGCCCAAATCGCGGTGCTTTCACCCTTTTTTACCCCTAGCTTCATTAACCCCTTGGCTATCCGGTCACACTCCCTCTGAAATTCCCTGTAGGTGTACCTCAAGCTGCGGTCCGGGTAAACCAACGCTTCAGTTTCAGGATAAGTCCCAGCTACATGGTCAACCAGTTCACCCATCGTGATTCTGCCAAAATCAATTCCACTCACGTGTTCCCCTCCCAAAAAAATAAAATAATAAAACCTCTTCATTCCCAGTAGGGACGAGAGGTTTATCCCGCGGTACCACCCTTTTTGGTAAAGTTTTATACATGGTGGAGCTGGCGGGGATTGAACCCGCGGCCTCTTCCATGCCAAGGAAGCGCGCTCCCACTGCGCCACAGCCCCATACCTTTACCCTCTTATCGCGGTAACGGCGCGCCCGGTCCGAAGTACTTCCTTTCCCCCAGACAGCTCAGAGGCGAGTTTCAACAGCCGTGCTCCGCCGCCTCGCACCACCCGGCGGCTCTCTTTTGAGCTGAACTGCTTACTGCTCCTCATCATTGCCTTGCCAGCTAAACTGAGATTTATTATAAGACATAGGTATTAATATGTCAACATTTTAGAGAAATTTAGATATTGACCGGAACCCCTACAACCTGGGCGTCTCCCCACAAGCGCTCAAGATTGTAAAACTGCCGCTCAGGTCCTTGAAAGACGTGGGCAATCACATCCCCGTAGTCCAGCAGAACCCAGTTTCCTTCCCGGAACCCCTCCCTTCTCAGAGCAGGGATACCTTGTGCTTTCAGCTTTTCCTGGATGTTTTCTATTATCGCTTGAACCTGAACACCAGACCGGCCGCTGCAAATAATAAAATAATCAGCAATGATAGATACTTCTCTAATGTCAAGCACCGTTATGTCCACTGCTTTCTTTTCTTCCGCTGCCGTCACAGCAATATTCACGATTGCTTGTGGACTGATGGACAACGCCACTCCTCCTCATTTTATCTGATTGAAACTTTATTCTATATAAACAGTAAAATCTCCTCCTAGAGAAAAAACCTCCCAGAAGGAGGTTTTGCTATTAAATCTGGTCTTCCCGAGTTTTTGCTTCATTTACGGTAATAACCCTGCCATTCAGTTCAGTGCCATTCATCGCTGCGATCATGGTTTCCGCATCTTCGTCCCGGACCTCAACAAAGCCAAATCCACGGGAGCGACCGGTCTCACGATCAGTAATAACGCGACTGCTTAATACTTCACCGTGCTCTGAAAAAGCGTCGGAAAGGTCTTCGGCCTTTGTAGCCCACGGTAAATTTCCTACATACAAGGTACGCGCCACTCACTAATCACCTCTTTCCCCTTCAGAAACTTTAATCATTGAATCTATTATTAGCAAAAGGAATTTCTATAATGCAATCTTAACCATTCAAAGATTTTTCCATATTTCATTATTTCATTGCTTGTAAAGGTTGTTTTTTGATATATAATCTTCAACAGGTTCGGGAAGAAGGTATTTTATAGGTCTGCCCTCGCGAACGCGGCTCCTTATATCAGTTGATGAAATGGCCAAAGCCGGCACTTCCATGCAGATTATCCTGTCCTTTAAATCGCCAAAGATGCCGTTAAGCTTCTTCCATAGCTCACTTAACTGGTAACCGGGCCGGGTTGCAGCCACAAACCTGCTGATCGTCAAAAGGGTTTCAACACCTTTCCAGGTATGGATATCCAGCAAGGCATCGGCGCCGGTGATGAAATATATCTCAGCCTGGGGGTAAAGACGGGAGATTTCCTGCAATGTGTCAATGGTATAGGATGGGCCGGGGCGTTCAATTTCAATTGAAGATACTTGAAAAAAAGGGTTGCTGTCCACTGCCAGGCTGGTCATAAAAAACCGGTGCCTAGGGCCGACCACTTGAAAACCTGGCTTATTCGGCAACTGGCCGGCCGGAACGAAAATAACTTTCTCCAGGCCAAGGTCATGCCGGGCGCCTTCAGCGGCAACGAGGTGGCCGTAATGAATCGGGTTAAAAGTCCCACCCATGATGCCTATGCGGTTAATTTTTCCTGTCTCTTTATCCATAACGAAATTGTACATTTTGATTTAAACAAATGCAAGATTAATTATATGCTCTCCGGCCCAATGGGCGCCATGGAAGCCCGCACACCAGGTATTACAGATCAAGCACCAGGTTGTTTCGGTGCACTACTTCATCAAAGTCCTTATAGCCAAGGATGCGGGTAATATCCCTGGTTTGAGCCCCTTTAATCCGGTCAATCTCCCCTGAAG
This sequence comes from Pelotomaculum sp. UBA3103, assembly GCA_002365855.1. Lineage (GTDB taxonomy): Bacteria > Bacillota > Desulfotomaculia > Desulfotomaculales > Pelotomaculaceae > UBA3103. Next base: position 3,142 of record DFAP01000093.1, on the reverse strand, counting down.
AATAATTTACTATGCCCCTGCCTATTTCCCGCCCGTCAGGATCGATAATACTTACCGTATTGCCCATGTCAAAATCTCCTTCTACCCGGGTTACACCGGAGGGCAGAAGGCTTTTGCCCTGTTTGGCCAGAACCAGCGACGCGCCTTCATCAACGTATATCTGTCCGCAGATATTGGAGCTATATGCAATCCAACGCTTTTTGTTTTCCATCTTATTGGCGGATGGCCAAAAAACAGTCCCGACCTGTTCTCCGGAAACAATCTGGCGGATGATGCTTTTTTCTGCCGACCTGGCGATGACGGTGACAACACCGGAGTGCATGGCTATCCTGGCTGCCTGTATCTTCGTAGACATGCCGCCGGTGCCCATTTTACTGCCTGCCCCGTCGGCCAACAACTCAATATCGGTGGTTATTTCCCTGACGTCACTGATTAAGCCGGCATTCGGGTCTTTTCGCGGGTCAGCCGTATAGAGCCCTTCTATGTCGGTAAGCAGGATCAGCAATTCTGCGCCGACCAGGCTGGCTACCAATGCTGACAGGGTGTCGTTGTCACCCAGCTTAATCTCATCCACAGCAACAGTATCATTCTCATTGACAACCGGTATTACCCCGTACTGGAGCAGAGCGTGCAGGGTGTTTCTGGCGTTTAAAAAACGTCTTCTGTCGGAAAAGTCCTCTCTGGTTAAAAGCACCTGCCCGGCAGTTACACCGTATTCAGTAAAATATTTTTCATAGATATGCATCAGAATGCCCTGTCCAACTGCAGCGGCTGCCTGCTTTTCAGGTATTGTCTTCGGCCGGCCTGGCAGACCGAGCTTTCCCACCCCGGTTCCGATGGCGCCCGATGTAACCAGGATGACCTCTTTGCCTTGGTTATAAAGATCGGCTAACTGCCGCACCAGGTTTTCGATTAGATAGAGGTTGGGCTTGCCGGTCGTATGAGCCACAGAACTTGTACCTACCTTGATAACAATCCGTTTAAAGGCGCCGAAATTTCTGGCTATTGTTTCCATAACACACCCTATACACAATATTTTGGAAAAAGTATATCACATATCAGCCCTGCATCCTAGAGTAGAAGGCCTGTTAATATACCTCTATAACACGTATTCAAACTCGAATGCCCCGATTTTAACCGTATCCCCTTCTTTAATCCCAGCCGCCTTCAATGCTTCCTCTATACCCATACGCTTGATAATCCACTGCAGGCGTTCGACCGCTTCATCGTTATTCATGTCCGTCATGGCCACATGACGCTCGATTTCTTTACCGCAGACATAAAATTCTTCTCCCTCGCGGTAAATGTTAAAGCGTGGTTCAACGCGGTGAACCACCGGCAAGGCATTTTCTTCAGGAAGTATGTTTTGCGGGTGGAGCTCTTCCAGGAGCGCGGCCACTTTGTAGATTAAGGCATCAATGCCGCTGCCGGTAAGCGCTGATACCGGGAATATTTCATAATGTTCCCCATAGGTCTCCCTGAGCCTGTTTAAATTACCAGCCGCCTCCTCAACATCCATCTTGTTGGCGGCAATCACCTGGGTTTTTGCCCCCGTAGCCTGGTTGTGGAGCAAAAGTTCCCTGTTGGTTACCCGGAAATCTTCAACAGGGTCTCTGCCCTCGCCGCCAGCCATATCAAGCACATGGATTAAAAGGCGAGTCCTCTCAACATGCCGCAGGAATTCATGACCTAACCCGGCGCCGGTATGTGCACCTTCAATCAAGCCAGGTATGTCGGCAACTACAAAACTGCTGCCGTCCTCTACTCTAACTACCCCAAGGTTTGGGGAAAGAGTGGTGAAAGGATAGTTGCCTATCTTGGGTCTAGCCGCTGAAACTTTTGATATTATAGAGGATTTTCCCGCATTTGGGAAACCTACCAGACCCACATCGGCCAGCAGTTTAAGCTCCAGGTTCAGCCAGCGCTCCTGGCCTGGCTCTCCCTTTTCATACATCGTTGGGGCCTTGTTAGTAGTCGTGGCAAACCGGGTGTTACCCCTGCCGCCGCGTCCTCCCCGGGCAACTACTATCTCCTGCCCGTTCCTGACCAGGTCAGCAAGCATTTCACCGGTATCCGCGTCCCTGATTATTGTGCCTACCGGAATACGGACTAAAAGGTCCTCGCCCGACGCGCCATGCATATTCTTGCCTTCTCCGTGCCGGCCGCGGTCAGCTTTATAGTGGCGCTTGTAGCGGAAATCCACCAGGGTACGCAGGCCCTCGTCGGCTCGGAAGATCACATTGCCGCCCCTGCCCCCGTCCCCGCCCCAGGGACCTCCTTCCGGCACATACTTCTCTCTGCGCATAGCCGCGCAGCCGTTTCCTCCATCGCCGCCCTTGACAAAAATCCTGGCACTATCATAAAACATAGAAATCACCTACTTGTAGTGTAACCACTTTTCTTTTCTTTTCTAGGCAATGTCAAATAAATTTCCATATTATCATTTGCAACAGCAAGGTTGACCCGTCCCTTGTGTTCACTTAGCAGCGCACCCAGGGCGGATATCCCGTTTTCAAAAGATGATGTGTCAGGCATCTTAGGATTTGGGAACAGTATGCGGCATGTATATTTTTTTTCACTTCCCATGAGATATATCTCAATATAACGTTCTTTTATTTCCGGAGTAGCCATGGTTAAAAAAATACAGTCCAGGCAGCGCTGCACCGCCTCACCGGCTGTATGTCCCGCAATCGCGCAATCGGCAAAATTCGAGTTAACTGACAGCTCTACCTTGATCTGGTACTTGGCAGCCTCGTTGAGTCCAATCAAAAGCGCGGCGGTAACCTCCGGTATCTTCACCCGCGCAGTCTTGCTAGTCTGCTCCATCTCCTTGCCGACCTGTCCTATATACTCGCGGGCACGCTCGACTTTGTTCAATTGCATCAAGCCTGAAATTACTTGAAGGTGGTTTAAAAAATCATGCCTCTGCACATGGATTACTTCCAACAACTTTTCTAAATCCAAAACTACGTCACCACCTATAACATAATTTACCATTTATTCGGTGCAATAGAATGATATTCCTTTGAATTTCACATTGCCAGTAATCAATATGTTTTGTCATATTTCAACAAATATCAGCAAATACCTCTGGAAACTTAAAATTTGTAAATTGTTTTAAACAAAAAAAACGGTCCATTTC